>CAYUFY010000109.1:0-14146 GCA_964443795.1 uncultured Anaerolineales bacterium | reverse complement strand
ATTAAAAACAGCCGCTCAGTTAAGCGGCGCTGAGTTGGATTTCTGGCCGCTCAAACCACCCAATGAGTTGCTTCGGGTAACGTTGAAGCTACCCGACGAAAAAGGTATCACGATTGATTTGGTGCGGGATGCGCCACCGCATTTTGGTGACCCGGTTATGCGCTCCGATGGTGTAATTGTTGACACACTTGAAAATATCGCGGTTGGTAAGTTATTGGCTACCTATGGGCGGGCTTATTCGCGTGATTTTGTTGACTTATATTTTTTGCTCCAAAGCGGATTAGATTTTGGTCATCTGTTAGATTTAGGACGAGAGAAAGACCTTGGTTTACTCGATCTGCCATTAGCAGAAATGTTCTTAAATGTTAGTGGCATTGAAACCGAAGATATGCCAACAATGCTCAAGCCGATTGACCTTGACCAGTTGAAACAACTTTTTCTAACACTGGCTGACAACTTGGCGAAAGGCCAGTATTCAAAATAACCAATGACTGACTTAGTCACCCTCACCATTGACGGCGCGCGAGTCTCCGTCCCCAAAGGCACGCTGATTGTGGATGCCGCCAAGCGCATTGGCAATGACATCCCGGTGTTTTGCTATCACCCCAAACTCAAGCCGGTGGGCATGTGCCGGATGTGCATCGTCGAGGTGGGCCGGGTGCAACGCGACCGCGCCACCGGCCAACCGGTGTTGGATGACAAAGGCCAGCCCAAAGTAGCCTTTGGCCCGAAGATGGAAACGGCCTGCACTACCCCGGTGGAAGACGGCATGGTGGTGGTCGGGGCCAGCCCGAAGGTGAAGGAAGGCCGCGACGACGTTATTGAATTCCTGCTCACCTCGCACCCGCTCGATTGCCCCATCTGCGACAAGGGTGGCGAATGTCCCCTGCAAAACCTCACCATGCGGCACGGCCCCGGCCAGAGCCGCTTCATCTTCGGCGAGAAGATGAACCTGGAAAAGCATGTCCCGCTCGGTTCTGCTGATGATGCCTTGATTTACCTCGACCGCGAGCGCTGTATCCAATGCGCTCGGTGCACCCGGTTCCAGGATGAAGTGGCGGGCGACCCGGTGATTGGCTTTTACCAGCGCGGGCGGCATCTCGAAATTGTCACCTTCTCGGAACCCGGGTTTGATTCGAAATTCTCGGGCAACACCACCGATATTTGCCCGGTGGGCGCGCTGACCACGCGCGATTTCCGCTTTGGCGCGCGACCGTGGGAAATGACCCCGGCGGCCTCAGTGTGCCCCCACTGCCCGGTGGGGTGTAATCTCACTTTCAGCACCCGGCGTGAAGCCGCGGCAGGCGGGGCGCATGTCATCAAACGCGTCATGGCCCGCCAAAACGAAGCTGTGAACGAAACCTGGATTTGCGACAAAGGCCGCTTCGGCCATCATTTTACGGCTAGCCCCGACCGATTGAAGACACCGCTGGTGCGGAAGAACGGTCAGTTGCAGGAAGCCACCTGGGCCGAGGCGCTCGCCCTCGTTGGGAGCAAGTTCAAAGCCGCGGGCGCGAACCTCACCGCGCTGGTCGGCGGACGTTTATCCAACGAAGACTTATATGCCATCCGCCAGGTCGTCACCAGTTTGGGCGGGCAAGTTGCGCTGAATTCCACCATGGGCGGCGGCGCGCAAGTCAACCTAGTGGGCGTGGGCACGGGCACCAACTTCGGGGCGCTGGGCAAAGGCACGGCCATTTTGGTCGTCGCCTCCGACCTGGAAGAAGAAGCGCCCATTTGGTGGTTGCGCGTCAAGCAGGCCGCCGAGCGTGGCGCGACACTCATCGTGGCCAATGCGCGCCCGACCAAGCTGGACAAATATGCCACGTTTGCCCGCCGCTATGATTACGGTCACGCGGTGGCCGAAGTGATGGGGATGTTGGTCAGCGGCTCCTCTGAGGCCGCCGACGCGTTTGCGAAGGCTGAGAACGCGATTGTGCTCTTCGGCCATGAGGGCTTAGACCTGGCCGACTCCTCCGCGCTCGCGCAGGCGTGCGCTAACCTGCTCATTGAGACCAATCATTATGGCAAAGCCAACAACGGCCTCATCGGTGTGTGGCCGCAGGCGAACACACAAGGCGCGTGGGATCTGGGTTACGCGCCGGGCACAGGCATCCCAGCGGGCGCGGCGGCCGCGTGGATCGTCGCCGCTGACCCGGTGGGCGATGGTCAACTCAAAGGCAAACCCGCTGAGTTCACGGTTGTGCAAGACCTCTTCCTCACCGAAACCGCGAAACTCGCGGATGTGGTTCTGCCCGCCGCGGCGTGGACCGAGCGCGAGGGCACGTTCACATCCGGCGAGCGCCGAGTCCAACGGTTTTATCCGGCAGTCCCCGCTCAGGGCAAAGCCGATTTCCAAATCGCCGCCGAGATCGGCGCGCAGGTCGGCCTCAAACTACCTGTACACGCCGCGCTGGTTCTGCTCGAAATCGCCCACAACGTCCCGGCCTATGCGGGCCTGTCCTATCAGGCGCTCGCCCAAGTCGAGAAGCAATGGCCCGATGTGGGCGGCTCGGACTTGTATTACGGCGGCACGGCCTATCAAAATGAGCAAGGCTTGGGGGGGCAACTCCCCAGCGGCGCCGAGCGCGGCGAACCCGTGGCCTCCAGCAAAGTGGATTTGCGTGAACCGAAGCGCCAGGCGGGCCTGACCCTGGTGCCGACGACCCTGCTCTATGACCGGGGCACGACGTTTGGCCGTTCTCTGTTGATGCATCCGCGCCTGCCGCAGGCGCATGTGGAATTGAACACCGCGGACGCGGCGAAACTTGGTATTAAAGATGGCGAGACCGTGACCCTGACCGTGGACGGTGTAACCAGCCAGATCGCCGCGCGAGTGGATGGCCGCGCCCCCGAGGGCGTGGCGTTGATGCCGCAGAGTCTAGGCCCGGCGGTTCTGGCTGGCCCCATCCCAGTGACGATTAGCAAATAAGCCGCGAGGCCTTTTCCATGCAGATCTCCCCTGAGTTGCAACACCTCATCATTGCGACGATTATCAAATCCATCATCAGCGCCTTTGTGTTGTTGACCGTCTTTGCCTATACCACGCTGGCTGAACGCAAAGTGGCCGCGCTCTTGCAGACCCGTCTCGGCCCCAACCGGGCTGGCCCGTTTGGTTTCCTGCAACCCGCCGCCGACGGCCTCAAACTGGCCTTCAAAGAAACTTTCATCCCATCACGCGCCGATAAGCCGGTATATTTGCTCGCTCCCGTGCTGACGATGGTTCCGGCGCTAGTCATCTTGGCCGTTGTGCCGTGGGGCCCGCCGCTCTCGTGTTGCACGCTGGATATCTCACTCCCCGGCCTGATCCCGGCCACGACCATCGGGGTGCGGCTGTTTGACAACGAACCCATGGGCATCACCGATGTCAACGTCGGGATGCTCTACATCCTCTCCATTGCCTCCATTGCGGTCTATGGCGTGGTGTTGGCGGGGTGGGCCTCGAACAACAAATATGCCATGCTTGGCGGCATCCGCTCCTCGGCGCAGATGGTGAGCTATGAACTCGCGCTCGGGTTATCGGTCATTGGCCCGCTCATGCTGGCGGGTTCCATGAGCATCGGCGCGATTGTGGACGCGCAAAAAAACATCTGGTTTATTTGGTTGCAACCGCTGGCCGCGGTTATCTTCTATATCGCGGCTCTAGCCGAAGTCAACCGCGCGCCCTTCGACATGCCCGAAGCCGAGCAGGAACTGACGGCGGGCTATCACACCGAATACACCGCCTTCACCTGGTCCATGTTCTTCATGGGCGAATATATCAAAATGATTGGCGTGAGCGCCATTTTTGCTTCGCTCTTTTTAGGCGGTTGGCGCGGCCCGTTTGCCGAACAGTTCCCCATCCTGGGCCTGCTGTACTTCTGGCTCAAAATCGCGGCCTCATTGGTCTTTATGATCTGGACCCGCTCGACGCACCCGCGCTTGCGCTATGACCGCTTGATGGCCTTTGGCTGGAAGGTGCTGTTGCCCATTTCCCTGGCCAATGTGGTGGTCACGGCGGCGGGTATTCTGGCGGCCGATGCCGGGCAGGCCGATGTGTTGTGGTGGACCGCTGGCGGGCTGATGCTCATTGGCTTGGGGGTGGTGCTGTATAACTTCTATCGCTTGCGCTTTAACGCGCGGCCCGTGAAGAAGGCCTAACCTATGTTTACCGAAATCCTGCGTGGTTTTTGGACCACCTTCAAACAAGCGTTCGAGGAGCCGGTCACGGTTCAATATCCGGAACAGAAAAAGCCCACGGCTATGCGCTTCAAGGGCCGGCACGAGCTTAAGCGCTACGACAACGGGCTGGAAAAGTGCATCGGGTGCGCGCTGTGCGCCGCCGCCTGCCCCGCCGACGCAATTTTTGTCGAGGCCGCCGAAAACACGGACGCGAAGCGCTTCTCCCCCGGGGAGCGCTATGCCAGCACGTACGAAATCAATATGCTCCGCTGTATTTTCTGCGGCTATTGCGAAGATGCCTGCCCGACCGAAGCCATTGTGCTGGGGAGCCATTACGAACTGGCCTACACCAACCGCGCCGACTCCATTTACACCAAACCGATGCTCATCGTGCCGGTGCCCGTCGGGGGCCAGCCCACACCCATGCAGGTGGAAGTCGGCCAGTATGAACGGGCAATCCCGGATATGCAAGACCCGGCCTAAATAATTTCCAACTTCAAATCTCAAACCCCCAACCTGGAAGTTTGAGATTTGAAATTGGAAGTTGGGATTTAGCGCATGACCCCTGAACTTATCCTCTTCCTCTTCCTCGCCCTCATCGCCGTTGGCTCGGCCGTCGCCATGATTACGAGCCGCAATGCCGTCCACTCGGCCCTGTGGCTGGTGTTGAACTTCGCGGTGGTCGCGGTGTTCTTTCTCCTGCTGGGCGCGCCGTTTATTGCCATGGTGCAAGTCACGGTCTATGCGGGCGCCATTATGGTCTTATTCCTATTTGTCATCATGTTGCTCGGCGCCGAAATGCTCCGCCCCGATAACACCACCCTGCCGTGGCAACGCCCGCTGGCTTTTGTGCTGGGCATCGTGTTTCTTGGCGCGGTGATGGCCTTTATCTTCCTCGGCTGGAGCAACCCTACCGCGCCGATTGGCTTGGTGGACGATGCCCTCCGCAAATTTGGCGCGCCCAACGCCATTGGCAAGGAATTATTCACCCGCTATCTGCTTCCCTTTGAACTGACCTCGCTCCTGTTGTTAGTGGCCATGGTCGGTGCCGTGGTGCTGGTGCGGGAAGATAAGAAAATCTCAAACCCCAAATCTCAAACCTCCAAATAACGACTTGGGAATTTGAACTTTGAAGTTGGGAATTATCCATGAACCCAATACCTACCAGTTACTTCGTTGCCCTCTCCGCCATTCTGTTCACGCTGGGGGTGGCAGGCGTGCTCCTCCGGCGCAACTCCATTATCATTTTTATGTCGGTGGAGTTGATGTTGAACTCGGCCAACCTGGTCTTTGTGGCGTTTGCGCGCGAGTTCGTGGAACTCTCCGGCCAGATTTTTGTGTTCTTTGTGATGACCGTCGCCGCCGCCGAGGTGGCGGTGGGCCTCGCGCTGATTGTGGTCATCTTCCGCACCAAGCAAAGCATCAACATTGACGAAATCAATCAATTGAAGGGCTGACATGAATCGTCGCCGAATATCTCTGTTCTCGATTGGATTGGGCGCCGCCCTGGCGGTCTTGGCGCTCCCTGCATTGGCCTGGGCCGCGCCGTTAGCCTCCGAAAGCGGGGGGGGCGGGGCCGGTGTGTTCGCGCTCATCCCGCTCATTATCCTGTTCCCGGTCATTGGCCTACTCCTCAACCTCGCCTGGGGCAAACACCTCGGCGAGACTTGGTCGGGCGGCCTAGCCTCCGTGGCGGCGGGCGCTTCGTTTGTCATCGCCCTGTTGCAGTTCTTCGGCTTGCAAGGTAACGACTTCCATGCCGTCACTGTGCCACTGGCCGATTGGATCGTCATCGGCAACCTGAACATCCCTTGGGCCTTCCAGATTGACACGCTCTCGGTGACGATGATGCTAGTGGTCACCGGGGTGGGCACGCTCATCCACATTTACGCCATCGGCTATATGCATGGCGACGTGCGGCACAATGGCGATCTCGAGCGGTTCCCGCGCTTCTTCGTCTATCTCAATCTGTTCCTCGCGGCGATGCTCATTCTCGTCACGGGCAACAACTACTTGATGATGTTCGTGGGCTGGGAAGGCGTGGGCGTATGCTCCTTCCTGCTCATCGGCTTCTGGTTTGAGAAGGGCAAAAATAATGTAGGCAACGCCCGCGCCGCGCGCAAAGCGTTTGTCGCCAACCGTGTCGGCGACTGGGCCATGCTCATCGCCATGTTCCTCATCTTCTGGAATTTTGGCTCACTCACTTTCAATGATGTCTTCGCCAAAGTGGCCGGATTGACTGTGGAGACGCAATTCGGCCTCATCACCGCCATCACCCTGCTCCTGCTCGTCGGTGCCAGTGGCAAGTCGGCGCAAGTGCCGTTGTATGTCTGGCTCCCCGATGCCATGGCTGGCCCCACGCCGGTTTCCGCGCTCATCCATGCCGCCACCATGGTCACGGCGGGCATTTACATGATGACGCGCTCCAACGCGCTCTTTGCCCTCGCGCCCATCTCGCAAAACGCGGTGGCGATGATTGGGGCCACGACCGCCCTCCTCGCCGGGACCATCGCCATCGGCCAGTTCGACATCAAAAAAGTCCTCGCCTATTCCACCATCTCGCAACTTGGCTTTATGGTGGCGGCGGTGGGCTTGGGCGGTTATGTGGCAGGGATGTTCCACCTCGTCACCCACGCGTTTTTCAAGGCTTTGTTGTTCCTCTCCTCCGGCTCGGTCATTCAGGCGATGGAACATGGGATGCACGCTTCCGCTTCGCGTGACGCCCAGCATGCGGTGGGCGGCGGTGGGGACGACCATCACGCTGAGGGCCACGAAGCGCACGGGGAAGCCCACACCCCGGCGGGCCACGACTCCCACGCCCTCGACCCGCAGGATATGCGGAACATGGGCAATCTGTGGGCGCGGCTCCCCGTCACCAAATGGGTCTATCTCATCGGCTCGCTCGCGCTTATGGGCATTTTTCCCTTCGCCGGTTTCTGGTCAAAGGACGAGATTCTGCTCGATGCCTTCAAGCACAATCAGACTGTCTATTGGATGTTGATTGCGGCGGCGGGATGCACGGCGTTTTACATGACGCGCCAGGTGTTGATGGTGTTCTTCGGCGCGGCGCGCACCGACGCGGCCCGCCACGCAGGTGAAAGCCCGTGGGTGATGTTGATACCGCTGGTGGTGCTGGCGGTGTTGTCGGTGTTTGGCGGCGGCTTGAATGTGCCCGCGATTGCCGGTTGGACGCCGCCCGGCGCGCACGCGCTGACCCAATGGTTGGGCCATACCCTGGGCGGTGGGGAACACGAAGCCGCCGTGAGTGCCGAAGCCCACGCGCCCGTCGAAGGTGAACATGGCGGCGCAGAAATAAAAGAAGGCGAATTGAACTTTGGGGTAGCGGGTCTTTCCACCGGGGTCGCCCTCCTCGCCATCTTCGTCGCCTTTGTGGTGTATCAGCGCCAGCCGCAGACCGCCGCTGAGAACGACCCGCTCTACGAAATGGGCGGCCCGCTCTTCGGTCTGCTCCAAAACAAATGGTACGTGGATGAAATTTACGAATTCTTCATCCTCAACCCCTACGACCGCCTCGCCCGTTTTACGGCTGAGGTGGTGGATTGGAACTTCTGGCACGACTGGGTCCATGATAGTTTGGTGGCGCGGATGTTTAATACCTTAACCAACATTTTGGCCGACGGCGTGGACAAGGGTTTTGTGGACGCGACCATCAGTCACCTCCCGGCCGACCTGAGTCAGGGGATTGCCGGACTCTTCCACAAACTGCAATCGGGCTATGTGCGGAGTTACGCGCTAGCGGTGTTTGTGGGCGTGGTCGGGGTGTTGGGATACTTCTTGATTGCGAAGTGAGATGACGACCAAACCGGTGGCTCCCGCGTTGGATAACTTGCCGATGGTGGCCTCGACCCCTCAGCGGATGTCGTATGAGGCCTTTTTGGATTGGGCGCACGAAGATATTCATGCGGAATGGGACAACGGGGAGGTGTTTGTGCATATGCCGCCTAAAAGTGAACATCAGAGAATCGTTGGGTACTTGTATGAATTATTGAGTCTGTTTGTGCGTTTGCTCAATTTAGGCCAAGTCATTAGCGCGCCCTTTGAAATGCGTTTGCGCGGCGCGGCGTGGGAACCGGATATTCTGGTGTTGCGGCGCGAGAATCTCAAACGGCTGACCGATGTGCGCTTGGAAGGCCCAGCCGATTTAGTAATTGAAGTTGTCTCGGATGAAAGCGTGCGGCGCGACCGCGACAAAAAATTTGGCGCGTATCAAAGTGGCGGCGTTTCGGAATATTGGGTGGTGGATTCGCGTCCTGGCCGGCATCGCGTTGACTTTTACGCGCTGGACGAAACCGGCACCTATCATTTACTGGCGACTGAGGATGATGAAAGAGTCGCCTCGCAGGTTTTGCCTGGCTTGTGGTTGAAACCCGCGTGGCTCTGGGCCGAAAACCCGCCCAGCCCTTTGGAAGCCCTGTGTGAAATTGCGGGCCTGCCCGTGGAAGTTGTCGCTCAATTGCGGACTGCGCTGGAGCAGAACGCACCATCTCAAACCGATTCGTCTGCTGAGGCTTAACATGAATTATTTGTTTGCCACACTCACCGCTGTTACCTTCTTCCCACTGGTGGGCGTGTTCATCCTGCTCTTCATCAATAATGAGCAGAAGAACACCATCCGCTGGGTGGCGCTGGGCACGTCGCTGATTACTTTCGTGCTGTCGCTCCTCATGCTCATCCAGTTCAACGCTGGGGACCCGGGGATGCAACTGGAAGTGCGCGCCCCGTGGATTACGTTGGGCAGTCGGTGGAACATTGAATACCACCTCGGCGTGGATGGCATCAGCGTCTTGCTTGTCCTGCTCACCACTTTCCTCACCCCCATCGCCATTGCCTCCACCTGGACGGCGATTGAAGACCGGGTGAAAGAATTCATGATTTTCTTCCTGCTCCTCGAAGTCGGCATGACCGGCGTGTTCGTGGCGCTCGACCTGTTTCTGTTCTACATTTTCTGGGAATTTACCCTCGTGCCCATGTATTTCCTCATTGGCATCTGGGGCGGCGCGCGCAAAAACTACGCGGCGATTAAGTTTTTCTTGTACACCATGGCCGGTTCCATCCTCATGCTCCTCGCCATCTTGTGGCTGGGCATCACGCAAGGCACCTTCTCGGTGACGGAGTTGATCGGCCATGTGCCCGGCGGCCCGACGCAACTCCTGCTCTTCGGCGCGTTTGCGGCGGCCTTCGCCATCAAAGTGCCGGTGTGGCCGCTCCACTCGTGGCTCCCCGATGCGCACGTTGAAGCCCCCACCGCTGGGTCGGTCATCCTGGCGGGCGTGCTGTTGAAACTCGGCACGTATGGCTTTGTGCGCTTCAATTTGGGGATGTTCCCCGCCGCCGCGATGCAAGCCGCACCGTTCATGGCGGTACTGGCGACCATCGGCATTATCTATGGCGCGATTGTTTCGTACGCGCAAAAAGATGCCAAGAAACTGGTCGCCTATTCATCGGTGAGCCACTTGGGGTTTGTGATGCTCGGCTTGTTCGCGCTCAACCCGCAGGGCATTCAGGGCGCAATTTTGCAGATGATTAACCACGGCCTCAGCACCGGCGCGTTGTTCCTCCTGGTCGGTGTGATTTACGAGCGGCGGCACACCCGCGACCTCGCGCAGTTCGGCGGGTTGTGGAAGGTGATGCCTGTTTACGGCACGCTCATGCTCATCGTCGCGCTATCCTCGATGGGCTTGCCCGGCCTCAACGGCTTCATCGGCGAGTTTGCGATTTTGCTGGGCGCGTGGGGCGCGGGCGCCCCCGATGGGGCGCTGAAATCCTACTGGTTCGCGGGTCTGTCGGCCTCGGGCGTCATCCTCGCCGCAATCTACATGTTATGGATGTTCCAGAAGATGTTCCTGGGCGAAGTGACTAACGAGAAGAATAAGTCACTCAAAGATATGAGCCGCTGGGAGATTGGCACCCTCCTCCCCATCATTGTTTTGATTTTCTGGATTGGCCTATACCCCAAGCCCTTCCTCGAAATCATGTCGCCCTCGGTTAACCAACTCGTGTCGGCGCTGAGCACGGCAGCGCTGGCGATGAAGTAGGAGGGGCGGGTCTCAGACTCGCCCGTACATAAGTCAGCCATCAGATGTATCAATCTTTGCTTGGCGATTTTGCAACCCGGGAAGCAGAAGAGTTTTATATTGGCGTCCTCAAGCGTATGACCCCGGAGCAAAAATGGCTGGCGGCGTTTGAGATGTGGGAAATGACAGTTGAAATGGCGCGGGCGCAAGTGCGGCAAGCGCACCCAGATTGGGTCGAAATACAAGTGCGTTTGGAAGTAGCCGAGCGGATTTTAAAGGCGCATGGAACACCAACGCGATTTTCTGTTTCGCGCCATTGATGGCTTGGAGAACGCTCAAATCCCGTATGCCATTACGGGCTCATGGGCTTCAACCACTTATGGGATGCCGCGCACGACTCATGATTTGGATATAGTGGTTTCCATTGCTGTAAAAAATGTCCCGGCGCTGGTGGCCGCCTTTCCCCCACCCATTTACGCCGACCCGGACTGGATACAAGAAGCCGTGGCGCTGGGGCAGTTCTTCAACATCATTGACCCGACCCTCGGACTGAAGATAGACTTTTGGCCGTTGAAAAATGATGAGTATTCGCAGCAGCAGTTTGCCCGCCGCCGTCAGATAAATATCTTAGACCGTTTAGTATGGATGTTCGCGCCCGAAGATATCATCCTCGCCAAGTTGTTGTGGCACAAACTCTTGCCCAGTGAAACGCAAATCCGTGATAGTGCGGGCGTCTGGCAAGCCCAGCGCGAGACGCTTGACACAGACTACTTGCACCACTGGGCCGCGCGCCTTGAAGTGAACGACTTGCTTGCCAAAATTATCTCAGGCTGACTTTGAAATTTGGACTTTCCATGACCCATACTGACCTCATCACCATTCTGCCCGCCCTCATCCTCTCCGGCTCTGCCTGTCTGTTGATGTTGGTGGATTTAGCCATCCCCGCCGGGCGCAAGCAGTGGACCGCGTGGCTCGGGTTTGTGGGGATTATCGGCGGCGGGGTGGGGTTGCTGTGGTGGCCGGCCGTGGGCTACCTGCCGGGATTCGGCGGCATGGTGATTGCCGACCAGTTTGCGCTGTTCCTGAATCTCATCTTTTTAGTCACCGGCGCCTTCGCGGTGTTGCTGGCCCTGAACTATTTGCCGCGCACAGGCATTGAGCGCGGCGAGTTCTACATCCTGCTCCTTTTCACCCTGGCGGGCATGATGCTCATGGCCCAGGCCACTGATTTGGTTGTGGTCTTCCTCGCCCTCGAAATGCTCTCCATCCCGCTCTACATCCTCTCCGGCTTCGCGCGTCCGCGCTGGTCGTCCGAAGAGGCCGCCATGAAATACTTTTTGCTGGGCGCGTTTGCCTCGGGCTTTTTGGTCTATGGCATTGCGCTGACTTATGGCGCGACCGGCTCAACCAACCTCACTGCCATTGTCACCGCGGCGCAAAACGGCTCGTTCTCCACGCTCGGGAGCGGCGCGCATCCGGTTATTCCGGTGCTCCTCTTGGCAGGCGCGGCGCTTATCCTGGTCGGGTTGGGGTTCAAAGTGGCGGCGGTGCCGTTCCATATGTGGACGCCGGATGTGTATGAAGGCGCGCCCTCGGTGGTGACCGCGTTCATGTCAGTGGGCGCGAAGGCCGCCGGGTTTGCCGCGCTCCTGCGGGTCTTCCTCACCGCGTTCCCCAGCCTCGCCACCCAGTGGGTGGGGTTGGCCGCCATCATCGCCGCGCTGACCATGCTCGTGGGCAACTTCGCCGCCATCGCGCAGAGCAACATCAAACGCATGCTTGCCTATTCCAGCGTGGCGCATGCGGGCTACATTCTCATGGCGTTTGTGGCCGCTGGTTCCAATAAACCGGACCTGAGCGCCTTCGCTGTGGGCGCGGCAATTTTCTACCTGCTGTCCTATGCGCTCACCAACTTGGGGACTTGGGGCATTGTGATGGCGGTGGAACGCGCCGAAGAAAAAGGCCTGAACCTCGACGATTACGCGGGGCTTGGCGCGCGTCGGCCAGCCCACGCGTTAGCCATGACCCTGTTCATGCTCTCGCTCACTGGCCTGCCGCCCACGATTGGCTTTGTGGCGAAGTTCTACGTCTTCAACGCGGCGATTGAAGCGGGCTATATGTGGTTGGCCTTAGTCGGTGTGGTCACTTCGCTGGTCTCGGCGTATTACTACCTGCGCGTGGTCATTGTGATGTACATGAAAGCGGGCGAGGGCTTGGCTGTCACCCCGCGCGCGCTTAACTTCACCGTGGGCGTAGCCGCGTTGGCTACGTTTATCTTTGGTCTGATGCCCACGCCGTTACTCACTATGGCGACGAATGCGGTGATGGGTGTGATGAAGTAAAAATTGAAGAATGAAAAGTAAAGCCCCGGTGATGAGCCGGGGCTTTTTTATTTAACGTTGCTGTGGAAGGACTGCGCCAGTGATGGCCAGGATCAGCGCCTCCATTTGTGCGGGAGTGTCGCCGAAGGTGGCGATGTAAATTGGCGCATCGAGGACTTGCAAATCGAAGGGGAGATGGAAGCCAATGGTGATGAGCGGTTTGCGCGTGGCTTGCAGGCGGTGGACGGTCTGGATTTGGAAGGCGGTGGCGGTGAGGTGAGCATCCCAGGCGCCGAAGAGGGTGAGGTCGTTGGCGAGGGCGTAGAGTTCGGCCTGGGCGGTGAGGTCGCGGGGGGTTCCGGCTTGCGGGTCGTAGAGCAATTCGGTGACACGATAGCCGCGCTCGGCGAGGCGTTGCGCGAGGTAGGTGAGGTGGTTGGGGTCGGCGGGGGCGCTGGGGATGTGGCTGGGCGCGATGAGGAGAATCTTTTTGGTATCGGAGGGGATGCGTGGGGCGCAGAGGATGTTCGGGGAACAAGTGACCGTGAGGGCGCGGGTCGCAACGCTCAGGGCCAGGTCGGCGCCCGAGGGGAGTGGCGGTGCGGGCGCGGTTGCCCGCCCGAGGTGTGTCTGTAAATCCAGCAATCGTTGAACTGAAGCCTCGAGGCGCTCCGGCGAAATATCGCCGCGCTCGTAGGCCGCGCGGAGGAGGGCGAGGGTTGCGGGCACGTCGGCGGGTTCGGCGATGAGGAGCCAATCGGCTCCGGCGAGGAAGGCGGCGAGCGCGGCTTGGGGCGCGGGCTGTTGGTTGGTGATGGCACCCATGTTGAGCGAGTCGGTGAGGATGACTCCCTCGAAGTTTTGGCGCAGGCGCGCGATGATGCGCGGCGAGAGGCTGGCGGGGAGCGGGGCCGGGTCGAGGGGCCGCACCCACAAGTGGCCGAGCATGACCACGGGGGCACCGGCGGCGATGGCGGTGTCGAACGGTTCGAGGTCGAGGCGGTCTATGGCCGGGAGGCCCGCGTGCGAGTCGGTGGCGGTGCCGCCGTGACCGGGGTAGTGTTTGAGGACGGGGATGACTCCGGCCTCCAGCGTGCCGCGCATGAAGTGTGTGCCCAGCTCGCCGACGAGCGCGGCGTTGTTACCAAAAGAGCGCAAGCCGATGGTGGTGTTGGCCGGGTCGGTGAGCGTGTCGAGGACGGGCGCGAGGTTGACGTTGACTCCGAAGGTGAGCAGTTCTTGAGCCGTGACGTAGCCAACTTGATAGGCGAGGTCGGGGTCATCCGCCGCGCCGAGGGCCATGGCGGAGGGGAAATGCGTGAGGCCGTCGGTGAGGCGGGTCACGTCGCCCCCTTCCTGGTCGGCGGCGATGAGGAGGGGGTCAGGGGTCAGGGAACGGAGGCCAGTGAGGAGGGCTTGAAGTTGTTGGGCGTTGAAGATGTTGCGGCCGCGGAGGACGAAGGCGGTTATATGGTAATTGGTAATTAGTAATTGGGTCTCGCGGGTGAGGTCGGTGCCGTTGAGGCCGGAGAGGAGGAGGAGGCCGAGTTTTTGGTCGAGCGTGAGAGAGGCGTGTGGAGGTGTGGGAGTGAGGGGGAGAGGGGTGTAGGTGGGTGAGGCAAGAGTAGC
>CAYUFY010000108.1:0-14161 GCA_964443795.1 uncultured Anaerolineales bacterium | reverse complement strand
CCCCAATGCCACTTCCCCCACCACCCCCCAAAGCCTCAATCCCTTCGTCGGCGTGGTCAGCGCGGTGGCCTTCAGCCCGCAAAACGACTGGCTCGCCGCCCTCAGCAACGACACCGCCAACCTCATCTGGCAACTTACCCTCTGGCCCATGGCCGACGGCCTCCCCGCCACCGCCCAGATATTCTCCGGCACGCAAACCATTGCCCAGCGCTTAGCGTTCAGTCCCGATGGACGCTGGCTCGCGGCGGGCTATGCCGACAACAGCGCCCGGCTCTGGGATTTGACCCAAACCAACCCGCGCTCGCAGGGCCTCGCGGGACACACGGGCAGTATCCTGGCCCTCGCGTTTTCCCCCGATAGCCACTGGGTCGCCACTGGCAGTCGCGATGGCTTCATTCGCCTGTGGGATTTAGGACAACCCGCCCTCGCGGGGACCAGCGACCTCACCCTCACCACCGGCAAATGGGTGTGGTCACTCGCCTTCAGCCCAGATAATCGCTATCTGGCCGCGGGCGACCAGGATGGCGGCATCCAATTGTGGGATGTGCAAGACCCGTCGGCCCCCCTCATCACGCTCACGGGCCACACCAGCTTCATCAACGCCCTCGCCTTCAGCCCGTCGGGCCATTACCTCGCCTCGGGCGGCGGCGACAACCTCGCACAACTGTGGGACCTGACCCAGCCGCTTGATCAACTGGCGACCTCCAACACCGCCCTCACCGGTCACACTGCCCCCCTCACCGAACTCGCCTTCAGCGCCAACGAGCGCTATCTTGCCACCGCCAGCGATGACAAAACCATCCAGGTGTGGGATCTGACCACCTCGCCGCTGACCCTGCAACGCCTCACCGCCTATCAAGACAGTGTCACCGGCCTCACCTTCTCCCCCGACTGCGCTGATCCAGCCCAACGGTGTGTGCTCCTCACCATCAGCGCCGATAGCAAAGTGCGGTTGTGGGACTTACCCAGCACCGCGCCGGTAGTCATGGGTGGACAATCCAGCCGTATCAACGCCCTAGCCATCAGCCCGGATGGGCGCTGGCTGGCCACTGGCGCCGCCACCGGCCCCGTGTTATTGTGGACCGTCCGCCTCGATGACCTGCGCGCCGGTCTGTGCGCGACCATTGGCCGCAACTTCACCACCGACGAAAAAAATTCCTACTTCAGCCACGACAGCTTGCCCGCGCCCTGCGCGCAGTGGCCGTAAACCATGTCCCGCCGCATTATCGCTTTCATTGCTTTCTTGTTGCTGGTCGGCGCGCTGGTCGGCGCCTGGCTGTTGGGTGTTTTGTTTTTTACCGCGCCCCAACCCACCGCGTTACCCGCGCGCACCCCCGTCCCCATCCCCAACACGCCGGGGCCGGGCGCGCCGACCCCCACGCCGGCCGTCACCCCCAGCCCCCTCATCGCCAGCGTGCAGGAAATCATTGACACGTTGCTGGGGCGGATCGCGCCCGATGCGCCGTTCACCCTGTTGCCCCCCAATGCGCTCCTGGCCCCCGGGGCGCAAGCGCAAGCCTTTGGCGACACTGCTCAAACACGCATCACCTTCGGAAACCTCGCCACCCTGCGGCTCATGCCAAATGCCTTCGTCACCTTTCTGTCGGCTTTTGAACTCGAGGGCTTGGCGCAAATCCGCCTGCGGCTGGAGAACGGCAAAATCTGGATCAACCTCGCCAACGGGCAAACGCAGATCGAAACCCCGCTGGGCTTGCTGGAAATTCGCGGCAACGCTTTAGCCAGCGCCCGTTACGACCCGGCGCAAAACCTCCTCGCCATCCAATGTGTGCAGGGGATCTGCCTCATCCGCAATGGCGCGGTCGTCTATCAACTGGGCAATCTTCAGCAAATCGTCATCAATGGCGCCGGGCAGGCCCAAACCGCCCTGCTCAGCGCCGCGGAACTCCAGACCGCCCTGGCCGAAAACCCCGATTTAGACACGGGTCGCACCTCCGCCATCCTCCTGCTCAGCCCCACCCCCTTCGACGATGACAACGCCTTTGAGACCCCCGCCGACTCATCCAGTGACACCGAAGCGACGGATGACGACTTTACAACCCCAGCGCTAGCGACCACCCCCAACCTGTTGCCAACCACCCCGACAGCAGATGAAGCCTCGGCCGCCCTCACCGCCATAGCGCTGACGGAAGAGGCCATTGATCTCACCGACCTGCCGCCCTCGCCGACCTCGTTTATCGCCAACGCAACCCCCACTCCCATCACCGCCGGGGCCGGTTTTAACCTTACCGCTGTCTCACTCAATGGTGGCGGTTCGGTGGCGACGGTCAAACCCGGTCAACTCGGCTCGCTGGCCTTCAATTACCAAATCTGGAATGCAGTGGATTGTCCCGGCTGTATTGCCCAACTGGTTCCCGGATTGGAAAGCACCGCCGCCGGTCATTGTGCTTACGATGGTGGGCCGGGCGTTTACCCCGGCGTGAGCGGTCAAGACTCATACCAATATATCGCGCCAAACGCGCCGGGCACCTACTACTTCCATATGCATCATGCTTTGCAATTCACCTGCGCGGATGCTCTCTCGCTCTACGCTGGCACTGAACAAATCATTGCCACGTTAATTGTCGTGGCCAATACCGCTACGCCGACCCCCACTCCATCGCGGACCCCGACTTCAACCCCGGCTTCAACATCAACCCCGACTTCAACCGCTACCCAGGTTTCAACAGCTACACCCACTGCGACCCCCACACCATCTCCCACGGCCACGGCCATTGTGAGTTGCCCAACTAACATCGTTTGCACCAACGCCGACTCAGGTGTGGGTTCTTTGCGCGAGCGGGTAGCCAACGCCGTAGGCGGGGCAACCATCACCTTCTCGCCGACGGTCACGAGTATCATTCTCACCAGCGGTGAAATTGCGATTAACACCTCCCTGACCATTGATGGTTCGGTGGCGGGCCAAGTGATTATTGACGGCAATTCTAACAGCCGGATTTTCTATGTTGCTAGTGGGGCCAATGTCACCCTGACAAAATTACGCGTCCAAAATGGTAACGCGACCACCCTGGGCGGCGGGGGCATTTACAATGACGGCGGCACTTTGACCCTCAATGCCAGCACCCTCACCAATAACTCAACTGCGGCTTATGGAGGCGCCCTGATGAATGGCAACTCAGGCGCGGTGACCTTGAACAACAGCACGGTGAGTAATAATTCAGCGTCGGCTTTTGGCGGCGGCATTTTTAACTCGGCCACCCTCACCCTGAATAACACGTCCGTGAGGAATAATTCAGCCACCAGTGGTGGCGGCGGGATATATAACAACAACGCCACCCTGACTGTGCAGAATAGCGCCCTGATCAGCAATTCAGTTACCAGCGGAACTGGGGGTGGCCTCTACGTTAGTCTTGGCATTGCCAAACTCGTAAATGTCACCATCGGTGCTAATTCTTCGACTGGCAGTGGCGCCGGCATTTATGCCGCTGGCACTACCGACCTCAGTTTTGTCACCATCGCCTTCAACATCGGCCCGGGCGGGGCCTCAGCGGCTTTATACGAAGCAGGCTCCGCTATCGCCCCCACTAAAATTAAGAACTCGCTCATCACCAGCAACACGGGTGATGAATGCAACACCACGACCAACAATATCTTCGACCATGGCGGGAACTATATCGAAGACGGCTCCTGTCCGGCCATTTCCATTGGGAACAGCCTCGCGGCTATTTTCGGCGGCGCACTAACTGGGAGCCCGGCTTACTATCCCATAGACCAAGCGATGAACCCCGCCTACAATGGCGCGACGGATTGCGCCGACGTTAATGGAACGACGGTAACCACCTCCCTCAATCAATCCCGCCCACAAGGTGGAATCTGTGACTCTGGCGCAGCGGAGATGCCCTAACCGTATGCCTCTCCTCATCAACCCCGACCGCTTCCAAGAAAATTTTGACGCCTTCGCCCAAATCGGCGCGACAGGTGAGGGCGGCGTGAACCGCCCGGCCCTCAGCGAAAAACACCTCGAAGCCCGCGCGTGGTTGCTGGCCCGCGCCCAAGCCGCCGGATTAGAAACGCGGGTGGATGGCGCGGGAAACCATTCGGCTATCCTGCGTTCTCCCCTGCTCCCCAGCGAAGCGGGCTCCCCTGCTCCCACTTTGTTGTTAGGGTCGCATACCGACTCCGTCCCCAACGGCGGGCGTTTCGATGGCGCGCTCGGCGTGTTGGCCGCGCTCGAAGTTTTACAAACCGTGAAAGACGCGGGCTTGCCACTCCCGGTGAATTTGGAAATGATTGACTTCACCGATGAAGAAGGCACGCTCGTCGGTGAACTGGGGAGCATGGCCCTCGCGGGAGTCCTGACCCCGGCGATGTTGGCCGCACCCCGTGGGGGCCGCGCCTCCCTCACGGCTGGCCTCACCCGCGCGGGCCTCACCGAAGACGGCCTCCTCGCCGCCCGCCGCGACCCAGCCACCCTCGCGGGCTACCTCGAACTGCACATCGAGCAAGGCCCACGCCTCACCGCCTCCGCGCACAACATCGGCGTGGTCACCGGCATCGTCGGTATCAAATCCTTCCGGCTCACCTATCACGGGCAGGCCAACCACGCCGGGACAACGCCCATGGACTCCCGCACTGATGCTGCGCTCGGCGCGGCCACGCTCATCCTCACCGCCCGCGAATTCGTCATGCGCGAATACCCCAATTGCGTGGTCAATATTGGGCAAGCCAACTTTCAGCCCGGCGCATTCAACATCATCCCCGGGGCCGCCGAACTCGCCCTCGAATTCCGCTCCCCCGACGCGCGCGAACTCGCCGAACTCGAACAAGACCTGTTGCGGCTCGCGCACATCGCCGGGCGGCAATATCATCTCAAACTCACCGTCGAACCCCAAGGCGAATGCGCCCCCGCGCCCATGAGCGACCGGGCGCAGGCCGCCCTCACCGCCGCCGCCGAATCACTCGCGCTCACCCACACCGCCCTGCCCTCTGGCGCGGGCCATGATGGGCAAATTCTTGCCCCCCTCACCCACGCGGGCATGGTCTTCATCCCCTCGCGCGATGGCATCAGCCACTCGCCCCAAGAATTTTCGGAATGGCAGGACTGTGTGAACGGCGCGAATGTGTTGCTGAGGGCGGCGTTGAAGTTAAGTGACCAGTAATCAGTGACCAGTGATCAGTAACTGATGACTGGTCACTGATTACTGCTTTTCAAATGCACATCCTCCCCCTGCCCCTCGGCCCCATCCAGACCAATTGTTACCTCATTGGGGATGAAGCCACGCGCGCGGCGGTGGTCGTGGACCCGGGCGATGAAGCGCCCCTGGTGTTGAGCGCGCTCAAGCAAAAAAGCTGGCAACTTCAGGCCGTCTGGCTCACGCACGCGCACTTCGATCACATCGGCGGGGTAGCGGGGTTGGTCGAGGCCACCGGCGTGCCGGTCGCCCTTCACCCGCTCGAACTGCCCCTGCTCCGCGCCAAAGGCGGCGCGACTTTGTTCGGCGTCAACATCCCACCCTGCCCCGAACCCAACGTGTTACTGGAACCGGGTCAATTTTTGGAGTGTGGGGCTTTGAAGTTTGAAGTTCTATTCGTGCCGGGGCATACCGTGGGGCATGTGGCCTTCGCCACACCGGGGGCGGTCTTCAGTGGGGATGTGCTATTCAAAGACGGCATCGGTCGCACCGACCTGCCGGGCGGCCACTACGCCACGCTCATACACAGCATCAAAGAAGTGTTATTCAAACTGCCGGATGACACCCAGGTTTATTCCGGTCACGGGCCAGTGACGACGATTGGGGATGAAAGAAAACTCAACCCCTTTCTGGCCGACTAATTACCAATTACTTTTTACTGCCCCTGTCCCCACGCTACAAAATCCCGTAACCCCCCACTCGGTTCACTCACCGCCAGCGCCACAATTAAAATCCGCGCGCTCACGCCCACCGCCTTCACTTCCGGCGTGCCCTCCGGCGCAAAACCAATCGCAGTCACATCCCCGCTCACCGCTTCGCGCATGGCTTCCCACGAGGGCGCGCTGAGCGTGTTGGCCTGGGGAAGCGCGCCGAGCAGAATCTGCGTCTCGAACATATTCTCCGCATCCGAGCCGGGTTCGCGCCCGACCGTTTGAATGCCTCCGCCCGCCGCGCCCACCTGCCCCCAATCGGTGATCTGGCCCGCAAAGATGGCTTGCACTTGCGCCACGCTCAGGCTGATCACCGGGTTGGCCGCGTTCACGACCACCGTGAGGGTAATGTAGCCCGCCGGGGTGGCAAACAGGTTCGGGTCGCGCGTGGCCGCGAGGGCCAGGTCGGTTTTCCCCGTCGTTAAATCGGCATACACCGTGGGGAGCGGCGCCACGCTGGGGAGCACGCTCACCGCCGGGGCCGCCGCGGCGTAGCCATCCACCCACGCAAACAGCACCGGCGCGGCCAGGTCAGTGGCGGCAATGCGGATGGGTGACACGGTCGGTGGCGGTGGCGCGGCGCACGCGACCAGTATCACCCCCATTACCAATAACCAATTACTTTTCACCGCAAGTAGAAGATGACCAGGCACAGCGCGCCAAACGCCAGCCGATACCAGGCAAACACGGCCAACGAGCGCCGGGCCAGATACCCCAGAAGCCAGCGGATGGACAACCAACCGACAATGGCCGCGGCCAGCGTACCGATGAGGAGCGGTGGAAGATATTGCGCGAAGTTGGGGAGGTCGAACAAATCCTTCAGCGCAATCACGCCGGCGCCGAGGAGCGCCGGGATGGACATGAGAAAACTAAAGCGCGCCGCCGCCTGCCGGTCCAAGTGCCGCACCAGCCCGCCGCAAATGGTGGCCGCCGAGCGCGAGACCCCAGGAAAAAGCGCCAGCGCTTGCGAGACGCCGATGAAGAGCGCATCCTGCCAGGTCAGGTCCGTCAGCGGGCGCGTCCGCTTCCCGATGTATTCGCTGACCCACAGCAGGAGCGCGGCCCCCAGCACAATGCCCGCCACGACCGCCGGGTTGTGATGCAGGGCTTCAAAATACTTTTTAAACACCAGCCCGATGAACAGGGCCGGGAGCGTGGCCACCACAATCAGCCACCCCAACCGCGCGTCGGGGGAGGCCAGCGGGGTGCGGTTAAGGGCGTCCGTGACCACTGCGTGCGCGATATACCACAAGTCTTTCCAGAAATAAGCGATGACCGCCAGGGTGGTGCCGAGTTGCAACAGAATATCGAACACAAACGCCGCATTTTTATCCAGCGCCCAGTTCAACAACGCCGGGACAAGGATTAAATGCGCGGTGGAGGAGATAGGCAGAAATTCAGTGAGGCCTTGCACAATGCCGAGCAGGAAGGATTGGAAGAGGGACATGGAGGATGGGGTGATTTAGTGATTGGGGGAGTGGGTCATTGAAAAGCTACTGATCATTGTCTGTTGTCTGTTATCAGCTAAGCGCAAAACTGAGCCGAAGAAAGCGAGCTCGGCAATCTTCCACTTGTGGCAGAACTCAGCCACTTGCTCAGCAGGGATGTCAATCTTGGGTTGGGGGGGCGCAAGGCGGTTTATGGCGAATAACCTGACCTACTTAATTATTCTAGCATAGCCTCCCCCGAACAATTATCCTCCGCCACTCCGCTTTCCGCCTTGCATTCTTCCCCTCCCCCGCCTACAATCCCGATTACCAATTACCACTTACAAATTACCAATCTCCAATCCTCCACACTCAGGAGTTCCCTCATGCCCTCCGACTTCCTCTTCCGCGGCTCGCTCCAAGACCTCGACCCCGATGTATACGAACTCACCCAGGTTGAGGCCGAGCGGCAATACCGCAAACTCATCCTCATCGCCTCCGAGTCCACCGCGCCGCAGGCGGTGCTGGAGGCCTATCGCTCCGCCTTTCATAACATCTATGCCGAAGGCTACCCGGATGATGAAATGCGCTTTATGGAGGAGAAGGAAATTTTGGACGTGGAAGCCCGGCTGGCGCACTACCGCCGTTACGCCGATCCGCGTTACTACAAAGGCGTGGAGTACGCCGACATCATCGAGAGCCTCGCCCGCCGTCGGTGCGCCGAACTGTGGGCGGGCAACGGCGTCCGCGCGGATGACATTTACGTGAACGTCCAACCGCTCTCGGGCGGCCCGGCCAACAACGCGGTTTACCACGCCCTCGTCAACCCCGGCGATACGGTGATGGGCATGAACCTGCTCTTTGGGGGCCACCTCTCGCACGGGTCGGCGGTCAACCGCTCGGGCAAGTATTACAACATCATCCCCTACACCATCCACCCGCAGACCGAGCGCATTGACATGGATGAGGTGGAGCGCCTGGCCAAACAACACAAGCCCAAGATGATTATCGTGGGCTACTCGTCGTACCCATGGCCCGCCGACTTCAAACGCTTCCGCGAGATCGCCGACTCGGTGGGCGCGTATCTCCTCGCGGATATGGCGCACGTCGCGGGCCTCATCGTCGCGGGGGTGTACCCCTCCCCCATCGGGCACGCGCACGTCATCTCGTTCACCACGCACAAAACGCTCAACGGCCCGCGCGGCGCGGTCATCATGACCACCGACCCGGCCCTCTCGAAAAAAATTGACCGCGCGGTGTTCCCCGGCGAACAGGGCGGGCCGCACGTCAACGTCTTCGCCGCGCTCTCGGTCGCGCTCAAAATCGCGGCCACGCCCGAATACAAACAACTGCAACAGCAGGTCGTCACTAACGCCGTGCGCTTCGCCGAGAAGATGAAAGCGCACGGGTTCGGCATCCCGTTCGGGGGCACCGGCTCCCACCTCTTCAATCTGGATTGCAAATCCGTGGTCGGGCCGGATGGCACGCCGCTCTACGGCGACATCGCCGCGCGCGTGTTGGATCTCGCGGGCATCGTCGTCAATCGCAACACCATCCCCGGCGACAAATCCGCCGCCAACCCCTCCGGCCTGCGCCTCGGCACGCCGTGGATCACCCAGCGCGGCTTCGGCGAAAAAGAAATTGACGAACTGGCTGGCCTGATGGCGCAAGTGCTCAGGGCCTGCAAGCCGTTTCGATATCCGGGGCGCAAGGGCGATCTCTTCCGCGCCAAGCTCGACTTCGACGCCTTCAACGACGCCAAAATCAAAGTGCGCGATCTGGCCATGCGCATGGGCATAGACTTCACCCCTACCTCGCACGGTTACCCGCACTTCTATTATCTGGATGACCGCACGCCCACCACGCCCCTGGCGCTGATCGAGATCACGGGCGAGCGCGCCGATGAATTTTTGAACTGGGTGTTGACGGCGGATGTGTATGCGCTGACCCTCGGCGCGACCCAGGCCACGCGGCTGTACACCGGCAAGGGGCAGGTGGCGGCCACGCTCAAGTGGGAATCGGCTTCCCCGAACGTGTACCACCTCAGCGTGCCTTCCGCCAACGCCGTCATGGTCACGACCTGGCTCCGCGATTTATCCGATGGCTACGTGGCCCCCGACGTGAACGACCTGCTCAAGAAACTCCCCGGCCCGGTGCTGGTGCGCGAAGCCAGTGCGGTGGACTCTCCCCCTCTCCCATCGGGAGAGGGCCGGGGTGAGGGCGGCGGCCTCGATGAAACCAAACCCTACTTCATCGGCTCGTCGGTCTTTGGCCTCTCCACCCCCGAAGCTCTGCCCGAGTTCCGGTGGGAAGAACCCAAAGACCCGCCGCTCAAACGCACCGCGCTCTACGAAACGCACAAAGCCCTTGGCGCGCGGCTCGTGCCGTTTGCAGGATGGGAGATGCCCGTGCAATACACCGGCGTGCTGGAAGAACATCAGGCCACCCGCCAGGCCGCCGGGCTATTTGATGTGAGTCACATGGGCGTGTGGGAAGCCACCGGCCCCGGCGCCTGCGCCTTCCTTGACGCGCTCACGACCAACGAAGTGGCCGCGCTCGAACCCGGCCAAAGTATGTACTCGCAATTCCTCAACCCCGACGGCCACGTGCTCGACGATTGTTATATTTATTGCCGGGCCTCGCAAAAATATCTCATCGTGGTCAACGCCAGCAATGACGCCAAAGACTGGGCCTGGGCCAACGCCGTGTTGCGCGGTGAAGTGCGCGTGGATCACGACCGATCATGGGCCAAAGCCCCCGGGCGGCTGGGCACCACCCTGCGGAATCTGCGCGACCCGCAGGTCGGCGGCGACCAGCGGGTGGACATCGCCCTGCAAGGCCCCAAGGCCCGCGACATTTTGCTGGCCCTCGGCACTGACTCAATCTCCAAGTCTCTAATCTCTAAACTCAAAAGAACTGAGTTATGCGAGGCCGTGGTCGGCAACTTCAACCTCATCATCGCCCGCACCGGTTACACGGGCGAGATGATGGGCTTCGAGTTATTCGTCCACCCCGACCAATCCGCCGCCTTGTGGAACGCGCTCCTCGAAGCGGGCAAACCCCTGGGGCTTAAGTCCGTTGGCCTCGCCGCCCGCGATTCCCTCCGCACCGAAGCGGGCCTGCCGCTTTACGGCGACGAGATGGCCGGCCATCTCAACCTCGGCGTGGGCGATTCCGGATTCGACTCCTACGTGAAAGTGCACAAGCCGTGGTTCGTCGGGCGTAAGGCATTCGTCGAGCAAGAGAAGAACCGCAAATCCGAAGTCACGCGCTTCCGCTTCGAGGCCAAGAGCGGGCGCATGGCGCACAACGGCGACCCGGTCTTTGATGCCGACGGCCAACTGATTGGCGAAGTGACCTGTTGCTCGATTGATACCGACGGCTATCGCCTCGGTCAGGCGTATTTGCCGTTCAAATATCTGGCCGAGGGCACGGCGCTCCAAATCGCTCAAAGCACGGGGGAGGCGTTCGCCAAACTCGCGCCCAAGCCGGCCACCCTCGCCGACTTCCAAGCGGCCCTCACCGCCTCCGGCGCAAAATTCCGTGGGCCGGAAGCGGCTAAAGTGCTCACGCGGTTCCCAAAGCGCAAGGCCGGGTAAAATTCACCTATCCGCTGTGTATCAGCAGACACGCTTTTGGGTCTGCTGGAGGTCCCCATGTTAACTGTTACGCTAAAGCCGGATAAATCTGAACAGGTGGAAAATGCCGTGCGTGAAAGTTCAACCACGCCGGACGAATTGGTAGACCAAGCTTTGGAACTCTATTTTGAGCAATATGAGCGCATAAAAATTCGCGCCGAACAAAAAGAGTTTGAAAAACAAAGGGCCACTCTGTTGGCGCACTATCCGGGTGAGTATATCGCCATGCATAAAGGGCGCGTGATTGACCATGACCGCAGTGTGGGAGCCTTGCATAACCGGGTATTTGCCCAACTAGGCCGCACGCCAGTTTTGCTTAAGCGTGTGACCGCCGAGCCAGACCGTGAATTGGTTTTTCGGAGTCAATGGCGGCTTGAGAAAATTTAGGTATGAGTCATCCATACAGCCGAAATTACTTTCCGCCTGCGCCGACCGTACCAGTCACGCTGATTAACCCAACTATACTCAACGCGGTCATCGCTTGCGGTTTCCGGAGGTCACGCTTGTAGCGTGACCTCCGGAGTGTGCCGAAGACGGCGGGCTACAAGCCCGCCCTACCACAGCGCAATTTGTGACCGCGCGCAGTATACACGCTTGAAAATTGGCCCACTCGCGGCGTTTGTGGATACTGGGGCGGATGCCACGCTGGTTCCGCTTCAATACCTGCGAGAAATCTATGCCCCAGTTACTCAGGAGATGATGGTTCGGAGCCAGTGGGGTGAGCGTCTGCCTGTCATGCTTTACGTTGTCAACTTGCAAGTTGATGACCAATTATTTACCGAAGTGGAAGTTGTGGGGGCTGAAGGCTCGAATGAGTTAATTTTAGGACGCGATGTTCTTAACGGCCTGAAGTTGTTACTGGATGGCCCGCAAGAGATGGTTGACCTTTTGGATTGACTTCTTCTCTTGTTCTCGCCAACTCCCAAACCTCAGACACCCTTTTGGTGCTTGGGCTTTGGGAGTTGGGATTTTTAAAGCCCGTGTTATTCCTCATTCACCAGGCCCAACCCGAAATCTTTGGTCCGGCGCTGGAGTTGTTACAACGCTTCTTTTCCGAAGAAGGCTTCGCCACCCCACCCGACCAAATCCGCGCCAACTTGCGCGCCATGCTGGGCGACCCGCACCATGCGGTTTTTCTAGCTTATCGCGACGAGCAAGCTCTCGGCGTGGCGACGGTGATGCGCGCGTTGAGCATTGAATACAGCCACTACGCCGAGATTGAAGACCTCTACGTTCTGCCCGAACACCGGGGGCAGGGCGTGGCCCGCGCGTTGGTGGCCGCCTGCCTCGCGTGGTGCCGCACCCAAGCGTGCTCACTCGTCCTCCTCACCCTCACCCCCGAGGGCGAGGCCGCGCATGGCCTCACCTGGTTTTATCAGCGCCTCGGTTTTCACGACACGGGTCGCTCCATCATGGCGTTGGACCTCACCCCCGGCCCCTCTCCTCACGACAATGAACAAGAGCGTCGTTAGGAGAGGGGAGCAGTGACCCAATCGCCCAATCACACAATGCTCCTCTACCTCATCCGCCATGGCCGTTCCACCTGGAACGCCGAAGACCGAATGCAAGGCCAAGCCGACCCACCGCTCGACGAATTGGGGCGGGAACAGGCGCGCGCCCTCGGTCAGCGCTTGCAAGCTGATACATTTGACGTGATCTATGCCAGCCCGCTCGTCCGCGCCCGCCTGACCGCCGAGATTGCCTTCCCCGGCGCGCCTCTGCGCTTTGACGACCGTTTGATGGAGCGTCACCTGGGGGAGTGGACGGGCCTGACGTGGGATGAGATTGTGGCGCGGCATTTGGACCGGGGCGGCGTAGGGGGCGAGGCCGATTGGCGCGTGGTTGGCCCACCGGGCGGGGAAGGGCAGGCCGCGCTCGTCGCTCGGGCCGCCACAGTGCTGGATGAAATCCGCGCGGCTCACCCGGCGGGTCAGGTCGCCGTCGTCAGCCACGGAGGGCTGTTAAGCGCCGGGCTTACCCATCTACTCGGCATCCCGCCGGAACAGCCGGTGGGGTTCTCGTTCCCCAATACGGCCATTGCGCGGGTGTCGCTCAAAGAGGGGCTGGTGCGGGTCTTGGGGTTGGACGCCAGCCATTTGGAAAATTCCAAGCCCCACTAACCAAACCGTTTGGATGAGAGTCTGTTAAAAATTCCTTGTCCTCCCTCCCAAAAGGGTTTACACTTGCCCTACTCCCTGGACGTGGCTGGCAGTATTTGTGAAGGTGTCGGTATAATCATTGAGAGAGGACATTGGTGATGAGCGAGCAGACACAAATTTCAGGAAATGATGCGGCGCTGAGGGTTCGCCGGAATTGGTTGGAACGCTCTTCCAGCTGGATTTTTATAGCGGGTTTGATTATGGCGGGATTAGCCTTTGGCATTGGTCTGGTCTATGTCCTCAGCCAACTTGGCGATGTGACATTTATGGTCGCCGTGCTGGCGTTCCTCCCCACCCTGGGCTTGGCGGGCGTGAGCGGGGTGGCCTTCCTCTACTCTTTGTTGACCCCACGCGGTTATCACCCCGAGTCCGGGATGCCCGCTTCTCACTTCCCCAATAGCGGGCGTAAAAAGAACGATATTATGACCCGCCGCAATAGTTTCCGCGGGCGGCTGTGGCGCTTTACCAAGTGGGTCTGGCCGTGGGCGCTGGTGGCAGGCGGCATCACTTGGATGCTCTTGGATGAGGCCGTGCTCAATACGGTTCTGGTTATCCTCGGCTTTGTGGCGCAAATCGTCTTTGCGTTGTTCTATGCCATCATTCAATTTGGGGCCATCTTCTGGTTCATGAGCCGCTCCAAAGTGGAAGTCATTAAACCCGAAGACCCCAAGGCGGTGACGTTCAGCGATTATTGGGGCCAACCCACCCTAGTGCGGCTGGTGCAACAATGGATTAGTCTGCTGTCGGACCGGGAACAATTCTCGGCCATGGGCGGGAAATATATCAACGGCATTTTGCTCTATGGCCCGCCCGGCACTGGCAAGACCATGCTCGCCAAAGCCATGGCGGGCGCGGCGGGGGTGCCCTTCATCTCCATTGAAGGCTCCGGCTTCCGCGCCATGTTCTGGGGCGTGGATGTGCTTAAGATGATCTGGTTCTGTGGCCGGGCCAAGAAATTGGCCCGCGAATATGGCGCGTGTATCGCTTACATTGATGAAATTGACGCGGTCGGCGCGAGTCGGGGCGGGGTGATGGGTGGCGGTGGTGGCATGGGCATGGGCGGGATGATGGGCGGGG
>CAYUFY010000107.1:0-14175 GCA_964443795.1 uncultured Anaerolineales bacterium | reverse complement strand
CGCCTACCTCGCCGCCGCCCGCCGCAACGCCGACTTTCTCCTCGCCACCCTCCGCGCCCCTGATGGGCATTTATTTCGCTCATGGCGTGAACTCCCCTCTCCCGTCAGCGCAGTTCCTGACGGGAGAGGGGCCGGGGGTGAGGGCGGCGGCGAGGGCGGAGCCTTCCTCGAAGACTACGCCAATTTCGCCGAAGGCCTCCTCGCCCTTTACGAAGCCTCCTTTGATGACCGCTACTTTGTCGCCGCGCGCGAACTAATGGACTATGCTCTCGCGCATTTCCGCGACCCGAACGGTGGCTTCTTCGATACTAGCGATACTCACGAAGCGCTTATCACCCGCCCCAAAGATATGCAAGACAATGCCACGCCCTCGGGCAACGCCATGACCGTCCATGTTCTCATGCAGCTGGCGCTCTTCACCGCTGATACACACTACGCTGACCTTGCCGCTGGCATGCTCAACAGGCTACAACCCATGCTGACCCAGCATCCCACTGCCTTTGCCCAGTGGCTCAGCGCCGCCACCTTTGCGCTCGGCTCGGCCAGGGAAATTGCGTTGGTCGGGGACCCGCTGGCGCCGGATATGCAGGATTTATTGGCGGTCACTTTCGGCGCGTTCCATCCGTTTAAAGTCGTCGCCCTTAAACATCCGGGTGCCGATTCGCCCATTCCGCTCCTCGCTGGCCGCGAACAACTGGCTGGCCGGGCCACCGCCGCCGTGTGTTATAACTTTGCGTGTCGTCTGCCCGTGACGGACGCCCCGTTATTGAAAGAACAATTGGAAGAGAAAATATAGCTGGTGAGAACTTTTAAAATGTCACCCGTTAAACTCATTCTCCTTTTCGACGGTCACTGAGGCTTCTGAACGCGCACCACGCGCTGGATTAAGGCGCGTGACACGGCTGGCCGGGTGCTGGCCCTCCCTAATCAAACCCCGAACCTGAAAGAGCAATATGGCCTCACCCGCGCGGAAGTGGATCGCGCCGCATGGGTTATTGAGCCCGGCGGGCGCAAGTTTGCCGGGGCCGCGGCCATCAATCGGGTTTTGCAAACCTTTGGGGGCGGGTGGTCGCTTTTTGCCCGGCTCTATTCTTTCCCGCCCTTGCAGTGGGTTGAAGATCAGGTTTATCGCTGGGTTGCTGAACATCGTCACCAACTCGCCCGCTTTTACAGCGCCACCCCCGAATGTGAGCAACCTGGGGTGACCTGTGAGTGATCTGGAATTGGGGATATTCCATCTCCAAATTCCAGGTGTCTACTTACTTCTCTCCCGCTTGCCTCTCACAGGGGTTAGTCTATACTAGGTTATATTCACGTTTACCTGGTTTAGGAGACCAATCGTGGACATACTAAACAAACGCGCCATATCTTTGGCGCTGACAATGACAATAATGGTTGGGTTGATGATCGCAATGGCTCAATCGGCGGCGGCGGCCGGCGCTGATAATTTGAACGGCCCGGCCACTGATATTGCCTCCTTCCCTTTCACTGATTCGACTGCCACTGGCACAATGACGACCGAGATCGGAGAATTTGGCACATGCGGCAACTTTTACGCCAGTTCCGATGTGCATAGCGTCTGGTATAAATACACGCCAACCGCTACAGGGTGGTTGGCGGTGGATACGCTGACTTCGAATTATGATACGGTGTTGGAGGTGTATTCGGGTTCGGCGGCCTCACCCACTTTTGGGGCGTTAACGAGCGTGAGTTGCAACGACGATGGTGGCGGTTTTATTCAATCCTATTTGAACGTGCCAGTGACTGCCGGAACAACTTATTACATTGTGGCCCGCGATTCGGGGATTGGCTCGGGCGGCAATCTGACGGTAAATGCGTCTTTCTCAACCCTGCAACAAATTTATGTGAAATCCAGCGGTGGCAATGACTCCAATCCCGGCACCGCCGCCTTGCCGGTTAAGACCATTCAACAGGGCATTAACCTGGCCTCTAATGGGGCGATCATCAATATCATGACCGGCGGCACCTATGCCGAGAATGTGTCTATTTATCGCAGTTTAACCCTGAGCGCGACCGCGCCGGTAACAACTACCAGCTTTTTGCTGACCCAGGGCGCGGTTCTTAGTACGGCCACGACCAGCAACATCTCCGCGCCGCTGGTCAACGTTAATCAAGTTGGTGGCACGGGCGCACGCATCAGCGATGCGCTATTTCTGGTGTCAGCCGGGGGCGCGGTCAATGTGGGGGCTGGCACTTATACCGAGACCTTAACCATTACCAAGAGCGTGACCATGCAGGGGCCGACCAATGTCAGCGCGAATATCAGCCCGGGAAGCGGGGTTGCGGTTGCTATTTCAGCCGGCGCGGTCACATTTAATAATTTTACGATTCAAAACGCGACGACAGCGATTTCGATCACGGGCGGCAGCGGGCACTCCTTCTTCCACAACAACTTGACCGCTACTCCGGTGGGGATAAGCAATACAACTGGAGTGTCGGTCACCGCCGCCAACAACTGGTGGGGCAATGCCACTGGGCCATTCAACGCCACCAGTAACCCCACGGGCACGGGTGGGCAGGTTAGTGACAATATCGGTTTCTCGCCCTGGTGTAATGTCGCCGCGCCCACCTGCATTCAGGCCACCAAACTTATTTTCACCGCTTCCCCTGTTGATACAACGGCGGGCGCGACTCTTACCCCGACCATTAAGGCGGTCAACAATTCCAATATCGTGGACCCCAACTTCACGGGCGCGGTCGTCGTCACGATTGGCACGAACCCGGGGGGAGGGACACTCACTGGGACCACGGTGGTGACGGCGGTGAGCGGCATCATCACCTATACAAATTTATCCATTGACAAGGCTGGGGTGGGCTATACCCTGGTTGGAAATTATTCTGGCTTAACCGCCGCCACCAGCAATCCTTTCACCATCACGGCGGCAGCGGCTAATTACCTCACTTTCACCGTTTCACCGGGCAATACCCAATCGCAAGCCACGTTATCTCCGGCCCCGGTGGTGGAGGCGCGAGACCAGTTTGGCAATCTGGCTAAAAGTTTCAGCGGTAATATGGCTATTACCTACACCGGGGGGACGGCTGGCGCGGCCATGGGAGGAACCCTGGTGGTGGCCGCCAATAATGGTGTGGTGACCTATACCAACCTGTCCATTAACTTTGTAGGAGCCAATTACCAATTGGTCGCTAGCAGTGCCGGACTGACCAATGGCACCAGCAGCGCGTTTAATATCATTGCTGATCGGCTGATTTTCTCTACCTCCCCGAATAATGCTCTGGCGGGCGCGGCGACACTTAGCGCCACCATTGCCGCCCGTGACAATTTTGGCTATACCGATACCACTTATACCGGCTCAATCGGATTGGCTATTGGCACCAACCCAGGGGCGGGCACCCTGAGTGGCTTCAGTTCCGCTCCGGCTGTGAGTGGCGTTATTACATATACCGGGATGTTCATTAATAAGGTCGGAGTGGGATATACCCTGAGCGCCACGGCCAGCAATCTCATTACTGGCACTAGCAGCGCCTTCAACATTACCCCGGCGCCAGCTTCGCAATTGATCTTTGCTTCATCGCCCCTGAGCAACGTGGCTGGGTCACCGACGATTACGGCGGTGGTGCAGGCGCAGGATGCTTTTGGCAACCTGGCCTCAGCGTTCGGGGGGACGGTCACAGCCACAATAACCAGCGGGTCGGGTACGCCAGGTGCGGTTCTGGGCGGGAGCACCGCCGTGGTGGCGGTGGGTGGGGTCATTACTTATACGGGTTTGTCAATCAACCTGACGGGTTTATATCAACTTGATGCCGGCTCACCGGGCCTGATTACTGGCACAAGCAGTATTTTTGCGATAGATGTGGTTACCCCGACGCTTGTGGTTGTCACCACTTCCCCAACGAATACGGTGGTGGCCGCGCTACTCAACGGTCCAGTTGTTGAGGTTCAGGATAATTTTGGCAACCGGGCCTATGGTTTTAATGGGGTTATCTCAGTCACCATCCGTCCCGGCACTGGCACTCCGGGCGCCACCCTAGGAGGCACCACCTCAATCACGGCCTCCAGTGGGGCGGCTACATTTACTGATCTCGCGCTGGATAAGGCGGGTACCGCTTACCAGTTGATCGCTCAGAGCGGCGCGCTTGCCACAGATATTACCGGCGCGTTTGATATTGGCAAAGGCACCCAGAATATTGCCTTCGGAATTTTAGCCAGCAAGGTTTATACCAACCCACCTTTCCTGGTAACGGCCACAGTGAATTCGCCGCTGGTCATCTCTTACACCACGGCTACGCCCAGTGTCTGTACTAACACGGGAAACCTAATCACGATTGTGGGGGTCGGCAATTGTACAGTCGTGGCGAATCAACCTGGTAATGCCGACTGGAATCCGGCCTTGCCGGTTTCGCGCACCTTCTCTGTTTCCCAGGCTTTTCAGACCATCTCGTTTACGCTAAGTAGCTCGATGGTTTATACCAACACGCCTTTCCTGATTACCGCCACGGCCTCTTCCGGACTGCTGGTCGGCCTCACGGCTGGCCCGGGTAATGTCTGCACCATCAATGGCTCACTGGTGACGTTGGTCAATGTGGGGATGTGTACGGTCGTCGCTAGTCAGTCTGGTAACGCGAATTATGCCTCCGCCCCCAATGTGTCGCAAAGTTTCACCATCACTCAAGCCAGCCAGATCATTAATTTTGGCCCGCTGGCTAATATTCCCTTCACCAACACGGCTGTTCTGGTGACTGCCACGGTCAATTCCGGCTTGCCCATTAGTTATACGGCCAGCGGCGCGTGTTCCAATTCGGGCGGAACGAATGCGCTGACCCTGATTAATATTGGGGTATGTACGGTGACGGCCACCCAACCCGGCACCATCAACTTTGCTGTTGCGCCGCCTAATGCCCAAGCGTTCACAGTAAGCAAAGGCAATGATGTCATCACCTTTCCCAATATTCTAACCGTTACTTTTGGCACACCGCCTTTCCCGGTGACTGGCACATCCGCTTCGGGTTTGCAAGTTTTTTATAGTCCGTTGACACCGGGCGTTTGTACCATTTCAGGCAATATTGTCACTTTAGTCAGTTTGGGTACCTGTACGGTTGGCGCTTTCACGTTTGGTAATTCCATTTGGAACGCGGCGCCCATTACCCTCCTGACTTTCAATGTGGCTCTTGGCACGCAAACCATTGACTTCCCATCCATCGCTGATAGGACCGTATTGTCTCCAACATCTTTCACAATTAGCGCCACCGCCTCATCAGGCTTGGCTGTAACCTTTTCCTTCACCCCCACGAGTATTTGTCAGGGCATCTCAAGCGGGCCAACCACCGCTTTGGTTCTGCTCTCGGGCGCGTTGGGCACCTGCACGGTCACTGCCGACCAATTAGGCAACACCAACTTTGCCCCGGCCCCGCAGGTCACACGCCCATTTAGCATCACTAAGGTTCCGCAGACCATTACCTTTGCTCCCTTGCCCAATCGCACCACTGCTGATCCGCCTTTCACAGTCAGTGCGTCAGCCTCATCAAGTCTGGCGGTCACGTTTATTGCCAGTGGGAGCTGCACCGTCGTTGGAAACCTCGTCACCCTCAAAGGGCCTGGCACCTGCACCATCACCGCGCAACAAGCGGGGAACGCCACTTATGCCGCCGCCCCCGATGTCTCGCAGAGCTTTAATATCTCGACGTTCAATCGAGTTTTTCTGCCGTTAGTTACCCGTGATTATGGGCCACCTGATTTGGTGGTGACTGCCTTTACCGTGACCCCGGCCAACCCAGTGGCGGGTCAACCCGCGACCGTGACGGTGGTTGTGAAGAATCAGGGCAACAGCCAGACCGGGTCCTTCTGGGTAGATTTCTACATCAACCCCGCCCGGCCGCCAGTTGGCCCCAACGATCCGTGGAATGCGACGGGCAACTGCACCCTCAAGCCCTGCTATGGCATTGTCTGGTTTGTGGCGGGCGGTCTCGCCCCAGGCCAAAGCGTGACCCTGGTCTCTGTCCCAAGTAGCTACGATGCTCAGCGCACCGTCTGGCCCGGCGCCTTTGCCAGCGGTTCGAGTGATTTGTACGTATTCGTCGACTCGTGGAATCCGACCGTGGCCACGGGCGCAGTGACTGAATTTGATGAGACCAATAACCGCGCCGAGATTCACAACCTGGGCGTCCTCGGGCCGAACCCGGCCAGTGCGTTGCGTGTGCCCCTACCCGAACAGTTGCCCGCGCGTCCTGCCTTGTCCGAAAAGTGACGCCTGATTAGGAATTTGACATGAGATACTCCCCACTCCGTTTGTCCTTGCTGGGTCTCAGCCTTCTGCTTGTACTAACTTTGCTGATGAGTGGCCTGGCCCTCGGCCCCCGCCCGGTTTGGGCGGCTCCACCCGCGCAACCCTCGCAACGCCCGACCATTGATGTCAATGCCACCTTTGCCGCCCAAACCGCAGAAGCCCTCGCCAGCCAGCCTCCAGTTAACACACCCATCCCGACCTCATCCGGCGGGGGTGGGGGGGGCGGCGGTGGAGGTGACACGCCTACCGCGCCGATTCCGCTTGGCCCCACGGCTTCGCCTACGAAAACGCGGCCTTTTTTTACCCGCACCCCCACCCTCACGCCTTCCACCACGCCCGATATCAATGCCACCAGCCAATCCATCGCCGCCACGGCTATTGCGAAAACTCTTACCGCGCTCCCGCCCAACGCCACCACCACCTTTATCACCGTGACCGTGATGGCTTCAGTGCTAGCCCCGACGGTGGTGGTTACTGTCGTCCCTACGGCCGCGTCGACCCTGGCAGTTACCGCTGCCCCGGCGGGCCCGGTGGAAGATTCCCGCTTGGGGTGGTTGTTCCTTTTCCTCATCGGTTTAGTATTGGCGCTCATCCTCTTTTTCTGGTTGGGCGGTTATCGCCTCATCCTGCCGCTGGTTCGGCTGGGCAAAGCTCGCCCGCGCGCCGGTGGAGTCAAGACCGGGCGGGAACTCACCAAACGTAAACAACGACCCTACTGAGCCACCCTAAACACCGGGCCCCGCACGCGGCCCGGTGTTTTATTTTGTCAACTTGACCTCCAGTATAATAACCCCCGCTTCACCTCAACCCCCCAACTTTAACTTCTCCCCTAACACATGAGCGAACAAATTATTTTTTCCATGGTGCGCGTCAAGCGCATCTTTCCTCCCAACCGGGAAGTCATCCACGACATTTCCCTGTCGTTTTACTATGGTGCCAAGATCGGCGTGCTCGGTCTCAACGGCTCGGGCAAAAGCACCCTTCTGCGCATCATGGCTGGCGTAGACACTGACTATCTGGGTGAGGTCGCCCTGACCAAAGGGGTGACCGTGGGCTTGCTTGAACAAGAGCCGCATCTTGACCCCACCAAAACCGTGAAAGAAGTGGTGCAGGAAGCCGTGCAACCCATCGTAAATATGTTGGCGCAGTTCGATGCGGTCAACGCCAAATTCGCCGAACCCGATGCCGATTTTGATGCGCTCATCGCCGAACAGGCGCGTTTGCAGGATGAACTGGATAAGCGCGATGCCTGGAATTTAGATAATCATCTGGAACTGGCGATGGATGCCCTGCGCTGTCCTCCGCCCGATGCGTCGGTGGCGATCCTCTCGGGCGGTGAGCGCCGCCGCGTGGCCCTGTGCCGCCTCCTGCTCACCGAGCCGGATATCCTGCTCCTCGACGAACCCACCAACCACCTCGATGCGGAGTCGGTGGCTTGGCTGGAAAAGCATTTGCAGGAATACAAAGGCACGGTCATCGCCGTGACCCACGACCGCTATTTCCTTGATAACGTGGCAGGCTGGATTTTGGAACTCGATCGGGGCTATGGCATTCCGTGGAAAGGCAACTACTCCTCGTGGCTGGAGCAAAAGCAAGGCCGCCTGGCGCTCGAAGAAAAAGCCGATACCAAACGTCAAAAGACTCTGGCGCGCGAACTCGATTGGATTCGCATGTCCCCCAAGGCGCGGCAGAGCAAGGGCAAAGCACGTATCACCGCGTATGAAAACTTATTGAGTCAGGAAACCGAGAAACAGCGCGAGGAGCTGGAAATCTACATCCCGCCGGGGCCACGCTTGGGCGACCTCGTCCTCGAGGCCAAAAATCTCACCAAGGCTTACGGTGATAATTTGCTGTTTGAGAATTTTTCGTTTGAGGTCCCGCCGGGGAGCATTGTGGGGGTCATCGGCCCCAACGGTGCAGGCAAGACCACCCTGCTTAAAATGATTATCGGCGCGGAGAAGCCCGACAGCGGCACGTTCAAAGTCGGCCAGACCGCGAAGTTGGCCTACGTGGAGCAAATGCGCGACACGCTCGACCCCGACAAAAATGTGTGGGAGGAAATCTCCGGCGGGATGGACACCATCCTGCTGGGCCAACGCAAAATGAATTCCCGCGCCTATGTGGCTTCGTTCAACTTCCTCGGCGCCGACCAGCAAAAGAAAGTGGGCGTGCTCTCGGGCGGCGAGCGCAACCGGGTGCTCCTGTCCAAGATGCTCAAAGAAGGCGCGAATGTCATTCTCTTCGACGAGCCGACCAACGACCTGGATGTGAACACCCTGCGCGCGCTCGAAGAAGCGATCGAGCAATTTGCCGGAAGCGCGGTGGTGGTCAGTCACGACCGCTGGTTTCTTGACCGCGTGGCCACGCACATCCTGGCCTTTGAGGGCGAAAGTCAGGTGGTCTGGTTCAACGGCAACTTTTCAGATTACGAAGCCGACCGCCGCAAGCGGTTGGGGCATGCGGCGGATACCCCACACCGAATAAAATATAAGAACTTGATAGCACGTCGCTAGTAAGATTTTTGTAGCCGCATAGCTCCGAAATGTGGATTACCGTTTGGCCCGCATTGTTGCGGGCCAGAATGGCAGTCAGGTCAAACATCTCGACTAATGCTAAACGGGCCTCAAAGTGAGAGTCAGCGCACTCAATCCGGTGGCTTATGTTGTACATGAAGTCGCTAATCTGTTGCATCTGGTCAGGGTCTATATCGCCTTGCGATTGAAGATGCAAGGCTAGGCGCGCGCGCTCATCCTCCAATTTGCCTAAGACGGAATCTATCTGTGCCTTGCGCTCGTCCAAAACCTCGCGCGCAAAGTCACTGGATAGATACAAGACCAGTAATTTTGATTTCTTCCCCTCTTGTTCAAGTATCAGCCGTTCAACAACTGCTAAATTCTCCCGGATAGTGTATTGGTCAGGAGTTAGCCGAACACTACCTTTCAGCCACCGCTCGCGGCCACAAAATCCAACTGCAACGTCACCTCATTGCCCACATTCGCCCCATTCGGCACGCTGGGGATTTGCAGGCCGTAATCGTTCCGCAACACAATCGTCGTGGCTGTGCCGCTGATTTGCGTGGCCGAGACCCCTTGCGCGGTGACATCAAACGTAGCGGGTTTGGTCACATCGCGGATGGTCAGGTCGCCGTGGATTTGGAAGGTGAGGGTTTGCCCGGGTTGCGCGCCGCCGCTGAGACCCGTGACGCTGGTCGGTGTAAAGGTGACAAACTCAAAGGCATCCGTCTGTAAGATAAAGCGGCGGATGGCGTTGTTGCGGCGGCCACTGTCGGTGCTGAGCGAGCGCACGCCGACTTGAATCGCACCCACCTGTGTTTGGCTCAAATCGTTCGCATTCACCGCTAGTTGCCCGGCCACTTCGGTAGTAGTGCCCAGCACCGTCTTAGGCTGGCCGTTTAGCTCTTCGTGAATGGAGAAACTGGCTTGCGACTGGCTGGCGACGATTTGAAAGATGGTGGGTGCGCTAGTTTTGGGTGTGGCAGTGAATTGGGCAACTGGGGCTTCAGTGGGGCTGGCTTCCCCCCCGCCGCTAGTGGGTTCAGGCGCAGTCGTGGGCGGCGCGGAAGTGTTCACCGCCAACGGCACGGCGGTGATTGGCCCAGTGGAGGCCACCGTGTCGCGTAGGAGATAATTGACCACGGCAAATACACCTACCGCCACAACCACTAACCCGCCGAGGCCAATTAACCCGAAGGTCACGCTATTTTTATTGGGCATACCAAACGCTCCTTAAGTAGATATGACTGGTCTGAATTATAGAGGCGATATGTTCAAAAACGGATTAGCCCTTGTTCAGAATTGGATTGGGACCAGTGAGCGTTGAATGAGTCGGTTAGCCATTAGCCAAATCTATATTCGCCCTAAATCAAATCTAAACAACTAACGATTACAGTGCAAGCCTCAGGTCAGATAATCTCCCTATGTCTAAAACCATCCTCGTCGTGGACGACAAAGCCAATATCCGCCAACTCCTCACCGATTACCTGACCAAGCAGGATTATCGGGTCGTCACCGCCACTAACGGGCGCGAGGCTATTTACACCGCGCGCCATGAAAGCCCGGATGTGATTTTGCTCGACATCATGATGCCGGAAATGGATGGCTTTGAGTTTCTGCGCGAATATCGGCGCGAGCGGCGCGTGCCGGTTATCGTCCTCACCGCGCGGGAAGAGGAGGCGGATGCGGTGTTGGGGCTGGAATTGGGCGCCGACGATTACGTGATCAAACCATTCCGCATGCGCGAACTCGCCGCGCGGGTGAAGGCTGTTTTGCGCCGCGCTGAGGTCAGCGAAACCGACGCCAAAGAAATTCGCGTAGGCGAGGTCGTGTTCGATGAAGCCACGCACACCGTCTTTGCGCGCGGCCAGGCGGTCAGCCTGACCCCCACCGAATTCAATCTATTGGGTTTGCTCATGCGCGCGGTTGGGCAGGTGCTCACCCGCCAGCAACTCGCCGACCGCCTCGCCGAAGATGGGTATGCGGGTATGGAGCGCACCCTCAACGTCCACATCCGCAATCTGCGCACTAAAATCGAAGCTGATCCCGAACAGCCGCAATATATTGAAACCGTTTTTGGCGTGGGCTATCGGTTTGTGGCCCCCGAAGCGTAAAGCATGTTCCGCACCCTGGCCCGCAAACTCACGCTCGCCTTTTCGCTCATCGCCCTCCTGGTGGCCGTGTTGGTCGCCGTGTTGTTGCGCCTCTCCAGTACGCGCGAGTTTGACCGGCTCTTGCTTGACCAAAGCCGGAGGGAATTCAAAACCGATTTAGTGGCCTACTATCAAACCCATGGCTCCTGGGACGGCGTGGCTGTATATTGGGAACAGCAATTTGGCCGCTCGGCTCCGGCCTCCACGCCGACTTTTGACCCGGATAATGACCGCCCTAACTTTCGCCGTGAGCGGCATCTCATCTTTGGCCTCGCGGATATTCACGGCCAAGTAATTTTGCCGCTCTGGCCCAACGGAGAGGTGGGCACAACCCTCAGCGCCGAGCAACTCGCCCAGGGCGAAGCCATCGCCCTGGACAATCAAATTGTGGGCACGATTCTTTCTCCGACCGCGCGGCCCGGCCTCTCCCCCGAAGAGTCCGCCTATCTCCGCCGCAGTACCGAGGCCCTCCTCATCGCCGCGCTCGCCGCCACCGTCATTGCTTTTCTGGCCGGGCTGTGGCTGGCGCGCACGCTCACCCGGCCCCTGCAAGCCCTCACCGCGGCCACCCACCGCATGGCCTCGGGCGCGCTCGCGCAAGAAGTGCCCGTTAAATCGGCGGATGAGATCGGCCAACTCGCCGCCGCTTTCAACCGGATGAGCCGCGAACTCACACGCGCCAACACCGCCCGCCGCCAAATGACCGCCGATGTGGCCCACGAATTGCGCACCCCCCTGACCGTGATTGCTGGCTACATCGAAGCCCTGCGCGATGGGGAACTCGACCCCACGCCCGAGCGGTTGACCGTGATCTACGACGAGATTGCCCACCTCCAGCATTTGGTCGGCGACCTGCGGACGCTGACTCAGGCCGAGGCGGGGGAACTGACCCTCAACCGCGCCCTCGTGGTCCCGCGCGATTTTCTGCAACAAGCCCAAGCCACCTTTGCCCATCAAGCCCAACTGTCTGGCGTTTCAATCACGGTTACGGCCAACCCGGATTTGCCTGCGCTGGAAGTGGATGAGGTGCGGTTAGCGCAAGTCTTCAGCAACCTCATTAGCAATGCTTTGCGCTACACGCCCAGCGGCGGACAAATTGAATTGGGCGCGGCGTTGGTTGGGGAGCAATTGCACCTGACCGTGCGCGACACGGGCGCGGGCATCGCCCCCGCCGACTTGCCCTTGATCTTCGACCGTTTCTATCGCGCCGAGACAGCGCGCACCGCCGAGCACGGCGAATCCGGCTTGGGCCTCGCCATTGCCAAAGCCATCGTCGAGGCGCACGGCGGCGCCATGCGTGCCGAGTCCGTTATGGGGCAAGGCACGACTATCAACCTCACTTTGCCGGTGGCCTCGCAATAATCACCGGCAGGCATTTTATGGAGAGCGTAAACTTATGAAGACCCATAATATTGTTATCACAATAATCGCCCTGTTGGTGGTTGGCGTAGGTGGATTTTGGTTGTATCGGCGGAGCCTCAGCACGGCCGCCAGCACTACTGCCAACTTGCAATTGGGGCAGGTCGTGCGCGGCCCGCTGGTCACATCGGTGAACGCCGCCGGGGCCATCGCCGCGCCGCAATCGGAAACATTGGTGTGGAAGGCTACCGGCACGGTTGGGGCCATTGATGTGGCCGTGGGCGAGGTGGTCACCGCCGGACAACAACTGATGACGCTCAACCCCGCGAGTCTGGCCCCGGCCATTTTGCAAGCTCAGGCCGATTTGGTGGCCGCACAAGAGAATCTCGCCACCATCGAAGCCGGTCCGACCGCGCAACAGCTTGCCCAGGCGCAACTGGCGGTGGTGCAGGCCCAACAGGCCCTGACCACCGCGCAGAAAAACCTCACCAACGCCCTCAACCCGGTGGGGCAAGGGTTGCTCGATCAGGTGCAACAAACGCAACTGGCGTTGCAAACTGCTCAGACTAACTTGCAATTGGTGGATTACAGCACGAATGTGGCGGCGCTTCAAAACCAGGTTTACGTCACGAACTGGTATCGGCAACAACTGGAACAAGCCCAGGCCAATCTGGCGGCGAACCCCGCCGACCCCGACTCGCTCAGTAAGTTGCAAGTGGCCCAGAATAATTACGACTCCCAACTCGGCAAGCAGACGACTCTGGAGTTGACCATTAATTCCGACAAGGCGAATAAATCTAACACCGTGGATAACGCGCAAACGGCTTATGATACGGCGGCGGCCAACCTAAAGGCCGCTCAGGCTGGCCCCAACCAGACCAAGGTCGAGCTCTATCAGGCGCAATTGGCGGTGGCTCAGGCCAATTTATTGCAAGTGCAAGCCGATCTGGCCGAACTACAGGCTGGGCCTGATCAACAGGCCATTCTCGCGGCCCAAGCCAAAATCGCCGCCGCGCAGGCCACCGTGGACTCGCCCCAACTACCGGCCCCCTTTGCCGGGACGGTGGTGGCGATTTATAACCGCGTGGGGGATATTGTCGGCAACAACGAAAACGCGATTCTGCTGGCCGACTTGAGCGCCTTGCAAATTCAAGTTAGCGTGGCCGAGGTGGATATTAATCAGGTGGCCGTGGGGCAATTGGTGAACCTCACCGCCGATGCCGCGCCCGGCTTGACCTTCCAGGGGCAAGTGGCGGCGGTGCTGGCGATGGGCCAAACCCAACAAAATGTGACGACCTTTCCGGTGACGGTGATCATCACCCAAACCGACCCGGCGCTCAAGCCCGGCATGACCGCCGCCGTGTCCATTGTCACCTCTCAGCGCGCCGAGGTGTTGCTGGTGCCTAACCGGGCTATTCGGGTGAGCGCCGGCCAGCGCACGGTGACGGTGTTGTTCGAGGGCCAGCAAATTCCAGTGCCGGTGACGATTGGTCAAAGCAACGAGACGCAAAGCGAGGTGGTGCAAGGCCAGTTGCAGGAAGGTGATTCGGTCGTTCTCAATGTGGCGACCACCCCGGCGTCTAATGGGGGCGGGGGTGGTTTCGGCGGTTTCTTTGGGGGCGGGGGGGGCGGGGTTGTGCGCCCCTAATTTCAAATCCATCCAAGTATATTAGGAGACTCTACTCATGAACAAGAAATTTTTAGGCATCGTTGGCGGTATTGTTCTCGTGTTGGCCCTGACCGGCGGCGCGTTTTTGGGCGGGATGCAGTTCGAGCGGTTCCGAGTGAATAACGCTCAAGCACGGTTTTTCGCCGGGCGTGGGGGCGGCCAGGATGGGCAAGGCGCGGGGGGCGGGCAAGGCGGCCAGGGGGGCGGCTTCTTTGGCG
>CAYUFY010000106.1:0-14237 GCA_964443795.1 uncultured Anaerolineales bacterium | reverse complement strand
TGCGCCGCGCAAAGGCCGCACCACGGGCATTGCGCCTACTCTTGTTTATAAAGACGGCCACCCCGTGCTGGTGATTGGCGCGCCGGGGGCCTCGCGCATCATCACTGGTGTTTTGCAGGTCATCCTCAATGTGCTGGATTTTGGCATGCGGGTGGATGAGGCGGTGCTGGCCCCGCGCTTTGATTGCCAGGGAGAAGTCATCCGGGTTCAGGTCCGCATTCCCGAATATGTGTGCGCCGAAGTGCGCCCGCGCCACCCGATTCAACGCCTCGCCCAAAGTCATGGCGGCATGAGTCTGGTGCACGCCATCGCCCTTGATCCGGTGACCGGCGCGCTTACCGGTGGGGCCGACACCGGCGGCGATGGCATGGCGTTATTGGTGTGAGGTGGGGTTAACGCGCGGCGATGATTTTTGGCAGAACATGCCTTTCGACTTCCTCATCATTCCGGGGCGTTGTCACCTCGCGGAACAGGAACCAATCTTCCACATGCTCCACCGTCCTGCCGGGGTCAAGGCGGGTTAGCGGGCCGAGCGTTTCCAACTCCAGAAACTCGGCGCACACAAAGGCTTCCACCGGGGAATTGAAATCGGGGTAAACAGCGCGCGGGTCATGGGCAAAAGTTTTGAGGAACAGCCGCCCGCCATTGGCATAGGCCGCCCAGCCAGCGGCGGTGCTGACCCCCAACTTTTGATACTCCGCCCGAGCGGGATCCTGCCGCAAAAGAACATATTGCTGGCCCAGCGTCCAACGCGGGTCGGCCAGGTTGGTGTACGACCACAGGGTAAGTTGTCCCGTGGGGAGCAGATTCTCGGCGGCCCACGGCTGGCGCGGGGGCAGGGGCAAAATCGCCGTGCCGCCGGGGGCCATCACACTCAAAGCCCAGGGCGCAAGTTCAACCGGCCAGAGTAACTGATTCCGCAGGCGATGCGTGATGCGGGCATGGGCCGCATCGGGCCAGAGTTGAATATCCAATTCTTTTTGGATGCCCGTGCTGGGTTCGGTGGGCTGGATGACGCGGATAAAATCGGCGTGGGTTTCGAGCGTGAGCGGCGCATTGTCGGGAGCGTAACTGCGGGGGTTGGCCTCCGGCGCATGCCAGAAGCGATGCCCGCCATACATCTTCCAGCCGCCAACTTCCTCGTCGGGCAGGTTCGCCACCTGCGCGAATTCGTTCGCGCCGCCGACAAAGCCAAAGTGAAGGATGCGCGGCCCGACCTCTAGGGTGACAATCAATTCCACCTCGGCGTTCGCCAGCCGATAGGCCCCCAAGGCCTGGTAAGTGATCGGTTGTTGGTCCATTATCGGGTTGGCTTCAATACGTCGAGCGCGATTTCCAAAGTGCGGTCAATATCGGCCTGGGTGTGCGCGGCGCTGATATGGTTGCGCTTGAGCGCGGTGGGGATCATAAAGATGCCGCGGTCGCACATGGCCTTGCGGAACGCCACATCCCGCGCATTGTCGTTTTGCAGGAGATCGGTGTAAGTCTCGGTCGGGCCGTCGAGCATATAGGGCACGACCACCGAGCCAAAGGCTTCGACTTTCATAGTGATCCCCAATTCATCGGCGATCTCTTGCAAGCCTTTTTGCAACCGTTCGGCCAGCGCAAAGCAGTGCTTATGGACTGAGCCATCCTCCAGTTCGGCGATGGTGGCGAGGGACGCCGCCACCCCCACCGGGTGACCGTTATAGGTGCCCGAAAAAAGGACGCCACCTCCCGGCCCACAGCGTTCCATATATTCCGCCTTGCCCACCAGCGCGGCAATCGGGAAGCCGTTCGCCATGGCTTTGGCAAAGGTGGACAGATCGGGTGTCACCCCGGCGATTTTTTGATAGCCGCCCAACCCATGCCGGAACCCGGTAATAATCTCGTCGAAGATCAGCAGACTGCCATGTTGCTGGGTTAGTTGGCGAAGGGCGTTCAGAAATTCAGGCTTGGGCATCACACACCCGATGTTATGCGGAATCAATTCCAAGATCACGCAGGCAATTTCAGAGCCGTGTTGGTCAAACAGCGCGGTGACGGCGGCGACATCATTAAAGGGCAGGATGAATGTGTTCTCCAGCGCTTCGGGCGACATGCCCAATGAGAGCGGGTCTTTCTGCCCGATTTTTTCCGCCGGACTGATGACATTCAGGGCTACGGCATCGTGCCAGCCGTGATAGGTGCCCTGGAATTTGAGCAACTTCTGCCGGCCCGTCACCGCGCGCGACAGGCGAATGGCGGCATAGGTGGCCTCTGAACCAGAATTGGCCAGCAACACGCGCTCGGCTGAAGGGACGTATTGGTTAATTTTTTCCGCCAGGCGAATCTCCAATTCGGTCACGCCCGCGCCAATTAAATCCACCGTCTCCATCGCTTCGCGCACCGCCGCATTAACGCGCGGATGATTGTGGCCCAGGATGGGCGGGCCAAAGGCGGCGTGATAATCCAAATAGCTTTTGCCATCCGCGTCGGTGATATACGCGCCCTTGGCTTCCACAAAGATCATGGGCCAGGGCAGGCCCCGGTTGTTGGAATTGACGCCGCCGGGGATAACACGCTTGGCACGGTCTACCAGGTCTTGATTGTGAGTCATGGTCAGTATCTCCAGAATAAGGGGGTAAGTTGCGCGGGGTATCTCACCCGCCAATGGCCGCGGTCGAAGCGCCGTCCACATAGAGCGCACTCCCCGTGACCGCGCTGGCTTCATCCGAGGCCAGAAACAACACGGCGTAAGCCACTTCGCGGGTGGAAGCCATTCGGCCTTGCGGTTGCTGGCGCTTGATGATGGGCAATAGTTTATCCAGACCGCCCACGTCCGCCGCCACCTTGCGATTCATGGGCGTGTCCACCCAACCCGGGCAAACACAATTACAGCGGATCCCCTTATCGGCGTACGAGACCGCCAGAGCCTTGGTGAGGCCGATGACACCGGATTTGGAGGTGGTATAGGCTTCATACCCCGGCTCGGTGAGGGTCGCCATCACCGACGAGGTGTTGATGATGGAGCCCCGCCCCCGCTGAAGCATGTGCGGCAGGACAGCTTTAGCCATGAGGAACATGCTCTTAAGATTGATATCCAGTACATCATCCCACAGCGCCTCGGTGAAGTTTTGCAAATCGCCATAAGGCATAATACCGGCGTTATTGAAGACCACATCCACCTGGCCGAAAGTCTCCAGCGTGGTGGAGACCACTTGGTTAATGGCCGCCGCCTTGGACACATCGCCACAGACTCCGACCACCACCACCCCGCCCGCCTGGAGGCGGGCACAAGTGGCCTCCAGGCCCGCGCCATCCCGGTCCACCAACACCAGTTTGGCGCCTTCTTCGGCAAACACTTCGGCGGTGCCCTGCCCAATCCCCGAGGCCGCACCGGTGACAATCGCAACTTTATCGCGGAGGCGTTGCATCACATTACTCCTACATATTCCAATGGGTCAGAACTATCCGTTACCGCGCTATTGATAATGCTCCCGTAGTTCAGCGTGATACGGTAATGCCATAATCTGGTCGAGCAATTCACGGGCGGTGCGCTCTGACCGTGTCCACGGATCCAACATGACCATCTCCAACAACAGGCGGCGGCTCCGCTGGGCGAAAGCCTCCAGCTCAATGTTGATCGGCGCAATGTAATCATGAAGCGCATGAGCAAGAATGGTGGGTGGCAACGCGGTGGTCTGGATGGCCTGAATGCCCCGCGCGCTCACCAAAGTGGGCACCTCCACCGCAAAGTCCGGCGGGATGCCCGGGACATAGTTGCCGGTATTGAGCACATTCCCGATAAGCACCCGCTGGATATCACAAGTCAGGGCTTCAATCATGGGGATCATCACCTCGCCGGAGTGTTGCGGTGGGAACTGATCGGTAACCCGCGCGGTGAGTTGCGCGCCCAGACTCTGAATTTGGGCCACCACCGTCGTGCTCCGCTTGAGGTGCGCCTGCCACTGGACCGGCGGGTCTTCCTGCCACCGACGTTCGGTCTCGGCCTCAGTGTGATACCACCACCCCCACGAACCGCCGCCCCAACTGCCGGTGTCGCCAATGGGGAAAACACCATAGCGTTGATAGAGATCAATAGCCTTGCGCCCCAGGGGATCACCAGGCCCGCACGTCTTCCAGTAGTTTTCGGCCTCCCGTTCAATCCACCGATCCAATTTGGGAAAGACCGGCTCACCGTTGTGATAACACTGGGTCAACCAGACAAAATGGTTGACGCCCGGAATCTCAAAGGTGAGGCCTTCGCGTTCCAACCCCAACACGCGCGCCAAATGATAAACGCCGCTAAAGCCGTGGCACAGTCCCACCATCTTCAATTGCGGGTATTTACGCCCCAGGTAGGTCAAGCCAGCCAGCACCGGGTTGCCCACCTGCAACAACCAAGCATCCGGACAAATCTGGAGCATGTCCTGAACGACCGATTCGAAAAATTGGAGTTGATAGAAGTTAATCCAAAAGGCTTCATCATGGATGATGTGCAGACTGCCGCCCAACCGATACCCTAAGGCCCGCGCAATATCCCACCCCGCGAAGAGTTGGTCGTAGCCAGCGGTCAGCGCGGTGTTTATAACAAAATCAGCGTCAGCCAACGCCTCCTGCCGGTTGGTCGTTTGCAGAAGATTAAGTTCGATACCAACCTCGGCGGCATAGCGCGCGCACAGCGCATGGACGGCCTCCAACCGGGTTGGGTCAATATCCATGAAATGGACAGTACTCCCCCGCAAATTGGGGGTGAGGCACAAATCCCGGATCAGGTTTAGCGAGAAAACAGCGCTCCCCGCGCCGATGATGGCAATTTTAGGCATAAGCGACTCCAGAGGAAAGGTGCGGCCATTCTAGTACACGGTGGCCTGCAAAGCGAGTGGCCAATGGGTGGTTAGGCTAAATCTCAAATAACCAGCTGGGATGAAGTCAGCGTCACTTTAGCCCGTCCATAAAAATCTTGATAAACCGCGCTCGATCTATGCCCAGGCCCACATCCACATTCGGCGACTTCTTTTGCCAGCCGGAAATATCGGCGACAGTGCGCCCACGCGTATGGTGTCCGCCCAGTTCAATATCCACATGCATAGCTTTGGTTTGCAAGATGGAGGGGTCAATCACCGCGGCCACCGCGCAGGCATCATAAACCACCCCGCCGGGCCACTGCAAATTATCAATCCACCACTGAATGTGCGCGGCCAGAATATCGGCGGCGGCGCTGGCCCAGGGTGTGGCGTGGCCGCGCAGACCTTCCAGCTCGGCCGGGGTAACCAGCGCCTGATAGCACACTTCCAAGCCAAGCATGGTGAGGGGAATGCCCGAGGTGAAGACAATGTGCGCGGCTTCGGGATCGGCCAATACATTGAACTCAGCCGAGGGGGTTACATTGCCCTCCGAATAAGCGCCGGTCATGGTCACAATGCGCGGAATGCGGGTGGCGAGGCGGGGTTCCTGCCGGAGCGCCAGGGCCAAGTTGGTCTGCGGGCCAACCGGGACATAGATGGTCTCTGGCCCATTGGCGCCAAGATAGTAATCAATGAGAAATTCAACCGCATGTTTGGACTGAGGGGCCAGGGTCGGAGCCGGCAAGGGCATTACGGCCTCCTGCAACGGATCGGTGGGCAGAGGGTCCGCAATCAGCGCATGGTCAGCGCCGCGAAAGACCGGCACCTGGCTTAAGCCACCATGCTCAACCACGCGGAGAGTATTGTCCAAAGTCACGCGCAGGGGGGCGTTGCCCTGCGTAACGCAGACCGCCTGCAAATCCAAAGCCGGATGATGTCCAGCCAGTAAAATGGCGACCGCGTCATCAAAGCCAGTGTCCACATCCAAAATTATTTTCATTGCGGTAACTCCACGAAGCCTTCAGTAGTTGCCATCAGCTCACCGGCTCATGTCCGACTTAAGCTGAGGCGGTTTCGGAGATCGTCTTGGGTTGAGGCCGGTCGAGCGCCCGGCGCATGGTGCGAGTGGCGAGGGTCAGCGTCATGGTCAAACTCAAACCGAGCAAACCCCCATACAACGCCCAGGCAGGGTGGCGGGCATATAAAAATCCAGCCAATAACGGCGCGAGCAATGTAGCCGCCTGGGCCGCTGTATCCATCACGCCAAAGCCCGCACTCAACGCTTCCAACGGAAGCCAGTGACTCAGCCGCCCGCGCGCGAGGGGCAACACGGCCCGACTGCCGCCCCGCAAAAAGTAGCCGCCGACCAACAACACCGAAAAGCCCAGGCCGTTCGGTGAAAGTAACAAACTCACCAGACCCGCCATCACCAGCAGTTGATTGAGTAATAGCGGGCGACGCCGGTCATTGCGCATGTAACCCAGCCCCAATGTCAGGGTGAACATCCCCGCCGAGGCCACCGAGCCGAGTTGCCCAATCTCATGCAGATTCAGGCCTTTCACATCTTGCAAATAGGCCGGGGCGAATACCGTGCCGAGTTCCAGCGCAAAGACGATCACAAATATCAAGACCATTTGCCATAGAAACGAGCGGTCAGACAACAACTGTTGTAAGCCGCCCGACTGAGTCGTTTTCAGCCGGGGAGCGGGCACATCCTGAATCTGAAACATGATCACCGTAGACAGCGCGCCCACCGCCGTGGCCACATAAAATACCATCCGCAAATCCCACATCTCGGCAAGCCAGCCCCCGAGGGAAGGGGACAGGATACTGCCCAGCGAAAAGCCCGTCCACAAAAAGGCGAAAGTGCGGCTGGGGTTGTCGCTCTGGTCAGTGGCGGCCACATGGCCGGCAACCGCCGGGCGCGAAAAAGATGAAAGCAGGTTAAGCGAAAACGCCGGGATCACCCACCGCCAATCGGGGGCCAGGCCAATCAAGAAGGTGGCCACCGTTCCCAACACCCACGAACTGACAATGATAGGCTTGCGCCGCCAACGATCGGCGATCAACCCCATGGGGATGTAGACAAAAATCACGAGCAAGCCCGCCAAACTTAGCGTCGCGCCCACTTCCTGCGGATCGGCGCCCAGCGAGCGAATATAGAGCGGCTGGAGATGCAACCACAAGCCGGAACTGAAGCCCCAGGTCATTTGACTAAAATAAATCAACCACTGATCGCGGCTAAAAGGCGGGAGCAGGCGACGAAGCATCATTTCAAAAATCCACCGGGGTCAAGTGGCGCTTTCGGTCCAAGTTTTTTCCGGCTGAGCCAAATCCGCCTCAAGCCGGGGCCGTTGGTTGGGCAGGGTCAAAATCAGCAACATGCTCGCGCCGGTCAGCGCCAAGCTGGCATACAAGGGCCATTCGGCATGGAGGCCGTAAAGTTGCCCGGCCACCAGCGGCGCCAGGGTTAGCCCCACGCGCACCGCGGTATCCCGAAAGCCAAAGCCCAAGCTCAAAATCTCGGGCGGCAACCATTGACTGACCCGCCCCGAAATCACGACCCAAATGGCATCCGTGCCCCCTCGGAAAAAATAGGCCAGCACGGGCAGGAGCGGCAACCCCCCGTCGGTGGCTACGGGTGAGGCAAGCAACAGGATCAATGACAAAACCCCGGCCAATTGCACGCTCAGTAATGGCGTTCGGCGCTCGGCGCGTAACTGCCCTATGCTCAAGGTCATCACCATGCCACCGATCGCGGCAACAGTGCCCAAGGTCCCAATGTGTTGTGTGCTCAGGCCTTTGACCGCCTGCAAATAATTGGGGGCGAGTAAAAGGCCCAGGTTGGTGGCAAAGGTTGCCAGCATCAACACCACAATCAGCCAGAGAAACGGTTGGTTGGTCAGGATCCGGTCCAAACGCACGGCGCGCGGCCGGAGGGTGGCAGGGGCCTGACCGCTAATGGGCAACAAGGCTAGTGTGGAAAAAAAGTATACGACCCCGGTCGAGGCAAACAAAATCCGCAATCCAAAATGTTCGCCGATCCAACCACCGAGCGCGGGGGACAAGAGACTGCCAAAAGTCCAGCAGGTCGCGGTGAGTGAAAAAATGCGGCTGAGGTTGCCGCTTCGGTCACTGGCCGCAATCTGCGCCGAAAAGGCAGGGCGGGCAACCGAGCCGAAGATATACAACATGAAACCTGGGATGGCCCAGCGCCAGTCGGGCGCGAACGCCAACCAGATAAAAGTGATGACTGATGAAATCCACGCCACCAGAATGATCAATTTGCGCCGCCCCCGGTCGGCCAACATCCCCGAGGGGATGTAGATGAAGATGGTGGCAATCCCGGCAACCCCCAAGGTGAGGCCGATCTCTGCCGGTTTGGCTTTAAGATATTGGATGTAGAGTGTATGAAAGTTAACCGTCAGGCCCTCAGCGATACCGGAAAGAAAGATGGCGAGCATTATCCAGCGCAGGTCCGGGCTAAGGCTACCCCATAGGCGTTTAAGTTGAAGGGTCATTACACCCGCCCACTCTCAACGGGGGCCAGGCAGTCCAGTGAGATCATCTTATCCTGCTCCGTGGGCCTCACGCCCGTCTTTCAATAAATCGGCCGCGCCCCGGCCGGCCGACAAATTGACCCGCTTCCACAATCACCTCACCTCGACTGATGGTGGTCACTGGAAAGCCGATCACCTGGATGCCGTTGTACGAGCAATAGTCAATGGCAGAGTGCATAGTCTCGGGCGCGAAGGTGAAATTTTTGCGCGGGTCAAACAAAACAATATCAGCGTCATAACCGGGGAGCAGTTGACCTTTGCGGGGCAGGCCAAAAATTTTGGCGGGGTTGGTGCAACACACCTCCACCCAACGGTTCAGGCTAAGCCGCCTGGCGCTTACGCCAAAGTGATACATCAGGGCCAGGCGGGCCTCAATGCCCCCCACCCCGGTGCCCGGTTCACCGGGCTTGTGGGAGCGTGGCCCGTGGTCGGTGGAAACAATATCCAGGGTGCCGTCGACCAAACCCTGCCAGAGCGCGGCTTGATGATGCGCCTCGCGAATGGGTGGCCCAACAAAGATGGTATGCCCTTGGGCCGGGGTGCGGTCGTAATCATCGCTGGTGTAGACCAGATATTGCACGCATACTTCACCGTAGACTTCCTGGCCGCGCGCTTTGGCCAACCGAATCTCACGCACGCCCTCCTCACACCCCTGGTGGTACAGCAACAGGCGCGCGCCCGTTTGCTTGGCCATGGCAATCACCCGATGCACGGCTTCCCCTTCCATCGCGGACGGCGAGGCGGCCAGGAACGCGGCGGCAGCGGTGCGTCCTGCGGTCTGATGGCGGCGGCGCAGTTCCTTGATAATTTCAAAGTTTTCGGCGTGCAAGACTGCCAAACCCTTACGCGCCGCCACCACCTCCATCGTCCGGAAGATGGTGACATCATCCAGTTGATACGACTCATAGGCCATAAACATTTTGATGGAAGTCACCGCCCGGTCAAAAATGGCGGGCAATTCTTGAATGCGGTCGGGGTGAGTGTCGCGCAAGGTCAGGTTGAGGGCGTAATCCACCACGGCTTGCCCATCGGCTTCCTCCTGACGGCGCTCCAATTCTTCCACCAAATTCACCCCGGCCTTAGGCGCGGCAAAATCCACAAAAGTCGTCACACCGCCAAACGCCCCCGCCCGACTACCGCTGGCAAACGAATCGGCGGTGGGCTGAAATTCGGGCGCGTAACGCGGGTCGGTCAGATGCACATGCCCATCAATCGCGCCCGGGAGGACATACAAACCCCGCGCGTCAATCTCACGCTCGCCCGACAGGTTTTCGCCCAGGGCGGCAATGTGTTCGCCGTTGATAGCCACATCCGCAGTGAATGTGGCCTGGGCGGTGACAATGGTTCCATTTTTAATAACGAGGGTGTAGGTCATGTCAATGTCCTTTGCCAGCCTGAATTTTAGTGCCGATCACAAAACTTCCCATCGTTTCAATCTCGCCAAGGCTCGCTCAAATCCGGCCAGCGTCTTGTCAATCTCAGTGGAGGTGTGCGCGGAGGAGAGGCGGCCGGACGGTCCGGAAGGATCAATCCCTTCCAACAACAACGCGGCGCGCACAAATTTGGACAAGGCCCCCATGCCCGTCGCCAGGCGTTCCGGGGTGGCCTTGTCCAAAATAGCGTCGGCGTCATCAGGGTGAAAATCATTTTGACCGATGAGCAAATGAAAGGCGGCCAAGTCGCCATAGACACACCCCGGGACATTTGCGCGGCGCAAAATGGCGTTCAAGCCCTGGATGAGGCTGAGTGTCAATTCGCCCGCGTGCTGTTGGGGTTGACCCGTGGAAGCGATTTCCAAGGTCGCCACGCCCGCCGCCGCACTGAGGGGGTTGGCGTTAAAAGTGCCGGGATGATAAATACGCGCATGCCGATTGTGGGGCCCATCGTCGGTGATCTCCAGGATATGCAGGATATCGGCGCGGCCCGCCACCGCCCCGCCGGGCAAGCCCCCGGCCAGAATTTTGGCCAGGGCGGTGAGGTCAGGTGTCACCTTCAAATAAGCCTGGGCGCCGCCGGGCGCATATCGAAAACCCGAAATGACTTCATCGAAAATCAGGACGATGCCCCGCGCCGTGCATAACTCACGAAGCGCGCGCAAAAAGCCGGGGCGGGTCGGGATCGCCGCATTTGCCCCGCCCGCTGGTTCGAGTATGATAGCGGCCACATCTGGGTTTTCGGCCAGATATTTTTCAATCAGCGTAAGGTCGTTAGGCGGCAGGCATTTGACATGACGCAGAGTTTCCGGCGGAATCCCCACCGAGTCTGGCGCATCAAACGGTGGTTGATAACCCAATGCCGCCGTATCGTGCCAGCCATGAAAATGACCTTCAAACCGAATGATGGTTTTGCGCCCGGTAAAAGCCCGCGCTAACCGAATGGCCAGCATGGTCGCTTCGGTACCGGAAGAGACAAAGCGCACGCGCTCAGCTGAGGGTATCAACTTCTGCACCCAGCGGCCCCAGGCAATCTCCAATTCGTGCGCGGCGCCATAGTGCGTGCCTTTATGCAATTGCTCGCTAAGCGCGCGCGTGACCGCCGGGTGATTATGGCCCAAGAGCAACGCGCCGTGCCCAATCCAATAGTCTACAAACTCGTTACCATCGGCGTCCCACTTGTGCGCCCCTTGAGCATGGGCAATATAAATGGGGAATGGCTTGAGGTAGCGGCTATCGTGCGTCACCCCACTCGGAAAAATGCCGCGCGCTTCTTCGTAGTATTTGAAAGAGCTGGGAAATTGCTTTAGAAATTCGGCTTGGATGGTATTCATCGGCTCGGAGGTCCCAATGTACGATTTACTCATTCGGCAAGGTCACATCATTGATCCATCACAAAATCTGGCGGCTGACCGCGATGTTGCCATCAGCGGCGGGCGGATTGCCGCCATTGGGGAGCGCATTAACGAAACGGAGGCGAGGCAAGTGTTGAATGCGCGTGGCCTGCTGGTCACGCCGGGTCTGATTGACGCGCACACGCACATTTACGAAGGCGTTTCACATTATGGCATCAATGCGGATGCAACCTGTCTGCAGACCGGCGTGACCACCGTGGTGGATGCGGGATGTGCGGGGGCGCAGACCTGGCCAGGTCTGCGTAAGTTTATCATTGAAGTCTCGCAAACTCGCATTCTAGCCTACCTCAACCTGTCGGCGATGGGGATGTTGAGCGAATACGGCGGCGAACTGGAAGATTTGCGCTACGCCGACACAACTGCGGCGCTAAAAACCATTGACGCCAACCGCGATGTTATCCTGGGCATCAAAGTCCGCATGGAACCAGCCATGTGCGGCGGCAACGGCCATGCTGTGCTGAAACTGGCCCGCGAGACCTCGGACGCGGCCGGCTTGCCCTTGATGATTCACATCGGCGACACGTTTCCATCCCTGCCGGAAATTTTGCGCGAGACCCGCGCCGGCGACGTGGTGACCCATTGCTATCACGACCGCCCGGGCGGCATTCTCGACGAGGCGGGCCGCGTGCTACCCTGTGTGCGCGCGGCGGCCCAGCGCGGGGTGCTGTTCGATGTCGGCCATGGGCGGGGTAGCTTTTCGTTCGAGGTAGCCCGCCAAGCCCTGGCGCAAGAGTTTCCGCCCGCGATGATCAGCACCGATTTGCATATTTACAACGTGGCTGGCCCGGTCGTTGATCTCGCCACCACCATGGCCAAGTTTTTGCATTTGGGCCTGTCGCTCGAACAAGTGGTGACGATGACCACGCTCAACCCCGCCCGCTCGGTGCGCCGCGAAAGCGAGATCGGGACCTTGCGCCCCGGCGCGTGCGCGGACGTGACTCTGCTCCAACTGCGCGAAGACCCGGTGCAATTAACTGACGCCTCCGAAAAAGTTCGGGAAACCGTGACCGCCGACCGAACCCTGGTCCCAGCGGGAGTGGTGCGCGGCGGCCAAATTATTTTTTTTCGCTAATTGTCGGAAGATAATCATGGGCCAGCTTGATAATAAAGTCGCTTTGATTACCGGTGGGGCCCACGGCTTTGGCCGCGTGCTCGCCCTCACGCTGGCCCAGGCCGGAGCAGACATTGTCATCGCCGACATGGGTCGCCCACAGCAAGCCACCGGTTTCGCCGTCATCCCGGAGGCTGAGCAAATTGCCCGGGTCGTTAAAGAAATCGAAGCCCTCGGGCGAAAAAGCCTGGGGCTATCCACCGATGTCCGCCAGGGCGCTGATTGCCAACGCCTGGCGGAACAGGCCATAGAAACTTTTGGCAAAGTAGATATCCTGTGCGTTAATGCCGGGACATTTCTGGATAATATGCGGCCAGCCTGGGAATTATCAGAGGCCGATTGGGATGTCATCTTTGATGTCAATCTCAAAGGGGCCTGGCTAACCACCAAATATATCCTGCCGCACATGTTGCCACAACGGTATGGCAAAGTCATCTTCACCGCCTCACGCAATGCACTCAAAGCCGAACCCAACTACGCTCATTATGTGGCGGCCAAACATGGCCTCATCGGCTATATGAAGGCGCTGGCCCTTGAACTCGGGCCATACGAAATCAATGTCAATGCCATTTGCCCCACGCAAATGGTGGATAAAAATCATCCACCGCGCTCAACCACACGGCCTTACTGGGATCGCATTGTGGGGCACCCCAATGCCACCTACGCGGAGTTTGATCGCGCGGCCGGCGAAGAAAATTTATTTGACCAACGCGGCCAGCTTGACTTTGCCGATGTAGCTCAGGCCGCGCTATGGTTGGCCTCCGACGCCTCCCGCGCCGTCACTGGCGCCGTCCTGGCCGTAGACAACGGTTGGGCTATCAAACAGGGTGGATAAACCCGGCCTCCCTCGGTGCCTATAGCGCCCGAGCATTAAAATGCCCCTCTCATCAGAAGACCACTTGACATGTTTCCAAGTCAGGTGATAGATTAGCAGAGAACCCCCTCAAAGTTCGCCCAGCCAGCCCATGCCCTCCCCCATCCGCTTCGCTTCATTTCTCGGTGACAATGGTTTCGAATTTTATAAACAAGTGGCGGCCTATGTGGGGGAGGCCAGTGGTCTGCCCACGCACATATTAACCGACACCTCGCCGGGCATAGATGCCCTGTTTAGTGGCGGTCACATCGAAGCCGCTTTTGGGTGCGGCTTGCCCTATGTCTGGAAAGCCGCTGAACCAGAACCGAGTGTGCGCCTGCTGGCCGCGCCCGTGATGCCCTCCCCGCGCTACCACGACCGCCCGATCTATTACGCCGATGTCATCGTCCGGCACGCTTCACGCTTTCAATCAATGGCCGATTTGCGCGGCGCAACTTTTGCCTTCAACCAGACGGTCTCTTTCTCCGGCTATGTCCTGCCGCGTTATCACTGGCTCACCCTGGGCGAAGATTTGCTCAAATTCTTTAGCCAAACTCTGGAAACCGGGTCCCACGCCAACTCGATCAATTGGGTTGAAGCCGGGCAAGCTGACTGCGCGGCCATTGACACGGTGGTCTTGGATATGGAGTTTCAGCAACGCCCCGGCCGCCGGGACAACTTTCGGGTTCTCGCGAGTTGCGGCCCGGCCAGCATCCCGCCGGTGATCGCTTCGGCCCGCCTGGCGCCTGAGGTTCATGCCCAACTCGCTCACACCCTCACTACCATGCACACCACCGAGCGCGGGCAGGCCGTGTTACAGGTAGGCGGGGTGAAACGCTTCGCGTCGGTGACCGATACAGACTATGATGATATCCGGCGCATGTATCAAGCTGTTGAAACAGGAGCCGCCGCGTGATTGTCTTTGTGGATTTGGAACATGACCGCTTACAGTTAGATCACCCGCATTTGGTGGAGAGTAGCGCCGCTAACCGCTTAAGAATCAAGCATCGGCTGGAAGATATTTCAGGTGAACCGTGTTTGATTATGCGCTATCACC
>CAYUFY010000105.1:0-14265 GCA_964443795.1 uncultured Anaerolineales bacterium | reverse complement strand
ACGGTCTTCCCAAGCGAGGAGGGTTGAAGGATTCATTGATGACTTGATTGGGATAAGTTGTTGGGTTCAAGGCCTACACGGAGCGCAAGAAATAAAGGGTAGAGCAGAACGAGATAGAGAAGGACATACACCGGGCCAAGCCAGTCGGACTTATCAGCCAAAATTTCTGAGGCGACGAACCACACGCCAAATGCGGCGAACAGCACCACGCTTGCCCGCCCAATTCGTTCCAGCCAAACATCCGCTTGCAAGAGTCTTGGCCCACTGCGCCCGACCAGCCATCGCCAGATAGTGAGGGCGAGGGCTCCCACTACTGCCGAGATGCCAAGTGAAGGAGGAACGCGTATATCGGTGGCATTGGCTAGGAGAAGGGTCAGCCCCGCAATGACCCACCACCCCGCGGCCGCCCGCCGGGTGAGGCCGAGTGTAGCGACCAACACGGTGAGCATGAGGGGCAAGCCACCAGCGATGCCAAAGGGGATGAAGAACATGACTGCCAGAGTGCGCGGGACATAATGGCCCCAGCGCCGCCAGCCACGTCGCCGGGCGGCGAAAGCCAAACCAACAAAAGTGCCAAAGAGAGTGGCGATGCTAAGAATAGCCACCGTGCCCGGGATGGAGAATTCCGGGTGCGTAGAAATCAATCGCATCCAAATTCGTGCGGCGATGCCCCAGAGGAGGCCAAGACCAGCCCCACCTAAAATTGCGGCCCTCACAGATGGATGCCGTTCCGAAGCATCGAGGCGCATAATGGGTGATAGAAGCGCTTGTTGAATAACTGATAAGGATATGCCACGCGTAGCCATTTCAAAATTCTCCTTGTTGAAGCTCACTGCGCCACTGCTACTGGCGCGGATTTCTCCAACCACAGACACATCCCCAATCCAATCAGCCCTAACGCAAACAGCGTGCGGAAAAAGAGAAAGACCGCTGTAATCGCCTCGCCGCCGAGAAGGATGAAGCCAATGAAGCCCATGAGTCCGGTGAACAACGGGAGCCAGCGCCAGCGTGTCAACAATGGCTGACGCAAATTGAGAATGCCGAACCAAATCAGCCCGCTGAGCAACAACAACATCCCGACGAGGACTAACAAAAACGCGCCCTCGCGGTACGGGCGCATGGCGGCGGGTAGATAGGCATCCAGCCCTGACATGAAACTCACATGACCCATCGCCAGCACCACACCGCCAACGCTAAACAGCCGGAGCGCGTTCTTGCCCGCTTGGCTCACGCGCGGCGCGTAAAACTGATAATACGCCACATAGCCAACCATCAGTGCCACTTGCCCTACCGCAATGAGCCACACGTTTTCCCCCGCAATCACATCCGGCATCCGGCGACCCAGAAACAGGCGGCTCATTTCGTTCACCTTGTTAACTATAAACAGCACATTGCCCAACACAAACGCGAGTCCGCCCCATTGATGGATTTTATTCCCTAAGGCTGGCATATTACTCCATTCGGCTAATATATCAAGCGTTGATATATAATACGCTTGGTTGATTTACCCGTCAAGACTTTTCATTGATGAAAGGCGGTCACCTGACCCATGCAGATTTTTCGGCGCTCCCCAGCGTGGCACGGCTTCCTCACATTTTTAATCTGCGCCCTCGCGGCCTGCGCGGCCCCGCGCGGGGTCCCCGCCCCGGCAGTGCCCGCTGACCAACTGCTCATCTTCCACAACGGGGCCATCATCACCCTCGACGACCACCAACCCCTCGCCCACGCCATTGCGTTGCAAGGCCAAAAAATCCTAGCTGTTGGGAACGATGACGACATCCTCGCCCTCCGCACGCCCACCGCTCAAGTCATAAACTTGCATGGCCTCGCGCTCCTCCCCGGCTTTATAGACGCGCACACGCACGTCCTCAACGATGCCGAGAGCCAAAACCTGAGCCTCGACCAAGCGCAAATGCTCATGCTCGCCAACGGCATTACCACCGTCGGCGATATGTATGTTGAGCGCCGCTTTCTGAGCGAACTGCAAGCCTTTGACCAAGCCGGGCAACTACGCTTACGCACCAGTCTCTATCTGGTCTTCAATGACCCGTGCGGCGAGGGCAAGGGCAACTGGTATAAAGAATTCCCGCCCACCCGCGCCCCCGGCGAGATGCTACGCATTGGCGGGGTCAAAATCTTCACCGATGGCGGCTCGTGCGGCAAACCCGCGCTCAGCTTTGAACTCGATAAAGGGCAAGGTTTGGGCGACTTGTGGTTGACGCAAGACCAACTCAACACCGCCGTCGCCGAAGCGCAAGCCGCTGGCTATCAAGTGGCCATTCACGCCATCGGCGACCGCGCCGTGGAGCAGGCACAAAACGCCATTGCCTTCGCGCTCAGCGGCCAACCGAACACCTATCGGCATCGGATGGAGCATGTGAGCGTTATTCGCCCCGAACAATTGGCGCGCTTCGGTCAAATCGGCATCATCCCCGTCATCAACGGCCAATACAACGCCTGCCACCCATTTGCATCTGACATCCCCGAACCGTATCACGATTGGGAGTGGCCCTGGCGTGCGCTCCGCGAGGCCAACCCCGGCTTACCCATCGCGTGGCACGCCGATTACCCGTTTCTTAACGTCAGCCCCATTGTGCATCTCTATGGTTTTGTGACGCGCAAAGATGGGGAGCCGGCGGGCTACGATTGCCTGCCCCACGCGTGGTTGCGCGACGATTTGTTGACCGTGGAAGAAGCCTTACGCGCCATGACCATTGATGCGGCCTATGCGCTCTTCCGCGATGAAGAAGTGGGGAGTCTTGTCCCCGGTAAGTTTGCCGATGTGATTGTGCTGTCGGCGAACCCGCTGGCAGTGGAAGCGGCTGAAATTAAAAGGCTCAAGGTGTTGCTGACGATTGTTGGCGGGCGCACCGAGTATTGCGTCACCGCGACCCACGCGGACTTGTGTCCGACGTTCAAGAACCGCATCCCACTGGGGATACCCGATTCCCGTTGGCCCGCGCCCATCCGCTGGGGGCTGTTCATCCCGCTCGGACTCGGGTTAACGTTGTTCAGCGCGCTCACGCTCGGGGGCCGCATCCCACAATCAAAATTAATTCAGTGGGGCGCGGTGAGCGCGATGGCAGGCGGCGTGCTGTGGATGGGGTTGTGGTCGGCGGCGGAGAATAATTGGGAAGGGCCGGGCAATAAATACCAATGGGCGTTTGTTTATCCCTTGTTGTTTTTGATTGCCGGGTTGGTGAGTTTGCAACTGGCGCAGGCCCAACGTGCGGGCAAGTGGGGCTGGCTGGCGTTTGGGGTCACGGGCTTGGCGATGGTTGTTTGGCTGGTTGCGTGGCTGGTCGCGCTGTGGGTGCTGGATGACCTTGAGCCGCGCCCGGAGTGGGGCGATTATCTGTGGCCGGCGCTTACCCTGAGCCTGCTGATGACGTTTGTGGGGCTGGTGTTGCTGGGCGTGGTGGCGTGGCGCGCTAAAACTTTGCCGACGTGGTGCGCCGGATTGATGGTGATAACCGGCGTGCTGGTGCCGGTGGCGTTGTTCGGCCAGTGGGGTGGGGTAGCCAGTTTGGGCGGGATGTTGTTCGGCGGCGCGTGGCTGGCAGTGGGGGCCGTGGTGTGGCGGACAAGCCGGAGACAATAGAAAACTGGCTCTTTCGACTCGGGCGGGAAAACCTCGCCGCGAACTTCGCGAATTACCCGAAAAAGCCGCGCTTCACTTCGAACAGTCATATAAGCTCACCGGCCCGCCTGGCCCACTGTTTGCGACCTGATTGCCATATTCGCTCGCGGGGATGCTCGTACATTGCTCGGTCACCCACTTGGTTAGCTCACTATTCTGCCCGCCGCGTGGCCCGCCACCTTGAGAAGCGTTGTTGCCCGGGGGCGGGTTGCCGCCCGGTAGTTGATTCCCGTTGGAGGGCGGGTTGCCGCCGGACGGAATCTGCCCCGGCCCGTTTTGCTCTGAGATGAGGAAGAAGCGCACCTCGCCCGCTTGCACCTTCGCGGTCAATTCATCCACCGTCAAAATCTGGTCGCCGCCCGAGAACCCGCCGAGCGCCATCACCGGCTCACCGGTCGCTAAAATCAGCGGCGCGGCGGTGTTCGCGTTTAGCGTGGCCGCCAGATATTTTTCACCCGCCCGGTGCGCGGTCAGGTAGTCGGCCAGCGCGGAATTTTGTGGTGTGACACTGCCCGTGCGGCGGGGGCCACCGCCTTGTTGCAACAACTCTGGCCCGGCATAGGGCAAGCCCGTGTCACTCGCCCACACCGGGGTGAACGACCAGAGGGCCGGGGCGAGGAGTAAAATCACGAGGCCAGCCAACGCCATGTAATTGGTGATGGGTAATTGGTGATTGTGAGTGAGCCGCAAACCCAGCAGGCCCAAGGCGGCGATGATGCTCAGGATAAGTACAGTCGGGACAAGCCACACCGCCCAAGCGGGGAAGGCGCTGATGATAAGAGCCTCAACCCCGGCGGTGAGCAACACCGCCACTGGCAACCACCAGCCGCGCCCGGCTTTGTAGTCCGCCCACATCATTGCTAAACCCGCGCCCGCCAACGCCGCCACGCCCGGCGCGAGCATTTCCAAGTAATAGCGATGGAACAACCCGGCGAAGCTGAAGAATACCACTTGTGGCACGACCCACGCGCCCCACAACATCACCGCTTGATGTTCGCGCGCCAACGGCCAACTCAGTTTGGTGCGCCATGCGAGTAAGACCGCGCTCAGCACTGCCAGTGGCAGGAACCAACTCACCTGCCCGCCCAACTGCGCGTTGAATAATCGCCAGGGACTCACATCCCCGGTCTCATTGCCCCGGCCATCATCGCCGCCGGGGGGAGTGGGCGGTTGACCACCGGGCGCTTGCCCGTTACCCAGCGGTGGTTGCCCGCCCAGCAGACTCCCGTTATTGACGGGCGGGGGATTCCCCGGCCCGCCGGGGCCACCGTTAAACGTCGGGGGTTGCTGGCCCGCCGGGAGCGTGTTACCGCCCGGCCCATTTCCCCCAACGCCCAGCCCGCCCGCCATCTGTCCGAGCCGCGCGGTGCCGTTGTGGCCCACAATCAACTCCATTACCGTGTTATTCGTGCTACTGCCCACAAAAGGCCGCTGGTCGGCGGGGGTCAAATCCACGATGACCGCCCAACTCAGCGAGACCACCGCCAACACCGCGCTCGCCAGCGCGAGATGCACGAGGCGTTTCCACCACTGGGTGTTCGCCGCCACCAAATACAACAAATAAAACGCGGGCAGAACCATCACCGCCTGCAATTGCTTAATGTTGAAGCCCACGCCAACCAGCATCGCACACAATAGCAACCAGCGGAGCTTGCCACTCTCGGCGGCCTTAATCACCGCCCACGCCGCGAGCAAAGACGTGAGCACCAGTTGACTATCCATCGTGTTGTTGCGGTTGGCGGCGATGCTCACCGGCGTGAGCGTGAGGATGAGCGCGGCCAGCACCCCGGCAGTCGGCCCAAATGTGCGGCGTACCAGATGATAGAGCAAGGCCACTGACAACACGCCCGCCAACGCCTGGGGGAACATGAGCGCCCAGCCGTTGAACCCGAACACCAGCGCGCTCGCGGCCTGCACCCACAACCCCAGTGGCGGCTTATCCACCGACACATACCCGCCGGGGTCAAACGCCACAAAGAAAAAATTGTGCCAGCTTTGCAACATACTCTTCACCGCGGCGGCGTAATACAAATTGCCGTAGCCCACCTGTTGCAAATTATAAAAATGCAAAAAGACGGCTAGCAACAGCACGCCGCCCAGTGCCCAGCGGTGCCAAGTTTGGCTAGCGGCTTGGGAGCGCGCCGCCGTTTTAGAAGTTAAGGATGGAATAGGGGAAGTCAATTGCGATTGCATTTGGGCCTCGGTGGGGGAAGGTTTGTACTCTAACGCCAACTCTAACCCGCCCCCATTAGGCCCGTGTAACCGGAATGTAAAATGTTTGGCCCCGACCTGAATGGGTGATTAATGTTCGAGAAGGAAGACCAGCATGGCCGATTTTACAAATTGAGCACCCGCTCCATCATCCCCCGCACAAACTCAATCTCATCCTGATTGATGCTATGGTCATGGTTGGGGTATAACCGCTCAGTCACCTCTGCCCCCAAACGCCGAAAAACGGCCGCGGCTTCCAGAACCAGTTCTTTCGGGATATGGAAATCCACGTCACTGCACCCGAGGAAAACCGGCGTGCCCGCCAGGGAGCCGGGGTAAGCCCGGGGCGTACCCTCGGGGCCAATCAGCCCCCCGCTTAGCCCGATCACCCCGCCATAGCGCCGCGCATGCCGGGCCGCGAATTCCAGGGTGAGGCACGCGCCCTGCGAGAAACCCAGCAACAGGGTGCGTTCCGGCGGGATGCCGGCTTGGGCCACTTGCGCCAACACCATCTCCACCCGCGCCAGCGCCGACGACAGCCAGGGTTCGTTGTCGGCCAGGGGCGCAGTGAAGCGGTTGGGGTACCAGACATCCCCGGCGGCCTGCGGCGCGAGATAGGCGAACCCGCTTGGGGGCAGGAGCCGCGCGGTCTCTAGGATGTTTTCGGCGCGGGCCCCGCGCCCGTGGATCATAATCATGGCCGCGCGGGCCTGCGCGAGTGCCTCACCCGCCAGGAACAGGGGTTGGTCACGATGGGGGTCGGAGGGGGCGGTTGAATCGGCGGCCATGGTAGTCTCCTGTGAAGCATGATGGATAATGGATAAAGGAAGGCACACCCTCTACCACATGGTTTTCAATAACTCCGTCAGTTGCGTCTCGGATACTGGTTTGGGATTGTTTTGCACGGTGCGGCTTTGGCTCGCCAGGCGCGCGAGACGCGGTAGCTCGGCCTCCGGCACTTGCGCGTCGCGCAACCGCTGAGGCAAGTTTAATTTCCCAATCAAGTCAAAGACCCATTGCGCGGCGGCCTCTGCTGTTAGGGTGGAAAGCCCCAGGGCTTCGGCGGCGCGCGGGCCCCACGCTGGTGTGGCCTCGGCATTGAACCGCATGGCATGTGGCAACACAATGCCATTGGCCACCCCGTGCGGCACCCCGGCACTGCCGCCCAACACATGGCACAGGCCATGATGCAAGGCCATCGTCACGCTGGCCAGCGCGGCCCCGGCCAGGTGCGCTCCCAGCAACATCTCGGTGCGCGCTTCCAAATCTTCACCGTGTTCATAACAGCGCGGCAAAGCGCGGGCCAGGTGGCGCAACCCATCACTGGCCGCCGCCAACGCCACCGGCGGGCGCGCAAGCGAATACAACGCTTCCACACAATGCGCCAGGGCATTAATGCCAGTCGCGGCGGTCAGCGCCGGGGGCAGGTCAAGCGTCAGGCGCGGGTCGTAGATGACGAGTTTGGGCGCGATGCGGGGATCGGTGACGGTGATTTTGCGCGGCGGGTTTTCGGTGGTGTGGGTGACACCGTACACGGGCGTCATCTCGGACCCGGCGTAGGTGGTGGGGATGGCGACCACCGGGATGAGGGGTTGCGCGACGGGTGACGGACCCCGCGCGGGCGCGGCCATCCGTTGGGTTTCCAGCGCATAACTAACGGCCTTTGCCATCCCAATCGGACTGCCGCCCCCCAAACCAATCACGGCCTCCACCGCGCTGGCCTCGGCCAGCGCCAGCACTTCGGCGAGCTGAAAATCCGGCACATGCGGTTTAACCTGGTCGTAAACGGCGACCAACCGCTCCCCCAGGGTCGCCTCGACTTGCGCCACGCGCCCGCCCTGCCGCGCCGACCCGGTGGTGCATAACATCAACCGCCGCCAGCCCAAGCGCTCCACCGCCACGCCGAGTTGATCCACAGCGCCGGGGCCAAAAATAATGTCGCGGGCGTAGGTGGTTTGGTGGAAGTGAGTCATCAAGTGTGAGCGAGGTGGGGTAGTGGCTTACGCCTTGGCGCGGACTATTGCATGACACACTATGAAAAATAGAGCACTCCGGGGATTATAGCAGAGCCTCATTGGGTTTTACTCGTTGACAAATAAGACTTCGGTAGTATTCTTTCCTCAAACCCTCATAGTTTACTCACAAGGAGAATACACAATGGCCGTCAACCCCATGGTTTTTAGTAGCAAAGATGTTGTTCTCGATGTAGTCCGCACCGAGCGGAGCCGATTTTTTGACGTAGTCAATAATCCGGCCAACTGGCAGGTTGATACACGGTGCGAGGGCTGGCAGGTGCGCGACCTGGTGGGCCACATGATTGATGTGACCGAGGCTTATTTGGCCCGCTGGGACTTGGCCAACGCGGGCAAGGCGGCCCCCGACGCTTTAGGTTGGGTGGTCATGGCCTCCAAGTTGAATGAAGGCGCGTTGTCCTTCCGCAGTCTCGCCCGCGACGAAGCCATTGCCCGCCTCACTGCCGCCGCGGATAAATTGATGGCCCATTTTGAAGCGCTGGATGAAAATGCCTGGGGCAACTTGATGGTGGCGCATGTCTTTTCCGGGCCAGTGCCGGCGTTTTGCTACCCGGCGTTTCAGATTATGGATTACGGCGTGCATACCTGGGACATGCATTGGGGATTGGGCAAGAAGGACGAATTGTTGGACGAGCGCACAGCAGGCGTGTTAGTCCCGTATATGTTCGTCATCTGGCAATATTCGGTGGACCAAGCCGCAGCCAAGGGTGTGGAGATTACCTATGGCGTTGAGGTTGGCGGCGAGTGGGGCGGCAAGTGGAAAGCCACCGTCAAAGACGGGCAATTTAGCTATGCGCGTGTGGAGGATGTGAGCGACTTGCCCGCAGTCTTCCACTTCAGCCATCCCTCCGAGATGGTGCTCACCACCTACCAGCGTTTTGCGGGCGGGTCAACGACCGGCGATCCGGCGGTGATAGAAAAAGCGCGCAACGTATTCTTCAAGATTTAGGCGAACCCTCCATTAATTAATCTCAAGAGGCGGGGCGGGTTCAGACCCGCCCCGCCTCTTTGAAAAAGCACCCATGAAATTGTGGGCGGTAGAGTTTGGCACCTTCTGGCTTTCCGATGTCGCCATTGGTCTGCCCCCGGCGAATTTATCCCGGCCGAACGTAACTTTTGGCGAGGTATCTCCGACCGCTGGGGTGGCATTACAACGCGCCATGCATCTATCCGACCCCGAGCCGATCCACCGTCGCTTTCAGACCGGGCGACGGTGTTTTAGTCTCAGGACCGCCGATGAAATTGTGGCCTATGGCTGGGCCACGCGTGGCTTGGAAAGCGTGGGTGAACTGGAGCGCAACTTCCATTTGCATGATGACGAAATTTATATTTGGGATTGCGGCACCGTGCCCGCCTGGCGGGGCCGGGGCTGTTATACCGCCCTCCTGAATAAAATGACCCGCCAGTTGCATCAGGAAGGAATTCCGCGCATCTGGATCGGCGCCTCGCGTCAAAATCAGCCGTCCATTCAGGGAATTTTTCGCGCTGGTTTTCGGCCCGTGATTGACATGACCTACCGCCGCCTGGGGGCGGTGACCTGGCTGTGGTTTACCGAAGCGCCGTCTGCCAACCCCGCACAGATTGACGCGGCTTATCGCATCCTGACCAGCCAGAATGAAAAGCGCCTGGGCCGCTTTGCGATTGGCCTGTATCGTGATCGAATTTAGATTGATTCATCCTAATTCAACCCTCGAGGCAACCCCATGAAAAAAATTCAGACGCAGGGTGTCCACCACATCACCCTCATTGGCGCGACCCGGCAATCCGCGATTGATTTTTGGGAAGGCGTGCTCGGGATGCCGTTCATTTTTGAGCAACCTAATCTCGACAACCCCAACGAAAGCCATCTCTACTTCGACCCCGGCGATGGGCGGCTCATCACCATCTTCACCAACGAGACCCGCGAAATTAATCCTGTCCCCAGTCCGGAGGGCATTGGCAATCTGCATCATATCGCCTTCAGCATCTCGCGCTCCACTTTTATTGAAACGGCCAAACGATTAAACGAGCGCGGCATCCCCAACACCGGCGAGATTGACCGGGGCTTCATGTACTCGATTTATTTCCGCGATCCGCTGGGCCAACGCTACGAACTCGCCGCCTACAAATTTTTCCCGCCCGAAGGGTGTACCCACGCCCAAGTGTTGTTCGAGGCCCACAAGTTGCGTGTGGCCGAAAACGCCCACCACATCATGGACTCGCACCTCACGGATGCGATAGAAATTTTGACCCGACGCAATCAAGGCTCGCTCTCGGATGACCGCGCGCCAAAGCACGCTTACCCCAAACCTGTGACCGGCCCATAATGACCACCCTCTCTGGCGCGCGCTTCATCGCGGAGACCCTCAAGGGCTATGGGGTCACGCACGTCTTTTATATGGATGCCATCTTGCGGCAAACGCTGGTCGAGTTGGAAGCGTTGGGCATTCGGCGTATCATCACGCACTCCGAAAAAGCCGCCGCCTACATGGCCGATGGCTACGCTCGCGCCTCCCTGCGCCCCGGCGTGTGCATGGCGCAAAACGTCGGGGCCGCGAACCTCGCCTCGGGGTTGCAAGATGCGTGGTTGGGCGGCTCGCCCGTCATCGCCCTCACGGGCAAAAAGCCGCCGCTGTTGCAACATCGCCACGCTTATCAAGAGATTGACCACCACCCGCTCTTCGCGCCCGTCACCAAATACAACGTGGAAGTCGCCGCCCTCGCGCAACTGCCGTTTCAACTGCGGCAAGCATTCCGCGAAGCCACGACCAACGCGTCCGCTCCGGTGCATCTCGATTTGTTAGGCCACAACGGGCGGCTGTTGGAAGCCGCCGAGGGGAACTTGCCCATCATCGTCGAAGAAACTTTCGCGCGCTATCCCGCTTACCGCCCGGAGCCGGATGATTCTGAAGTTGCGCGCGCGGCCCAAGCGATTGCGGCGGCCCAGCGCCCGGTCATCGTGGCTGGGGGCGGGGTGCGTGTCTCCTCCGCCCAAGCGGGCGTAGTGGCTCTCGCCGAACATTTATCTATCCCGGTTGCCACATCGGTCAATGGCAAAGGGACAATTCTGGACGCGCATCCGTTAAGCGTGGGCGTAGTCGGCTCGTACTCGGCGCGCTCGGCCAATCAAGTTGTCTCCGAAGCCGACTTGGTGATTTACATCGGCAGTAACACCGGCGACCAAGTGACCAACACTTACACCGTTCCACCCGTTGGCACGCGCGTGATTCAGTTGGACATCAACGCCGCCGAAATCGGGCGCAGTTATGCGGGCGCGATTGGGGTCGTGGGCGATGCGAGCAAGTCCGTCGCCAAACTGCTACAAGCCTTCCCCGAAAAACGCGCCAATGAATCTTGGCTTCAGCGCGTGCAGAAACTCGTTCAAGCGTGGCGAGATGAAATCGAACCCCTGCGCCAATCGGACGCGCTGCCCATCCGCCCCGAGCGATTGTGCAAAGAATTAACGGAGGCGTTGCCCGCCGATGCCGTGCTGGTTGCGGATACAGGCTATGCCGCGATTTGGACGGCCACGATGGTGAATCTCACTCATCCGGGGCAAACCTACTTGCGGGCCGCCGGGTCGCTGGGGTGGGCATTCCCGGCGGCCCTCGGAGTCAAGTGCGCGGTGCCGCATCGCCCGGTCATCTGCTTCACCGGCGACGGCGGCTTCTGGTATCACCTCACCGAGATGGAAACTGCGCGGCGGTTCAACATCAACACGGTGACGATTGTGAACAACAACAACGGCCTCGCGCAAGGCATCCCCGATATTGACAAACTTTACGCGGGCCGGACTGGCTCGCCCGAAGAGTTATACCGCTTCGAGCGCGTAAACTTTGCGCGCATCGCGGAAGAGATGGGCTGTGTGGGCATTCGCGTCGAGCACCCCGCTGAAATTGGCAATGCCATTCGGCGCGGGCTGGCCGCCGACAAGCCAGTAATTATCGAAGTGGTGACGGGCATTAATTACCATGCCCCCAATCCGTGGTCGCCTGAGAAGTAGGGGCGTTCAATTGAACGCCCCTACTTCTCACCCCATCAACCTCTTCGTCGCAATCGCCGCCCCCTCCGACAACGATTTCAACTTCGCCCACACCACCTCCGGTACAACCATCTTTGACCCCGCCGCCGTTTCAAAGCCGCAGTCGGTTCCGGCGATGATGCGGTGCGGGTCGCCGATGGCTTGGGCAATGCGTTCAATGCGGTCAGCCACCACCTCCGGGTGTTCGATGTAGTTGGTGGTGGTCTCAATCACGCCCGCGATGAGGAGTTTGTCGCCGAGGAAACCCGGCTCGGTGAACAGGCGATATTCGTGAGCGTGCCGGGGGTTCGCCATCGAGAGCATCACCGCGCCCACGTTCATTTGCGAAACCTCCGGCCAAATGTCGGCGAGGGGGACATCCAAATCGTGCGGGCCTTCGTAGTTGCCCCAACACACATGCAACCGCACGTGCTCTTTGGGAATGCCGTGCAGGGCGCGGTTGACCGCTGAGACTACAATGCGCGCGAACTGTAAAAATTCGGCGAGGGGCTTGTCTTGAAACAGCGTGTGCCGTTCCAGCGCGAGGTCGGGCGCGTCAATTTGCAGAATGAAACCGGCGTTGGCGATGGCCGTGTACTCCGTGCGGAGGGCGGCGGCCAAAGCATTCACATACGCTTCTAAATTTTCGTAATGCTCATTTTGCATCGCGGCGGCGATGATGCCGGGGGAGGGCGCAGAGATGAAAGCCTCGGTGAACCCACTGCCTTTCTTATCCAACAACTGGCGCAGTTGACGGCACTCGTCTTCAATTGGCTTGGGGTCAATGTATTGAATTTCGCCAATCGCTTTCGGGGCGCGAAGCAAATCCACGCGCTCGGCGGTGCCCATGGCTTGTTGGCGACGGGCGAGTGCGCCGGGATATTTGGTGATGTCGGCCATAATGGGGCGCGTGCTCGTCCCGCCGAATCCGGTCATGCGATGTTGGACGTAGGAGAAAAAACTTTCGCGCCCCTGCTCACCGTTGTTGATGATGTCCAACCTCGCCGCGATTTGATGAGCGATGCTGGCGCGGGAGGCTTCTTCGGCGGCGTGTGTGAGAGCGGCCTCATCCACCGCCGCGCCGGAAAATTGAGTGGTGAGGAGTTGGATGAGCGCTTGCGGGCGGGGCAGACTCCCGGCGTGGGTGGTGAGGATGCGGTTGAGGCTGGATTGCATCAGAATCTCCTAGATTGGCGCAGGGTACCAGCCCATTCAATCGCGTCACAAATGAAAGGTCTCGGTGCCTGTCCAACGGTTTGCGTTACTGGCGCTGGGGCGGGCGTGGACTCTGCTTGGGAGCAGAAAAAACTCGAAAAAGTAGAAGCATCTTTCCAATTAGATATGCCATTGGACTTCATACACTGTAATTGGTTGCGTGAAACCTTTGAGTGTGATTTCGCCCAGGTTGGCAAAGGCAATGGTTTCTTTGTGACATAAATCTCGTACTAATTCAGCCACCAAAATTTTAGCAGGCTCAGAGTGGGCACAGAGACGGGCGGCTAAATTGACTGCTTTCCCATATAGATCACCGCTCTCCTCAATGGGTTCTCCCGCACTCAAGCCAATCCGAACGAAAAGCGACTCATCGGAGTGCTCTTGATTATAAGCATCAAATGCGCGTTGAATGGCAATAGTGCACTCAACTGCATTGGTGACAGAATTGAAGGAAGCCATGATGCCATCGCCAGTATGCTTCACTTCATTGCCCTTGAATTCTCGAAGGGCATTGCGCGTCAAGGCGTTGTGGACTCGCAATAAATGCAGAGCTTTCGCATCTCCGAAAATGGTGCTCATCAGGGTCGAATCTTTTAAGTCGGTGAACATGATTGTGCGAAAAGCTGAATCCGGATGGGGTTCACCAAGCGGATTGACTGGTTCAGGATCTTTAACTCTACCCAAAAAGGCTTCCACAATTTCGGGGTCAACTTCAATAATTTCATGAGGAATGCCCCCGTGGGCTTCGTTGTGCGCATTTTGGAGGGCTTCTTTGTTGGGCGCATCTACCAGGCAAAAACCTGTGTGCCGATCATCATCAAACCAATAAGTGATGAATTTGCAGTGATGCTTATCTTGAATCTCTATATCCCTCTCATGAGCATTGGCTATTCCTTGCCGCGTAGCATCTTCAGTATAGTGACGATCCATATAAATGGGCATGGAGGCGTTCCTTTTCACCAATCTCAACCCTGTGATTTCAAACAGATTGCCATTAAGGTTGATAACGTAATTTCGCTTTTTCGTTCAATGTATCTCATATTTTTTCAAACTAACCGCTGCTAAATTGCTTCAGCGAAGCCGCCTAACGGTGGACATCAGGCGCGCGCGACGGAGACACCGCTCCCGCTCGGAAAAGGGCCTTATTTGATCAACGGCGTATCTGC
>CAYUFY010000104.1:0-14450 GCA_964443795.1 uncultured Anaerolineales bacterium | reverse complement strand
TTATCCACCAGGGCTGGAAGCCCTGTGGCTTGCGGCGGGTTTCAATCGGTCAACATGACCGATGAAGCGCAAGCGCGCGGCATTGCGCTCGACACGCGCCGCCTGGCGCAAATTCTTGGCGCGGAAGTGGTGGAGACGGTGGCCACACGCGGACAGGGATTGGAAATTTTGCACGCCCGCTTGGATGCGCCCGCCCCGATGGGGTACGGCATCCATTACGATGGCGCGCTCGAAAACGCCATCCGCGCCCTCACGGAATTGCTTCCCCCGAACTTAAGCGGCGCTCGCGCGCTGGCCCTCATGCTCCTGGCGGGCGACCCTGACCTGCTGGCGCGCTATGCCAACGGCCACGCTGAAGCCATGCAAAAAATCGTGGCCGAAGCCGCCGCGCGTTATTCGCGTCCGCTCAGTTACGAAATCACCCAACAACGTCTGCGCTGTGTGGATTGTTTACTGGGGCAGGTGATGCACACCAGCGGGCCGCGCCCGGCCACCCGCGCCGAAAAGTTCGGGCGACTGGCCGTGCATCCCGTGTGGGGTTGGCCAATCCTCGCGGGCGTGTTGGTCGCGCTGTATCTCTTCGTCGGGCAGTTCGGCGCGGGCGTGTTGGTCGGCTGGATGGAAGAAACACTCTTTGGGGCCTGGCTGGTGCCGCCTATCACCCGGCTGGTCAGCCTCATCCCCCTGCCCTTGGTGGTGGATTTGTTGGTGGGCCAATACGGCCTGGTGACCATGGCACTCACCTACGGCCTGGCCATCGTCATGCCCATCGTGCTCACTTTTTTTCTGGCGTTTGGCATTCTCGAAGACTCGGGCTATCTGCCCCGTTTGGCAGTGATGATGGATAAGCCGTTCAAAGCCATGGGCCTGAACGGCAAAGCCGTTCTGCCCATGGTGCTCGGTTTGGGGTGTGACACCATGGCCACCCTCACCACCCGCATCCTCGACACGCGCAAAGACCGGGTGTTGGTGACGCTCCTGCTGGCGCTCGGTGTACCGTGCTCGGCGCAATTGGGCGTTCTGCTCGGCATGATTGCCTTCCTGCCGCCCAGCGCCATCGTAGTCTGGGGCGCAGTGGTGGTGGCGACGATGTTCGGGGTGGGCTGGCTGGCGGCGCGCGTGCTCCCCGGCGAGCGCTCCGACTTTATTTTGGAACTGCCGCCCATCCGCGTGCCGCAGTTAGGCAACATCCTCATCAAGACCGTGGCCCGGCTGGAATGGTATCTCAAGGAAGTTCTGCCGCTGTTTGTGCTGGGCACGCTGGTGTTGTTCACCCTCAACCAGACCGGCGCACTGCACACGCTCGAACGCTGGGCCGCGCCACTGGTGCAAGGCGGCCTGGGCTTGCCGGCCGAGACCACGGGCGCGTTTATCATCGGCTTTTTGCGGCGCGATTATGGCGCGGCGGGCTTCTTCACTCTGGTCCGCGCGGGCTTGCTCACCCCCACGCAACTGGTCATTAGCCTGGTCGTCATTACCCTGTTCGTGCCCTGCATCGCCAATGTGCTCGTCATCATCAAAGAGCATGGCCCCAAAACCGCCGCGGGCGTGGTGGCCTTCGTGTTCCCCTTCGCCTTTGGCGTGGGCGTGGCGTTGAATTGGTTATTTAGCGTGTTTGGAGTGACGTTTTGAGAAAGTCATCAGTTATCAGTGATCAGTATCGGGACAGTGCGACTCACTGATCACTGATGACTGGTCACTGATTACTAACCATGAACTGTCCCCTCTGCGGCTACGATTTTGACGAAACTGACCATGCCTGTCAGGCCAAGTGCCCCATGGCGGCGGTACAAGGTTGCTCGTTGGTGTGTTGCCCCCATTGCGGCTACCAAATGGTGGACGAGCGCAAGTCGGGGTTGGCGCAACTCCTGCGTCGCGCCTGGCAGGTCATTCAGTTGACCGAGCCTCAACCAAAGGACACCAAGTCATGATCATGCCCTTGCATCAACTCAAACCCGGCCAGCCAGCTCAAGTGGTCGAGTTACGCACCAATAACCCCGGCCGGTTGGACCGACTGAGCGCCTTTGGCCTGGGGCCGGGCAGTGTGGTGTGGGTGGAGCAAATTTCCCCCGCCCTGATTTTCAGGCTGGGGGAAACGGAGATTTCGATAGATGTCGAGGTGGCGAGGGAGATTTGGGTGAGGGCGATTTAAGTCAACAGGAACCTTCTGCAACACTTCAGCCTCCGGCTAGAAAACTGTGACCTAATACCTGAATACCTGTATTCCATTTGCCTAATCTCAGAGAAGTTCATATACTCCGTAACGTTTACCAAACAAGAGGGTTATATTCCTTGAAGCTTGGAGCGTGAGCAACCCAAATCTAAATAACAGAAAGGAGATTTCAAACAAATGCCTGGGTTTGGCTCATACTCATTCATTCTATTTCCAAATATACGAGGAGAACTATTATCATGACCGCAACATCTGCACCTACGAACACCGTTTGGGATCTGGAGCCCGGAGAAGTTCGGAAACCTGGCATCGTCCATGTTGTCATGTTGGCGTTGTTCACCGGCATTGGCATTGTCGTTGGGACGTTCGGGAGTTTAGCCATTCCCATCGGGTTTGTCTCGGCGTTTTGGCCTGGACAAGCTGTGCAAAGCATTGGCGCGATTTGGTTTGGCTGGTGGGGTGGCATCGCCGCCGCCCTCTTCCCCCTGATTTCCAATTCACTGTCCGGTTCCGCACCGCTCCCGGTGTCTATTATGTATCTGCCGGGTAATCTGCTACAGGGCATGGTCGCGGCTTGGGCCTTTCGGTACTTCAAAACCGACCCCAGCCTGAAGACTCAAAAAGACTGGTGGATTTGGATTATTTTTGGCGCGGTTCTGCCCAATGCCATCGGCGCGGCCTGGGGGTCTACCACCCTGGTGGCCTTTGGTTTAGTGACCCAAGCGGCGCAGTTGACCACCTTCCTGGGTTGGTTTATTGGCAACACCATCCCCACGATTATCCTGGGCTCCACTGTGTTGAAATTTGTATCGCCACTGGTCATCAAGACCAAGTCGTTTTGCAAAGGTTTGTGGGCCTAGTAGCCAGTCCCACCCAATCAAACTCGGACTCTAACTAGAAAGCAGGCCGGTCACCTTAGGGTGACCGGCCTGCCCTGTCATCACCTAAAAATTTATGGCCCAAACTAATGAAACCAGCCCCATCGGTGTTCGCGCGCCCACCATGCGCAAGACCTTGTTGGGCTATGTCCCAATCAACTCGCCCTTCTACGCTTATCATCCGGTCACCCGGTTGGTGATGTTTATTTTCTTTGGGGTCGTGCCGATCTTTATTGATGTGCCCGAGGTCAACTTTATCCTCCTGCTCATCATGATCGGCCTACTCATCTGGGGCCGGGTGGATTTACGCCGCTTGCGGATTTATCTCCCAGTGATTATTAGCGTGGCGATTTTCATGTTCACTGTCGTCATTCTGGCACCGGGCAAAGACCCCGCCTACACGCCGGTGGTTTTAGGGCCATTAACCCTTTATTATCAACCTGTCTTTTTTACCTTTGCCTCCTATTGGCGGTTAATGGCCATGCTTTTTGGCACCATCCTGTATTTCTCAACCAACCGAGAACGCGACACGCTGGTGGCTTTGCGCGCCGTGCGTCTGCCATTTATCGCTTCGTATGTTATCGGTCTGTCCATCCGCGCGGCGGGTATGTTTATGGAAGACTTCCGCATTATCCGCGAAGCCGAACAAGCGCGCGGGTTGGATACCAGCGCCATGAAATTCTCCGACCAGGCCAAGTTGTATATGATGTACTTGATCCCGCTATTCTCCATTGCTTTACGACGGGCCGATGAGATCAGCAACGCGCTCTTCGCGCGGGGATACACCCTCACCGGGCAGGTGGAGGGTGGCGGCCAACGTTCCGACTTTATCCTGACGCAATATCAGCTACAGGTTAAAGACTGGGTTTGGATTATCCTTTTGGTTGGTCTCTTCATTGGCGCCGCCATTGCCCAATATGGCTTTGGCCTATTCCAGTTGGCCCACTCGCCGATCAATCAATATTGGCGCGGACTGCTGGGGATTGGATAAGCCGATGACCAACGCCATTGAGATTAAAGACCTGGAATGGAAATACGAACACACTACGAAGTTTGCCCTGCAGGGGGTGAACTTGGAAGTGCCGGAGAACACCTTTTTAGGCATTGTGGGAGCCAATGAACAAGGCAAAACCACCCTGGTCAATTGCATTAAAGGCTTGATTCCTCATTCCTTTAATGGGGTTTACCGTGGCGCGGTGCATATTTTTGGGCAGGAGGTAAAAAATACGACCGGCCTGCATTTAGCGCGGGAAGTTGGCCTCGTCTTTGCCGACCCGGAAGCTCAATTCACGGCGATGACCGTTGAAGAAGAGCTCGTATTTGGCTTGGAAAATGTCGGCTACGATGTCAACAAAATTCGGGAAAAGCTGGACTGGGTGTGCGACGTTACTATGATCGGCGACTTGTTGGACAAAAGCCCCTATGACATTTCGGGCGGGCAAAAACAACGCGTAGCCATTGCCTGCGTCCTAGCCATGGAACCCCGCATCATCATCATGGATGAACCCACCTCGATGATTGACCCGCTCGGAAAAAAGTTTATTTTCGACATCCTGCGCAAACTCAAGGACAGTGGCAATCGCACGATTATTGTGGTGGAGCATAATATCGAGCAACTTGCCCCCTTGGTGGATAATTTTGCATTAATGCACGCTGGTCAGATCGTCCAAATCGCCCCGCCCGATGAGTTTTTCCGCGACCCGGAGTTTTTGATTCAAAAAGGCGTGTATGCGCCCGAGGTGACTTTGTTCACCGGTTGGTTGCGAAAACAAGGCTGGTTCCCGGCAACGGCCACTCTCCCCCGAGATCTGGCCGGGGGGATCGCGGCGGCCCGGACCGCCTTAGAGGGAAAACACTAAAATGGGCACACTGATTGAAGTCTCTCACCTCGACTACGCTTATCCAGATGGCACACCCGCCCTGTTTGACATCAATTTAAAAATCGGGGAGCGGGAATTTATCGCTTTCATTGGGCAAAATGGATCAGGCAAAACCACGCTCTCCAAATGCCTCAATGGTCTGCTGAAACCGACTGCTGGCTCAGTGATAGTTGAGGGGATTGACACCCGCGCCAAAGGGGTGGTCAAACAATTGGTCACCAAAGTCGGTTACGTATTTCAAAATCCTGACCACCAAATCTTTAACGACAGCGTCGAGAAGGAAATCGCGTACGGCCCGCGGAACATTGGCTTGCCGGAGACGGAAGTCAAGGAGCGGGTGAAAGATGCCGCGACGGTGGCCGGGGTTGGGCCGGATCATTTCATCACCCATCCTTTTTTCCTCACGAAGGGACTGCGCCAACGCGTCGCCATTGCCTCCATTCTGGCCCTCCGACCACGCACTATCATTGTTGACGAGCCAACCACTGGTCAGGATATGCCCCAATCCATTGAGGTCATGAATTTCCTTCAGCGCTTGTGGCAAGACGAAGGTCACACCATTATCATCATCACGCATGAGATGTCCATCGTCGCGCGCTATGCCCAGCGCGTCGTGGCGTTGGGTCAGGGGCGTGTGCTTTTGGATGGAACAACGCGGGCCGTCTTCGCCCAGCCGGATGTTCTTCAACAAACCTATGTGGAGCCGCCACAAATCACACGTTTGGGCCAGGCCCTCGCGCCACAATTACCTCAAGATATTTTGACCGTGGACGAAATGCGAACCCCTTTTGAACGGGCATATCAATCCGCCTGAATTGATCTTGCCCGTGGGAGAGCCACACCATGAAGACGCTAATCAAGAATGGGACCTTAGTTACCGCCGCCGAAACATATTTAGCAGATCTGCTAATTGACGGCGAGCAGATCGCACTGATTGGGCTTAATCTCATCGCAGAGGATGCCCAGGTAGTGGATGCCACCGGCAAATACATTCTGCCCGGTGGCGTGGATGTTCACACGCATCTGGATGTGCCGTTTGGCGGGACACGGGTGAGCGATGATTTTTACACCGGTCATAAAGCCGCAGCCTTCAATGGCACAACATGTCACATTGATTTTGCTCGTCAGGACAAAGGCGAAAGTCTACATCAAACAATTGCCCGTTGGCATCAAATGGCCGACAGCAAAGCCGTCATTGATTACGGCTTTCATCTGGCCATCACCGATTTGACCGACGAGGTTCTCAATGAGATTCCGGCCATGGGGCGGGAAGGTGTCACTTCGCTCAAACTTTTTATGGCTTACAAAGGTTTCATTCAAGTGGATGACACCACGCTGTTTAAGACCATGATGAAGTCAGCCGAGGCCGGCATGTTGGTCATGGTGCATGCTGAAAATGGCGACGCCATTGATATCTTGGTAAAAGAGGCTGTCGCTCGGGGGCGTCTGACCCCGGAATGGCATGCCCTGACGCGCCCGGCTTGGGCCGAGGCAGAAGCCACCATGCGGGCAACGGCCCTAGCCGCCATGGCCGGGGCACCCCTCTACGTTGTGCATGTCACGTGCGCCCCGGCCGTGGATCAAATCGCCTATGGCCGCGCTCGCGGACTTAACTTAATGGGCGAAACGTGCGTCCAGTATTTTTTCTTTACGCTAGATGAACTGCGCCGATCTGATGGGGCTAAATGGGTTTGCTCTCCCCCGCTCCGCACGGCCACTGATCAAATCGCTTTATGGCAGGCCATCCGGAATAACACCCTGCAAGTCATTTCCACTGATCATTCACCTTTTTTCTACGATGGCGCACACGTCATCGAATATGAGGGCCAGCCCTTTAGCCTACCCGGCAAGGAGTTGGGCAAAGACGATTTCTCAAAAATCCCTAACGGTATCCCCGGCATAGGGAACCGGATGCCAATTCTGTGGACCTATGGTGTGGGGCAAGGCCATCTCACTCTTAATCGTTTGGTGGAAGTCTGTTGCACCAACCCGGCCAAAATTTTTGGCCTATATCCTCACAAGGGCACGCTGGTGGTTGGCGCCGATGCGGATATTGCGATATGGGATCCAACCCTAAAGAAAACCATGGGGCTTCAAACCTCTAAACATCGGCTTGATTACGATCTGTATGAGGGTTGGGAAGTCACCGGCTACCCGGAGAAGGTATATGTTCGAGGAAATTTGCTGGTTGATGGCGAGCTATGGAATGGCGAGCCAGGTGGGGGAAAGTGGCTTAAGCGAGCAGTCAATGCGCCCATTCTATAAAAAGCCAGCGAGTCGATATACTTCTTCCACTGGCGGGGCTGTCGAAGAGTCAAATCACAGCTAATGCCGAAGCAGGCGTATATCAACGAATTGATTCTGGCGTAATTTTGGCGCTGTTTTTCAAGAACAAGACCTCCCACCAAGCGGGAGGTCTTGTTTTAGTGAGCCCAGCGCCAACTCATATTCAAAGCATCACCCATTGGCAGCGTGCAGTTAGCCAAAGGAGGACTCGCTAGTCCCAGTGGGATTTTCCGCATTCGGCCACAGCAACGGCTCCGGCTCCAGATACACATCCGGGCTGATGGACACGCCCCGCCCCACCGTAAGCCCGGCGGCGATTTGCACGTTTTTGCCGATGGCGGTGAGGCCCAGCGTGCCATCGCTATCATCGAGCGCGCCGATGACGGCGTTGTGCCCCACGGTGACATTTTTATCCAGGATGGCCCGCTCCACCCGCGCGCCCGCTTCCACATAACAGTCGGTGAACAAAATCGAATCGCGCACCACGGCGTTGGGGCCGGACAGTGTGGTGTCGGTGGAGCAAATTTCCCCCGCTCTGATCTTCCGGTTGGGCGAGACAAAGATTTCGGTGGATGTTGAGGTGGCCGGGGAGATTTGGGTGCAAGCCGTGTAAAACATAGGCCCGGCACGCCGGGAAAATTGCGCAAAGAGAAAAAGAAGCGTATAGTAATCTCATGCTATGAACGAGTTAAATCAAATCTATTATTTACTATCACAGGTGATCCTATGAACATGGAAGGTATTTTTACCCCCATCATTACCCCGTATCTCGCCGATGGTGCCATTGATAAAGATGGTTTTGCCCAGATGGCGGAATTTCTTGTTGGGTCCGGCATCCACTGCATTGTTGTGGGGGGATCAACCGGGGAATATTACGCCCAGACCTTTGAGGAACGGGTTGAAATGATGCAGCTCGCCAATGAGGTCATCAACAAACGCATTCCCTTGATGATCGGCGTAGGCGCCACCCGCACGGAAGAGGCGGTTTTGTTAGCTAAAGCGGCTAAAGCGGCGGGGGCCGACGCGATTCTGGTCAATTCGCCCCCCTATGCGGTGCCGACCGACCTCGAAAATGCGACTCATGCCCTGCAAATTGATCAGGCCGCGAATTTACCCATCATGCTCTACAACTACCCGCACCGTACCGGCACCAACATGGGCGCCGCCTATTTGGATAAGGTCGGGCAGTCTCCCAATTTTCGGGCGATCAAGGAGAGTTCGGGAGATATTAATCGCGTGCATCTGTTGGCGCGGCAGTACCCCCACATCACGCTGGGGTGCGGCATGGATGATCAAGCGCTGGAATTTTTCGCCTGGGGCGCGAAACTATGGGTGTGTGCCGGGTCGAATTTTTTGCCGAAGGAACATATTGCGCTGTATGAGACCTGTGCCGTGAAAAACGATTTCCGGACTGGGCGGCGCATTATGACGGCCCTCTTGCCCCTGATGAGTGTATTGGAACAAGGCGGGAAGTTTGTCCAGTGTGTGAAGTATGGGTGCGAGATTATAGGTTTACGCGCCGGGCCACCGCGTTCGCCCCTGCTGCCCTTAGGCGAGGAGGATAAGCGGTTGATGGACGAAACGGTACGTACTTTGAAACAAGCCATCAACGCCATCTTAACAGAGGCCGCCTGAGACCAACTGGCTAACCTAGGACCTTCGGAAGAAAGCGTCAACACCGAAAAGAAAACCTGGGAATGAAAAAAAATGTCCGGCGCGCTCTTCTGGGTTTGATTGCCCTGATCGCTTTAGCGACTGGTGGGTTTATCATTTGGGCCGAGACACCTTCCCCACCCGGCCTAGCGGCTTTGGCGGCGCTCGAGTCTAATCGTGTTGTGCAAGTTATTGATCGGGGTGATTACATTGTCTTTACACCGACTGCACCAGCCGCCACCACCGCTTTCCTCTTTTACCCAGGTGGGCGTGTGGACTTTCGGGCTTATTCCCCCATCTTGCATCGTATTGCTGAACGCAGTTATATAGTTGTCTTGGTCCGGGTGAAGCTCAACCTGGCCTTCTTTGATATTGAAGTGGGTGCACCGGTCTTGAAGGATTTTCCCCAGATTATCCGGTGGGTTACGGGTGGGCACTCCTTGGGAGGTGTGGCGGCGGCTTCCTTTGCCTACAATCATCCCGAAGTCAAGGGGCTTGTGTTCTGGGCCGCCTATCCCGCCAATGACCAGCTCAAAAATTCGGGCCTCAAGGTGTTGTCCATTTATGGCACTGAGGATGGCGGTCTGGACAACGGCACTAAAATTGAGCAGTATAAATCTTTTGAACCGGCGGATACAACCTTCGTTGTCATTCAGGGTGGTAATCACGGACAGTTCGGTGATTACGGCCCCCAACCTGGGGATAATCCCGCGACCATTTCCCCGGAAAGCCAATGGCAGCAAACCACAGAGGCCACCGTCCAATTCCTGGCGTCTTTTACGCCTTAAATAAGGCGATAGCTGAGATGGAAATAAAGACAACTTACCGAAACAGCGGCCCCCCCGCCCCGGAAGAATTTTCCGCATTTGGCCACAACAACGGCTCCGGCTCTAAATACACATCCGGGCTGATGGACACTCCCCGCCCCACCGTAAGCCCGGCGGCGATTTGCACGTTTTTGCCGATGGCGGTGAGGCCCAGCGTGCCATCGCTATCATCGAGCGCGCCGATGACGGCGTTGTGCCCCACGGTGACATTTTTATCCAGGATGGCCCGCTCCACCCGCGCGCCCGCTTCCACATAACAGTCGGTGAACAAAATCGAATCGCGCACCACGGCGTTGGGGCCAATGTGCACCCCCGGGGAGAGGATCGAGCGTTCGACCTGCGCGCCGGGAGCGATCACCACCCCGTCGGTGATGAGACATTCCTGCACCATAGCGCCCCGGTCAATCAGCATGGGCGGGCGCTCCTCCGACCGGGTGTGGATCACCCAATCGCGGTCATTCAAATCCAACGCCGAGGGGTGGCGCAGTAAATCCATATGCGCGCGCCAGTACGATTCAAGCGTGCCCACATCAATCCAGTAACCCGAATAAGGAAAAGCAAAGACCCGGTGGCCCGATTGCACCAGGCGCGGGATGATGTCCTGGCCAAAATCATGCGCCGAATTGGGGTCAGTGTGATCTTCGCGCAAAAATTTTTCCAGGGTCTTGAGATTGAACACATAAATGCCCATCGAGGCCAGGGTGCTGGGCGGTTGCTTCGGCTTTTCCATAAACCGGAGCACGCGGTGCCCGCCATCGGTGGCGAGAATGCCAAAGCGCGGGGCATCTTCCCAGCTCACATTGATGGCCGCAATGGTGAGGTCGGCCTGATGTTCGGTATGGAAAGCGAGCAAGGGGCCGTAATTCATTTGATAGATGTGGTCGCCCGCCAACACCAACAGCAGATCCGGATGATTCTCTTTGATAAAGGGCAGGTTTTGCAGAATGGCATCGGCAGTGCCTAAATACCAGTTGGTTTCGGAGCGGTCTTTGTAGGGTTGGTGCAGGCGGATGCCGCCTGTGAAGCCGCGATCCAGGTCCCAGGGGCGGCCCACGCCGATATGTTCGTTGAGCGAATGCGGGCGATATTGGGTGAGGAGCATTACGTCGAAGAGACCGGAGTTGACGCAATTGGAGAGGGCGAAATCAATGATGCGATATTTACCCGCGAACGGCACGGCCGGCTTGGCCCGGCGCGCGGTGAGCACCCCCAGGCGCGCGCCTTCGCCCCCGGCCAGAATCACGGTGCGGGTCTTAAGCGAGGACATCCACACACCCGGGGAATTGGCGGCGGGCTTGGCGGGTGGCTCCGCCAACGGGCGGGTGTGCAAGCGCGGGGTCGCGGGGGCGGCGCGCGTCTCGGGCGGCGGGGTTTGGGGGAGGAGTTCATAAATCAGGGGCAACAGCTTCTCGCCGAAATCGGCTTTGGGCACAAACCCATCGGCCCCGGCGTGTTGGGCGGCATCGCGGTATTTGGGAGTGTCGTACAGTGTGAGGATGATGATGCGCGGCGGGTTGGGTTGGGCTTTGATTTGCTGGGTGGTTTCCAACCCGTCGAGGCCGGGCATGGCCACATCCATCAACACCAAGTCCGGGCGCAGGCGTGTCACTTGTTCCAGCGCCTCAGCCCCAGACAAGGCGCTCCCAACCACATGCAATCCCATCTCCGCCGACAAAAACCGCTCCGCCGATTCAATAAAATGCGGGCTGTCATCCACCAACAAAATGCTGATTGACATACATCACCTCATGAGCTGAAAAGTTATCCCGGCGAGCGCAGGGCCGGGGCGGTAAAAATCACTTGCACGTTGGCGCCCTGCCCCGGGGCCGAATCGATCTCCAATCGCCCGCCCGCCAGGGCCACGCGTTCGGCCATGCTCAACAACCCCAAACTGGTGCCCGACCGGGCGGCCTGCAACCGGGCGGTGGCTGGCTCGAAACCCTGGCCGTCATCGCGCACCCGCACGCGCAGTTCCTGGGGCGAATACGCCACCTCAATCCACACATGCTGGGCGTGGGCATGGCGCAGGATATTGGTCAGGGCTTCCTGGGCCACGCGGAAGCACGTAATTTCAATGGTGGGCGACCAACGGGGGGCCTCGGGGGGCAGGGTCAGTTGCGGCTTCAAACCGGCGGCCGGCGCCAGCCGGTTGGCGTACCATTCCAACGCCGCGCCCAATCCCAAGTCATCCAAAATGGATGGGCGCAAATCGAGCGACAGGTTGCGCACTTGTTCCAGCGCGCGTTGCACATGGTCTATGTCATCATCCAAACGCGGGGTATAGGTGGTCAAGATCGGTTGCCGGCGCAGGGTTTGCAAGTTAATTTTGACCGCAGTCAATAACTGCCCCACTTCATCATGCAGTTCCCGGGCAATGTGGCGGCGCTCGGTTTCCTGCACTTCCACCAAGCGGCGCGACAAGGCCTGCAGGTTTTCCCGGCTAAGCGAAACTTCGGCGAACAAGCGCGCGTTGGTGATGGCTTGCGCCACCTGATGCGCCAGACCGCGCATTAAAGCCGATTCTTCCTCGACCCACGGGCGCGCCGTGCCGAAGGTGTAGACGGTCAACACCCCCAAATTTTCATCCGCGTGGATCAAACGCGCGGCCGCCAGGGCGCCGATCCACCGCCCGGCGGCCGGCGGCGGCAAAACGAAGAGATCGCCATCCCACGGCCCCGCGTCCAACAAGGCCAGCAATTCCGCCTGAACTTCAGCGGTGTTCGCGAGCATTTCGTTGGAAGCGGCGGCGGTATGACACAAGGTGTGCGCGCCGGTCTGATAGAGACACACACTCGCGGCGGGAAAACCCAGGGCTTGCGCCGTTTCTTCACAGACAGTCTGCAACACGGTCGGCAAGTCCAGTTGCGCGTTCAGCCGCGCCGCCACCCGCGCCAAAGTGGCCACGCGTTGGGCTTCGCGCCGGGTCTCGTCCTCGGCGCGTTTGCGCCGCACGATCCGCCACAAGTGCTCCGCCGTGAGCAGGAGTTGGCGCGTGTCAGCCTCATCATAATCCAGCGGCTTATTGCCTACGCCGAGAATCAGTTTGACCTGGTCATCTTCCACGACCGGCACACTGAGATGCCGGACGAGATGGGCATGGCCGGCGGGGTAGCCTTTTTTATCGGGGTGGTTTTGATAATCGTTATGCACGACCGGTCGTTTCAAGCGGGCGCAATCGGCCCACACCCCGGCCTGAGTCAGCGGGTAATGGGTCGCATGCACGGCGGTGCATTCCTCGAGGGTCTGGCGCGACCAGGTGAACAGTTGAATAGTGTTCTGGTCTGGATTGACGAAGTGCAAATAGCCGATCTGGCTGAAGGTCAGGCGCTCGACCTCCTCCAGCGCGAGTTGAATGATGTCGCGTTCCGCCAGGGCGGAGGCGCGCTGACTCAAATCCAACAGGGAGTTCATGCTCATCTCGCGCAACAGCAGGGCTTCCTCAATGCGCCGCCGCTGGATAAAATTGCTCAGGCGTTGCGCCACCGCTTCCAGCAACCGGCGCTCATCCCACAAAAATGGCCCTTCCTTGCCAGCGGGCGCGTTTTCCAAATACACCACGGTGAGTTGCCCGAGGGTGTCTCCGCCCACTTCCAGCTCGCACGTCAGGTACCAGGGGGTCAGTTGAAAGTTAGGGGTGGCATAGCGCAGGCCCGGCAACTTCAATTCTGCCGCCGTGATGGCTGGATATTGCCAGGCGACCGGCAACAAATCCACCGCCCGTTTCAGAACATCCTCCACTGCTAACTCCGGGCGGGTCATTAAGGTGGATAAATCCATCAAACAGCGTAGTTCCTTGACCCGTTCGGTTAGCTCGTGAGTGCGCTGGCGAAGCAGGGTTTCGGCCACCTGCCGCGCGGTGATATCGCGCAGAAAAACGAAGAACCAGTCATGGGCGGCCTCGTAATTGGTGCTGATTTCAATATCCACCAACCGCCCGGCGCGCGTGCGATGCTGGGTGGTAAACCGTCCGGTGCCGTTGGTTTTCACTTGTTGAATGTGTTGGGCGACGATGGCGGGGGTTTCATTCGCTTCCACATCGGCAATACTCATGGTCAACAGTTCGGCACGGGTATAACCAATCAATTCACAATACGCGTCATTGACATCCAAAAAGCGCCCCTGCCCATCCAGCAACCAAAACCCATCCAGCGCCGAACGAATGAGGGCGCGATAATCGTCATTGGTCAGCAAGGTCATGATAAGACTCCCAACAAAAATTCTGGGCCCCAAAAAACAGGCCGCCCACACTCAACTTGGGGGGCGGCCCAATCAACTTCGCAACGCCCCCAGACCCGGGTGGCATTCACGAGTGGGATTATAGGCGCACCGCGTGACTAACGCAAAATTAACAGCAATTCTCAATCTCAGCACACGCCCGCCAGGATGCGCTTTAACCGGTTGCTTGTGGGCGCAACCACCGGCCCCCCCAAAGGGTGCTACGCGAAGCCTCGATTCCAGTTAAGATTTAGAAATGGCGAAAAAAGCGCTGAGACCTGCTCGGCCAACCCTATACAACCCCGCCCCCGCAGGGGCGGGCCGCGGTAAGATCGTTTTATCACACACCCGGAGATCAAGTCCTATGACCAAACGCATGGATATTTTGGCGCTATGGGGCGGCCTAATTTTTAGTCTGGCTTTTACGGCCCTCATTTGGCTCACTGGCGACCGGCTGGTGGCGTTTGTTAAACCCCCCGATCAGGGGTTAACATCAGTTGACATCTTTATAGCCTTTCGTATGTTTTTATGCTAAAAT
>CAYUFY010000103.1:4776-14474 GCA_964443795.1 uncultured Anaerolineales bacterium | reverse complement strand
TGCAATCCCGCTTGCGGCCAATGGGTAAGTTATTTAATTGGCGTTCCTAAGGAATATGCCTACTCAAACTCCGACTTCTGCACCATACTAATACAACACCAGTACGCCTTACACCTTGAATGTGACTTATCCGTAAATTACGGGAACAAATTCATTTTTGCCCACAAGCCGCGCAACCGCACCAACGCCGGGCGATTGAGCTGGAGCGCCGTTAAAGTCGCTCGACCTGTAGGGGTTTTACCACGCAGTTCCCACGTTTCACGCACCCATTCAAAATGCTCATCCCATGCATCCCGGCGCGGCTGAAAGATGCTCACTTCTTGTAGGGAGTCCGGGTCGAGCACAAGTTGGCGCGTGGCTTTATGGCGGTTGCAGGCGGGACAAGCCAGACACAAATTCGTCAGTTGGGTTTCGCCCCCTTCGCCATGCGGAATAATATGGTCAATCTCAAACGTCGTGACGGTCAAGGCTTCGGGCGAGCGACAATAAGCGCACCGCTCTTCATCTTGCGCGCGGATGGCGGTTCGCCATTCGGGTGAAATGGAAACGCGCATATCAGGCGGCCAGATGTAAATGTTGCAATGAATAACGCGCCCGGGCTTTGAGGAGATTCATTGAATCAATCCGCGCCAGTAGCTCATCTAAGTCGCTGGTCTCCGCCAGCGACAAGGTCTGCGCTTGCTGGCGCGCGAGCAACTCGGCCAGCCGTTCTTGATGGGGCGGAGACAACCACCCCTGCGCCAAAGTTTGTAACTCAAGTTCACTCAACCCGACCAACAACTCCGGGTCATCCGAGTGGCGGGCATCACGCTGTAACAACTGATAAGCCTGCCAATCCATAACAACGCCTGTGCGTTGACCGTCTTCGCTAACCAGATATTGAATGGGGGACTCAAGCATGGGAGACAACCTTTCTGGAAAGGTAATTGTAGATTCAGTGTCCAGCACTTGCAAGTGTTATTTCAACCAGTGGGCCAGTGGATAAACCTTATTTGCGAGTATAGCACGAGTATCTTCAATTGCTTGTTGCCCCCATGCTATAATCCTGCCAATCATTATGACCATGCTTGCCGCTACACCCACCACACCGACTGAAGAGCACACCGAGCACCCGCACATTGTCCGTGTCGAAAATGTACCGATGTTGCGCGGCACGCGCCTGCCAGTGCGCCTCATTGCTCAGATGTACCGGGCCGGAGATACCGTGGACGACATTCTTCAAAGCTATCCCCACGCCAGCGCGACAGCGGTGTACAACGCCATCAGTTATTACCTCGACCACCGCGACCAAATTGAGCAGGAAATCATCGCCCACCGCATTGAGAACGTGCTGGCTCGCTACGGCACGCAGATGAACGAGCGCGGCTTTATCACTTTCCCCACCGCGCCGGTCCATGGCTGAGATTCCCCCAGTTTCGTTGAAACCTTTGGAGATGTTATTCTAGGTAGGGGACCGAATCGCTGAACCTTGGTTTATATCCTAATGAATGGTGAATAATGTCCAACATGCCCCTCCCGGCTGAAGCCTTAGCCGTTTCCCCCACCAAACCCGCCCGCACCCTCATCGGCGTGCGCTTTATGCGCGTCGGCAAGGTCTATCACTTCGACGCCACCGGCCATAGCCCGCTTCAGGCCGGCGACCGCGTCATTGTCGAGACCACGCGCGGGCGGCAGTTGGGCGAAGTCGTTAATTTTATTGACCCCGCCAAAGCCTCTCCGCCCGACGGCGGCTACAAGCGCATCGAAGGTATTGCCAACGCGCGCGACTTGGCCCTGCAACAAATGTGGCAAGGCAAAGAAACCGAAGCCATGATTAACTGCCGCGAGCGCGCCCACCAACTGGGCCTCGACCGCGATGGCATCAAAGTCGTCAAAGCCGAATACAGCTACGACGGCGCGCGACTCACATTTCTCCTCAGCGGCCCGGACGACGGCTCCAAGATTGAAACTCGCTCGCTCCGCGATGACATGCAGGCCATGCACTCGCACCCGCAGGTAGGCTTGCGGCAGATCGGCCCGCGCGATGTGGCCAAACTGCTCGGGGGCATGGGGGCGTGCGGCCTCGAAACCCGCTGTTGCTCCATGTTCCTCACCGAGTTCAGCCCGGTCAGTATCAAAATGGCTAAAGAGCAGGGCATCTCGCTCAACCCTGACGAAATCACCGGCATGTGCGGCCGCCTGCGCTGTTGTCTGGTCTATGAATATGAGACCTATGTCGCCGCGCGCAAACTGCTCCCCAAGCGTAACAAGCAAGTGCTCACCCCCAAGGGGCAGGGCAAAGTCGTGGACGTGAACCCGCTCAAAGAATCGGTCTTCGTCGAAATCACCGATGGCGACCACTGGCGCACCTACGAATTTATGAAGCACGAACTCCAGCCCGCCGAAGAACTCGCCGCCCTGCAAAAGAAAGCCACCAGCCCCTGCGACCGCCACGAGAATGGCGGCTGTTCGTGTGGCAAGGCGAAAGGTAAATGAGTAGGGGCGTTCAATTGAACGCCCCTACTAAATGATGCCATGCCCCTCCTCACCGACTGGGCCGACCTCAGCTTTCACGCCGCGCCCCGGCGCGTGGTCTCCCTCGTCCCCTCGGTCACCGAAAGTCTGTTTGCGCTCGGCGCGGGTGACCATCTCATCGCGGTCACCGATTATTGCGTTCACCCGGCCGACGAAGTCCGGCGGCTCACAAAAATCGGCGGCCCCAAAAACCCCGACCTCAAACGCATCCAGTCGTTGATGCCCGACCTCATCATCGCCAATCAAGAAGAAAACACCTCGGTGGCCCTCGAAGCCCTCGCCGCCGAGGGCTTCCGCATCTGGCTCACCTTCCCGCGCTCGGTGCGGCAGGCCCTCGATCTCCTACACGACCTCGTCCAACTCTTCCGCGTCCCGCACCTCGACCAGCACCTCGCGGCCCTCGAGACTTCCTACGAATGGTCCAGCCTCGCCGCCGATGCCGCCACTCGCGCGCGGGTCTTTTGCCCCATTTGGCGCGAAGCCGATTGGTGGATGACCTTCAATGCGGAAACTTACGCGCATGATCTTCTGCATGTTTGTGGCGCGGAAAATGTTTTTGCGGATCGCGACCGACGTTATCCGCTCTCGGCAGATCTCGCCGCGCCCGCTGATGTTCCCCCGCCCGGTGGGGCACCTGACCCCGTGCCGGGTACGGGCGTTCAATTGAACGCCCCTACAATTCACCGCGACACCCGCTACCCGCGCGTCACCCTCGCCGAAGTCGCCGCCCTCGCCCCCGACCTGATTCTCCTCCCCAGCGAACCCTACGACTTCACCGCCCATGCCCTCGACGCATTTGATGAATACCCCGACATCCCGGCGGTCAAAAACAAAAACATCAAATTTGTGGATGGCAGTCTGCTCTTCTGGCACGGCATCCGCCTCGCCACCGCCCTCGCCGAACTCCCCTCGCTCGTCAACCCCAACGCCCAACCGCTCGACGACGAAGATTAACCGAAAGGGCGACCTTGGGGAGGTCGCCCTTTGCGTTGTCCCAGACAGTTACAGTCCCGCCCGGCTCACGGTTGGTATCCTTATTGCGAAACGTCCACTTGCTCCCGGTGCGTGTAAAACTTGGTGCGCTCCGGATGGAGTGGGGTGTTCCCCGCAATTAAATCCGCCGCCTTTTCAGCCAGCATCATCGTCGGGGCATAAATGTTGCCGTTAGTCACATATGGCATGGCCGAGGCATCGGCCACCCGCAGACCTTCCAGGCCGCGCACCTTCATTGAGGTCGGGTCAACCACTGCCAGCGCGTCGGTGCCTAACTTGCAGGTACATGAAGGATGCAAGGCTGTCTCGCCATCCTTCGCCACCCACTGCAAAACTTGCTCATCACTCTCCACCGCAGACCCGGGCGAAATCTCACCGCCGTCAAACGTGGCAAACGCCGGTTGTCCAAGAATCGCGCGGGCGCATTGAATCGCCTCCACCCACTCGCGGCGGTCTTGCGCCGTCGAGAGATAGTTAAAGCGTAGGGCGGGGTGCACCGTCGGGTCGGCGGATTTGATCTTGATGCTCCCCCGCGCATCCGAATACATTGGTCCGACGTGAACTTGATAGCCATGCCCGGTGCTGGGCGATGAGCCATCGTAGCGAATGGCCAGCGGCAGGAAGTGGAACATGAGGTTCGGGTAGGCCACCTCGGCATTGCTCCGCACAAACCCGCCCGCTTCAAAATGGTTGGTGGCCGCCGGGCCGCGCCGGAAGAACAGCCATTGGAAACCGATCCATGGTTTGTTGTACCACTGCAACGCCGGGTACATGGACACGGGTTGGGTGCAGGCGTGTTGCACATACACTTCCAAATGGTCTTGCAGGTTTTCGCCTACTCCCGGCAGATCGTGTACTACGGTGACGCCCACTTTAGCGAGTTCGGCGGCGTTGCCCACCCCGGAGAGTTGCAGCAGTTGTGGCGTGTTGACGACCCCCGCGCTACAGATGATTTCCCCGGCATACACGCGCTCGACCGCCCCGCGCCCGCGCGCATACTCGACCCCCACAGCGCGGTGGCCCTCGAAGATGATCTTGGTCGTCAGCACCCGCGTGATGACTTTCAAGTTGGGGCGGTTCATCACCGGATGCAGGTAGGCCCGCGCCGCGCTCAGCCGTCGCCCGCGCCGGATGTTGCGATCAAATTTGGCGAAGCCTTCCTGGCGATAGCCATTCACATCATTGGTGAGCGCATAGCCCGCTTGTTGCACGGCTTCAAAAAACGCTTTGAATAACGGGTTCTCCGCCGGGCCGCGCTCCAACACCAGGGGGCCGTCGTCCCCGCGGAACGCGTCCCCCCCGGCCAGGCAGTTCTCCATTCGCTTGAAGTAGGGCAGGCAGTGCGCGTAATCCCATTGCTCCATCCCTTGATCGCCCGCCCACCGTTCATAGTCCAGCGGATTGCCGCGCTGGAAAATCATGCCGTTGATACTGCTCGACCCGCCCAGCACCTTGCCGCGCGCGTGATAAATGCGCCGGTTGTTCATGTATGGCTCTGGCTCCGACTCGTAACGCCAGTCGTACCACGGGTTGCCGATGGGCGTGGACAGCCCAGCGGGCATGTGAATAAAAATATCCCAGAGGTAGTCCGGGCGGCCAGCCTCCAGTACCAACACTTGATTGTCGGGCGCGGCGCTCAGCCGATTGGCCAATACGCAGCCGGCTGATCCCCCGCCGATGATAATGTAGTCATACTTGGGCATTGAATGCTCCGCAATAATGGTTTGCTTGCTCGCCAGCATTTTAATCCTATTTGCCATTTGCGCGAGTGTTATCGGTGAAGCCCCCGGTGGCATAAATGTCGATGGTTGTACCGCGCCCCCCCACGGACACCTTCCCCCCGTATAATCTCCCCATGTCCGAAAAAACTTTTACCGAACGCGAACTGCAACGTTATAACGGCGAAAACGGCCAACCCGCCTACATTGCCTATGCGGGCGTGGTTTACGATGTGAGCGCTTGCCCCAAATGGCGCACGGGTTTACATGAGCAATTACACTTTGCGGGCATTGACCTCACGCGCTCGCTCCGCAAGGCGCCGCACACCGAAAGTGTTTTCAGCCGCCCGTGCGTCAAGCGCGTGGGCGTGTTGCAAACCTAATGCGCACCGTTGTCATCGGCGCGGGGCTGGGCGGGCTGACGACTGCGGCGCTGCTGCTCCAGGCCGGGCATCAAGTCACGCTCCTCGAAGCGCACGTTTATCCCGGCGGGTGCGCGGGCACGTTCTATCACAAGGGCTACCGGTTCGACGCGGGGGCCACCCTCAGCGGCGGGTTTGCGCCTGGCGGCCCGCACACGCGCCTCGCCGAATTGCTCGATCTCACCTGGCCGATTCAGCCCGTTGACCCGGCGTGGGTTGTCCACCTCCCCGGCCTTAGGGTGACCCAACACGTTGACCGCGCCGCCTGGCACGCCGAGGCCGGGCGCGCCTTCCCCGGCACGCAAAAATTTTGGCGGATGCAAGAAACGCTGGCCGATATTGCCTGGGATATTTCCAGCCGCCCGTTTCCGTGGCCGCCCGAGTCAGCGGCCGATTGGGCGACCCTAACGCTGGCCTTGCGCCCGCGCACCGTGCTGGCCGCGCCATTTCTTTTCCGCACCCTGGCCGATCTGCGCCCGGCGGGTAACTTGCTGTTCGCGACGTTTCTCGACGCCCAACTGCTCATCTCGGCCCAAACCATCGCGCGTCACGCCACCGCGCTGTATGCCTCCGCCGCGCTCGACCTCCCCCGGCGCGGAGTTAACCATGTGCGCGGCGGCATCGGCGCGCTGGCCCAGACCCTGGCCCGCTGGTTCACCCAGCACGGCGGCGATTTGCGCTACCGCCAAACCGTGGAGCGCATTGAAACACGGAATGGTCGGGCGGTGGCGGTTCACACCGATAAAGGCCTGCGCGTGGAATGTGATTCCCTTGTGGCCAACCTCACCCCGTGGGCTTTGGCCAAACTGCTGGGTGAGGCCACGCCCCCAACCTTGCTCCACGAGACGCGCACCCGCCCGGCCACCTGGGGCGCGTTCACGCTTTATCTCGGCCTCGACTCGACCATGCTCCCCGCCGGGCTACCCGACCACCATCAAGTGGTGGTTGATCCAGCGCAACCATTAGGTGAAGGCAATTCGGTGTTTATCTCGCTCTCTGAGTCCACTGACGAGACGCGCGCCCCGCGCGGCCAACGGGTCGCCACCCTGTCCACGCATACCCGCGTGGCGCCGTGGTTCGAAGCGCTCCATACCAGCGCAGAGTTGTATCAAGCGCGCAAAGCCGACTACACCGAGCGCCTGCTCGCCGCCGCCGAGACGGCCTTGCCCGGGTTGCGCCGCGCTGTGCGGTTCATACTCCCCGGCACGCCTGCTTCATTTGAATATTTCACCGGGCGGCCCCAAGGCATGGTCGGCGGTTTTGCGCAGACGTCGCTCTTCGCGGCGCGCGGCCCGCACACCGGGCTGGCCAATGCCTGGCTGGTCGGCGATTCGATCTTCCCCGGCCAGTCCACAGCGGGCGTCACGCTGGGCGCGATGCGGGTGGCCGCCGCGGTGGCACGGTCTACACCGCGGGCTATTCGATTGACTAAAAATTTTGGGGAGGCGCTCGCGCCGGGTCAGCGCGCCGCGCGGTAAGCGGTCAGGACGCGCGCCCGTGCGTGGGCGTGGTCAACGAGCGGGGCCGGATAATCCGCTGGGGGCGCGGGTTTCATTGTCCACGGGGCGTGGAGGTATTGGGGCGGCACATCGCGCAGTTCGGGCACCCATTGCCGAATGTAATCGCCGCGCGGGTCGAACTTGGTGCTTTGCAAAACCGGGTTGAAGACGCGGAAGTAGGGTGCGGCATCGGTGCCCACGCCCGCCGTCCATTGCCAGCCGCCGTTGTTGGCCGCCGGGTCGCCGTCCACCAGTTGCTCCATAAACCACTGCTCGCCCCACCGCCAGTCAATCAACAAGTCCTTCACCAAAAACGACGCGACAATCATCCGCGCCCGGTTGGGCATCCAGCCGGTTTGCGCCAGTTGCCGCATGGCCGCATCCACCACCGGGTACCCGGTGCGGCCCGCGCACCATGCCGCGAACTCGGCCTCATCATTGCGCCAGGCGATGTGACGCAGGGCTGGGCGAAAGGCCTGCCGGGTGACGAATGGAAAGTGATGGAGGATGGCGATGTAAAACTCGCGCCAGATAAGTTCCTGGAGCCAGGCCGCCGCGCTCGCGCGGCCAGCCCGGTCCCCGGCGGTGGCGCCCGCCTCCAGCGCGGTGACCACCGCCGCGCGCGCCGACACCATGCCGAACCGGAAATAGGGCGAGAGGGTGGAGGTGCCGGTGTGGTCGAGTTGATTGCGCCCGGTGGCATAGTGGAAGATGGCGCCGCGCGCAAATTTTTTCAGCCGTCGCTGGGCCTCGGCTTCGCCGGGCGGGAAGTGCGCGGGGGCTGGCAGATCGGGCAGGGGGCTGGAAGTTAAAGTGGGGAATGGCGCAAACGCTTTGGGCGCGGGGATCAGGTCGCGCCGGGTGGGTAGGGAGTGCGCCTGCCAGGCGCGGCTGTATGGCGTGAAGACGGTGTAAGGTTGGCCATCGCTTTTAAGCACAGTGGCCGGGTGTTGCACGGTGAGGCCGGAGACGAACGTGAGCGGCAACTGGGCCGCAATGTGCGCGTCGCGCTGTTTGGCGTAGGGAGTGAAATCTTCTTCGGCGAAGATGGCCTGCGCGTTGGTTTCGGCCAGCAGTTGCGTCAATGCGGCCAGCGGCTCGCCGGCGCGCACAATCAGTTGACTGCCGCGCTCACGCAAGTCGGCCTCGAGCGCGCGCAACCCGCCGAAGAGAAAAGCCTGCCGGTTCTCGGCGGCGCGATGGAAACGGGACTGCAACACGCCGGGGTCAAGAATGAAGAGCGGGATCACCCCGGCGGCGTGGGCGCGGGCGGCGGCCAGCGTGGGGTTGTCGCGCAAGCGCAGGTCGCGCCGGATCCACCACAGGGCGGCAATAGGTTGCATGGATCCATCATAGCAACTTAATCGCGGCGCGAAAAAATTTGTACCACCTGCGGCCGACCTTGTACAAAAGGCTGTGAGCGGGAGGGAGAAATGTTAATATCAAAACAGTTAAGGAAATCAACCATGCGTTATCTCAGTTCCCTGCTCATCTTGTTTGTTTTGCTGTTCGGCGTGTCTTCCGCCTCGGCCCACAGGCCCTTGTGGGGCGAAGATCAGGCCATAACGGAAATTCCAAACCTGGATACTTCGTTCGCCGTTTATCGTGACCTGCGCGCGCCCGAGCAGGTGGATGTGTATGTGTTTGAAGCGCAGGCCGGCGAACGCTTGCACGCGGGCATCAACATCCCGGCGGTGGCCGGTCTCGAACAGTATGGTGTCTCGGTGGCGCTCATGGGCCCCGGCCTCCCCGCCGCTGACCCCGCGCTGTTACCGGCCGCCTACCCGCCGGATTTGGGCGCGCAGATTTTTAGCACTGCGCCGGGCGAGGATTTTTTTGAGCCGTTCACCCAAACCAATTACTGGGGGCGGCAACGCCTGGAATTAAATTTGCCGGAGACGGGCACCTACTACTTGCTGGTGTGGAATCCGGCCGGCCAGGCTGGCAAATATGTGATGGACACGGGCACCGCCGAAGTCTTTGGCCCGGCCGATCTCTTCCGGTTCCCGGTGTGGTGGGTGCAGGTGCATTTGTTCTTTGGGCATGGCCCTTATCTGGCGGCTGGCGCGCTGGCGCTGGTCGCGGCCCTGGCCGGGGCAGGGGCCTGGCGCTTGCGTCTCCGCCCCACCACTGCGCAACCCAACCTGACTTTGGAAACTATCTGATGTTCACCGCGGTATCCGTCATCCCCTCCCCGGTTCGTTATGAATTGCCGCCGCGCGGGATTTCGCTCCTGGGCTATGTGGTGCGACGAATGCACAAAACCGCTATGCTGACGCTCGTGGCCGACGCGTTGCGGGCCGGGCAGGGCGCTACGGCTTTGGAATACATCGCGCTTTATTGCGCCGGGGCCGCGACTTCCTATGGCCCGGCCTACTATCAGCCCGAATTTAATCGCGTGGGCGCGGTTGTGAGTGAACCTGACCCGGCGACCGGCGCGGTTGTGACGGCCAAGCTCGAATCGGTCAGCCCGCACTACCGGATTAGTTACACCGTTAGTCTGCCGGACGGCGCGACCCTGGCCGGGACGGAAGAAATCACCGGCACGACGG
>CAYUFY010000103.1:481-4676 GCA_964443795.1 uncultured Anaerolineales bacterium | reverse complement strand
AGTCTGCCGGACGGCGCGACCCTGGCCGGGACGGAAGAAATCACCGGCACGACGGTCGGCTTCGGCGGTTTGGGGATGCCCGCCCCCTCGCAGTTTACATTTACCGCGCCCGACGGGGGTTACACCGCCCAGGCCGTCGGCCTCATCACTAGCGAACTCGCCCCCGGCTTGTTTCGCTGGCGCATTCGCGCCCAGGGCTCTCTGCAATTCAAAGATAGCCAGGGCCACACCGGGCAATTGCGCCTCACGCGCGGCGGGGAAATCTCGCTCACCATCACCACGCCTTCGGGCGCCACATTTAAACGCCAAAGCCAGATGCACCAAGCCTAACAGATCATCATGAAACCCACCCTCCACAAACTCCTCACCCAACTCAGCCAGGCTTACCCCGACACCGCGTTTGCCGTGCGTTTTTGGGATGGCACCACCCAAGCCTATGGCGCCGGCCCGGCGGCCTTCACCCTCACCCTGCGGACGCCCCACGCCGTGCGGCGCGCGTTGTTCGATGGCGCGTTGGGCTTTAGCGAAGCCTACATGCAGGGCGATATTGAAATTGACGGCGACCTGCACGCGCTGTTTAAATTCGTCAACGCGCCCATTTATGGCGGGGCGCAACTCTCGCTGGCGGAACAGATCAAATTTTTGGCCTCCGTCTTCCTCACCCGCGACACCGCCACGACGGCCAAAAAGAACGTGGCGCGCCATTACGATCTGGGCAACGACTTCTATAAGCTGTGGCTGGACCAGAGCATGACCTACACCAGCGCCTACTTCAAGTCGCCGATGGACACGCTGGATCAGGCGCAATACAACAAGCTGGAACATCTCTGCCGCAAACTGCGCCTCGAACCGGGGCTGACACTGGTGGACATTGGCTGTGGCTGGGGGCCATTGTTGTTCCATGCCGCCGAAAACTACGGTGTCATAGCTACCGGTTATACGCTGTCGGAAGAGCAATATGCCTATGTGAACAGCGAGATCGAGCGGCGCGGCCTGCAGGGGCGGGTGACCGTCCATTTGCAGGATTACCGTTCGGCCACCGGGCAATTTGACCGCTGTAGTTCGATTGAGATGTTTGAGCAAGTCGGCCAGCCGTTCATCGGGGTGTATTTCGACACGGTGAAGCGCCTGCTTAAGCCGGGCGGCCTCGGGGTAATGCAGGTCATCCTGTCGCGCAAATCTTTGCCCAACAACCCGTTCATTGAAAAGTACATCTTCCCCGGCGGCTATCTGGCCACCCTGGCCGAGGTGACCGGGGCCATGCAAGACCGCGACCTCAACCCCTACGATATCGAGGATTTGCGCCTGCACTACAGCGAGACACTCGACCACTGGTACAGCCGCTTTCTCCAAAACCGCGCCACGGTGGTGCAGATGTTTGGTGAGCCTTTTGCCCGCATGTGGACGCTGTATCTGGTGGGGTGTTCGGTGGTCTTCCGCTATGGCATGACCCGACTGTATCAATTCACCTTCACCAACGGGCTCGACAACACCATGCCGCGCACCCGCGACTACCTCTATGCCGAACCGGCGGCGGTGCCGGCTTTCAACTGGCCGGTGTATCGAACGGCGGAATAATTTAGGATTTATACCTCATGAAAAAAATTGCCATCATCGGCTCCGGCATCTCCGGCCTCATCAGCGCGTATCTCCTGCATCGCGTGCATGACATCGAAGTCTTTGAAGCCAACGACTATATCGGCGGCCACACCAACACCCTGATGGTGGATGACCCGACGGTTGGCCCGCTCCCGGTGGATACGGGCTTCATCGTCTTCAACGACCATACCTACCCCACCTTGTTAAAACTTTTTGCCGACCTGCAGGTGCCCTCGCAACCGAGCGAGATGTCCTTCAGCATCGCCGCGCGCCCGGACGGGTTGGAATATCACAGCACCCATCTCTTCGCCCAGCCGGGGAGCATGTTGAACGGCACCCTGTGGCGCATGTTGGCCGATTTTGTGCGCTTTGGCGTGGATGCCCGGCGGGTAATGCGCGACCCGCGCTACGCCCAGCACAGCCTGGGCCAACTGGCGCGCGAACATCACTATTCGCAGGCGTTCATTGATTATTGCCTGGTGCCCACGGCCAGCGCCATTTGGTCCTCGCCCGGGCTGACTGTGAACGAGTTCCCCGCGCAATACTTTTGCCAGTTCTACGATAATCACGGCCTGCTCTGGCCCAGCACCGGCCTCCAGTGGCGCACCGTGACCGGCGGCAGTCATGTGTACGTGCAAAAACTCACGGCCAGCTTCCGGCACAAGATTCACCTCAACCGCCCGGCCCAGCGTCTTGAGCGCACGCCCACCGGGGCGCGCATCACGTTTGGGGATGGCGTCACCCGCGAGTTCGACGAAGTCATCCTCGCCACGCATTCCGATCAGGCGCTTAAACTCCTGGCCGATCCCTCGCCCGCCGAGCGCGAGATTTTGGGGAACATCCCCTACGAGCCGAACACCGCCGTCCTGCACACCGACGAGACGGTGATGCCGCGCACCCGGCAAGCCTGGGCCGCGTGGAACTACCTGCTTTACCCGCACGCCCAGCAACCCTCCTCGCTCACTTACTGGATGAACGCCCTGCAACGCCTGCCCACGCCGCACAATTATTTTGTCACCATTAACCCGCAAGAGCCGATTGCCCCGGCGAAGATCATTCGCACCATCCGCTACGCCCACCCGCAATACACCCTGCCCAGCCTGGCCGCGCGCCGCCGCCTGAGCGAAATCAACGGCCAGCGCCACACGCACTACTGCGGCGCGTACTTCACCTACGGCTTTCACGAAGACGGCGCCAAGGCGGGCCTCGCGGTGGCGCAACGCCTGGGCGGGCACTGGGCGAATGAACACGCCCCGGCCCCGGAACCCCGCCGCGCGCCCCAACCCCTGGCCTCGACCGGCGATTAGCCATGTCCTTCATTTTGCACGGTCAGTTACTGCACACCCGCACGGGCGCGGTGCGCAACAAATTTACCTACCCCGTCTTTGCTTTGCTGGTGGATTTGGATGAACTGCCCACGCTCACCCGCCGGATACCGTTCTTCAGTTACAACCGCTTCAATGTGGTGAGTATTGAAGACCGCGACCATCGGGTGGGCGATGCCCGCACCTTTGGCGGCGACCCGCGCTTTGCCGCGCATTTCACCGCTGGCCCGCGCCCGGTGCGGCCCTTTGCCCCCCGCGCGGAGGAGGCCCTCAAGCCCCGCCTCCGGCGCTATCTGGCCGAGCATGGCCACGCGCCCCCGGCCAAAATCTACCTGCTCACCAACCCGCGCGTCTTCGGCTACGTTTTCAACCCGGTGACGTTTTACTATTGCTATGCTTCGGATGGCGCGTTGACTTGTGTGGTGGCCGAGGTCAACAACACCTATGGCGACCAGCATCCCTACCTGCTGGATGCCGCCAATGCGCTCCCCGCGCGCGCGGGCGAGGCCCGCTATGCCGCCGATAAACGCTTCTACGTCTCGCCCTTCATTGGCCCCGAGGCCCGCTATGAATTTACCTTCTCGCCGCTGGCGGAAAAAATGGCGGTACAAATTGACGAATATCAGGCGGGCAAAAAATTCTTTACCGCGCGGCTGTGGGGCACGCGCCAACCCCTCACGGCGCGCCACTTGTTGGCCACCCTCCTCCGCTACCCCCTCCTCACCCTGCAAGTCATCGCCCTCATTCACTGGCAGGCGCTCAAACTCATCTGGCAGAAAGTGCCCGCCCAGCCGCACCGCTTGGCGTGATTGGGCCTCCCCCACCCACGCGACCCGAGGTGCCTGGTTTTAGCATCTCAACCGCTTCACTCACTCCCCCGCCGGGAATTGCGGGCAGGTGCGGTGGTAAGGCTCACCCGGAAAATATTTTTGCCACTCGGCCTGGGTGAAGTTGCGGCCAAAGCGCTGGCACACACGCTCGCGCCAACTGGCCGGGCCAGGCCACAGGCGCACGGTGTTATCCCAACTGGCGGAGGCCAGCGTGTACCCATCGGGGCTGAAGGCCACGCTCAACACAGAATCCGTATGCCCGGTGAGGGGTTCGCCGAGGGGGGCGGGCGCGCGCGGGTCGCTGACATCCCACAGGCGCACGGTGTGGTCGGCACTGGCGGAGGCTAGAATGTGCCCGTCGGGGCTGAAGGCCACGCTCCTCACCAAATCCGTATGCCCGGTGAGGGGTTCGCCGAGGGGGGCGGGCGCGCGCGGGTCGCT
>CAYUFY010000103.1:0-381 GCA_964443795.1 uncultured Anaerolineales bacterium | reverse complement strand
TGGTCGGCACTGGCGGAGGCTAGAATGTGCCCGTCGGGGCTGAAGGCCACGCTCCACACATAATTCGTATGCCCGGTGAAAAGATTGAGGAGGCGGGGGTTGGTTTGCAAGGCGCTCAGTAAGGTGCTGCGGGTTTCAAGGGTCAAGGTGAGGCTGTCGGCCTCCACCGCCAACAGGGCGGCAATATCGAGGCGGGTGTTTAATGAATTGTCGGCCCGATAAGCCAGTTGCCGGGCCAGGGCCAGGGTGCGGGCCTCATCGCGCAATTGCTCAGCTTCAGCTTGGGCGGCTACGGCTTGAGTGCTGGCGGCCTCTGCAATGTTTCGTGGGTGCATCTCTCAAACTGAGAGCACGGATGTTCTTTCGCCATCAGTAATTTGT
>CAYUFY010000102.1:0-14515 GCA_964443795.1 uncultured Anaerolineales bacterium | reverse complement strand
TTCAAATAACCCGGTCAGCGCGCTGGCAAAAAGATTATCCTGCGAAACTTTTGGCAGATAAACGCCCGGTAATGGGCTAAAACGAGCCACTTTGGAGCAAGTTTCGCAGGATAAGATCAGTTATCTTGCGAATGTTTCGCAGGAGAACTTTCTCAAATTCTGGAGTTTTTGACTCGTGAGTTGCAATCGCAATCATGCTAACGCCGCCACAGCGGAGGCCGGCATCCCACCCAAACTGGCGCGGGCGATTGGCGCGCGGGGCGCGGGTGGCTTCAGCCAAAGTGTTCTGGATAAATTGCAACGTGGCGAAGTTAAGCTGTCGCATCCGAGCGCCGTTGGGATGCAAAGCCACGGAGAGCCAGTCGCTGTGCTGGTGTCGCCACCCCTGCCCCGCGCCGCGAAATTCAAGCCGGGTGCGGACTATTACGCGCGCAACGTGCCCACCGTCACCGCTGACTCGCTCCCCGCGCTCCCACCCGCCGAGCGTGAGATGGCCTTGAAACTATTTAACGTGATCCGCAACGATGGGCTGGCGCAACTTGGACAGCGCGAATTCGATGACCCCGCCGCCGCCGAGAAAGCCGGCGCAGGCTTTTATGCGGGCGAACTCGCGCACGTCGCCGAGGTGGTGAATTTGTCCGGCGTGATTGCGAGCGAGTTGGGCATGGGCGCGACCGACCGCAAACGCCTAACGCTGGCGGCCACGCTCCACGACAAAGGCAAAGCGCACACGGCTTTTGCCCTGCACCATCTCACCGCCTCCAAGAATGCGCGGCGGGCATTGGCCGATGCGGGCGTGGAGGCGACCCCGCGCGACCTCGCTGAAATCCAGTACGCCATTCTGACCCACATGGGCTTCGGGCGAGAAAACGTCTTCATGCGGAAATCGCTGGCAGGTTACACAGCAGGCGTGGCGCAAATGACGGCGGGCGCAGAGCGCGAGGCGAAACTGCGCGAACTGTTTGCCGAGGCGCTCCTCCTCACACCCGAACAGGCCGCACCCGTGCGCGCCGTCCTCGACTCGCCGCTCGCGCGACAAATGACCACGCAACAACTGAGTGACAAACTCTATGCCCGCTTCACTGGCCCGGGGAAGCCACTCAACTATCCGGCCCCGAACACGCGCCTCGGGCAAGTGCTTGCAGATGCGGCGGCGTTGACGGGTGAACATCTCGAAGAAATTGAGCAGGACGCGGCGGGTGAAACCGTGACAGCGAAGAAAGCGCGCCTGACTATCGAACACAGTCGCGCGCTGGGGTCAGCCGCGTTTGCCGAAGCCTTGCGCGAAGCCGACGCGAGCGTGCTCACCAGCGCGAGCGTGGGCAATGTGAATAAGTACCTCACCATCACGGTGAAGATGGCAAATGCCGAAGGCAAAACTCCGATAACGCATTGCATGGCTTCATGGATGGGCGGGCAAGGTCACAAAGGCACGGCGCTGGACGCGGCAGAGTCGTTGCATCTGCCCGCTTTGCGCGAAGCGGCATTGGCCGACATTGAGCTGGCGCGGGAAGCGTTCATGGACCTCGAGCGCGAAACCTACGTCCGCTGGTACGACGCGCAGACGGCCGAGATTGAGCGCCTGCAAGCGGCGGGCGACCCTGACCGCGCGCAAGTGGTGTATGACCAACAACAGGCGCGGGAAGGCAAATTCGCCGCGCAGTGGGAAACCGCTCATGCCCATCTTAAACAGGGCTTCGAGTTGTATCGGCACGGGCAAGACCGCGAGGCCCGCGCCGAACTCGCGCAGACCGACTTGAACGCATTGCGCGACGACGAGAAACTGCAACACGAACCAGCCTATTCCGAAGTGCAACGGTTGTATGCCGCGTATTTGCAATCCCAAGCGCACCGTCGTTCAACGGTTTTCGCCGGAGTTAAATCATGAGTTGCGAAGCCCATCGCCAACAAGCCTTATCTGCCATCCTTGCCGCGCACCCCAGCAAAGGGTTGTCGCCCGCCGATGCCGAGCGCATTTATCAGGAGCAGAAAAAGGCGCATCCCGCCTTGAGTTACGAAGCTATGACGCAACTCGCGGGCGTGGTCACACAGTCCGGCGGCGCGGTGACGCTCGACCAGGCTGTGACGTTGTTTGCCAGCACTCGTGCGAGCACGGGTGACGCGGCGCGGGAGCAACGTAAGGACGGGTTTGGCGGCGATGACTTGGTAATGGCCGACCTGCCCGATGACGATGATGCGCCGGTGAGCACGGCCACGCCCAAGCCAGTGGTGATGAAACGCGGAGGAGCGTTAGCCCGCGAGATTGCTACTCGAAAGAAACTCGTTGACCAGAACAAGGAACTGGCGCAGGTCGAAAGTTGGCTCCGCGATTCAGGGACGGCCTATGATGATTTTGAGTGGGACGGCCAGGAGTTGACGGTGTTCGTGAACGACCCCGACGATCCCGATAACCCGCAGGTTGAAAAATATAACCGTCAAACGCTGGGACTCGACGCGCCCCCCAGCCGTCAGCCCGTGAAGCCGACCAAAACCAAACCGGCTCAGAAAACGACCCACACACCAAAGCCGTCCCAGACTAAAAAGAAACCGGCTCCGGCGAAGTCACCTGCCCCGCCAGCCAAGGGAGCGCAGAAAGTGAAGCCGATTCCGGAAGAGGACGCGCCCGAAGCAATGGGCGACGCTGCCGCCGCGCCGACCAGCGACACCACCGCGCTGGCCTCTTTCGCCGCGCCCTATCGAGCGAAGTTCAAGAAGCCAGAAGCGTCCATTTTGCAACGCTGGAAAACGCGCGTGCTTCCGGCTGGTTTGCACAAGCAAGGCGAAGCGGGCGCGGCGGCTTATCTGGAACGCTATGGGAAAGGCATTGCCGCGCCGAAGGTCGTGGCGCTGGCGCTCTGCGCCGAGAACGAAGGCGCGCCGGAAATGGCAAAAGGTTTTTGGAAGAAAGCGTATGAATTGGAAACGGGCGTGACGTTGGCGAGTAATCTTCCCGCACAATTGCCGTCCACGAAATTCACCGGCCCGGCGGTCGCGCCCGAAATCACGCTCAAGGAATTCCCCAAGACCTTGCAACCCGGCTACTTCCACACGATGCAGGCTGTCAATCCGCAGTTCAAGGATGGGCAACTGGCGAACAAGGCGGTGGATGCCATGCCCACCCCGGAAGAAGTGGAGCAGGCGCGCGAACTGTTGATTGCTGATAATGACTACTGGGCGCAACCGAAGCGCGATGGCGAGCGCCGCGTGGTCTGGGCGGGCAAAACGCAAAACGCCTATCAAGCCCGGTCAGCCAATGTGCGTGGCGCGGCTTCGCTGGAGATTGACGCAGCCCTCCGCGCGGCGGCGAAGCAGTTCGGCCCGTGCGCGCTCGATGGCGAAGTCTATTACCCGGATGTGAAGGGCGGCGAACACCGCACGGCGAGTCAGGCTTATAACGAAAACGTTAAACTCGGCCATCCCGAAGCGCCCACGCCTGCCCGCTACGCCATTTTCACTGCACTCTACGCGAATGGTAAAGACCTACGCGACGGCTCACAAAAAGCCCGCGTGGAAGCGGGCGAGAAGATTGGCAAGTGGCTGGAGAAAAAATATCCCGGCGTGATGGAGCTCGTGCCAACCGCGCGCACGAAGAAAGAGAAGGCGGCACTGTGCGCGAAACAGAAAGCCGAAGGGCGCGAGGGCGAAGTGTGGGTGAAGAAGGACTGCGCTTATCGCGGCGGCAAGCAGAAGGGCGGCGACATCCTCCGCACGAAATACACGCAGGCAGTGGATGTCGTGGTGACAGGCGTGACCCACACCAGCGCGGACAAGCGCGGCTTTGGGGCGCTCTCGGTCGGCGTGTATGGCGCGGACGGGAAACTGCGCTCACTGGGCGACGTGGGGACGGGCTTCAACGAAGACGAGCAGATGGAAATTTTGCGGCGCGTGTTGGCGGGCGAGCAGATGGTCGTCACCGTGCAAACGCAAGGCCGCACTGAGAACGGGCAACTGTGGGCCGCGCGCTTCAAAGACATCCGCACTGACAAAGCGCCCGAGGAATGCGTGGAGTAAAAGATATGAGTTGCGAAACCCACCGTCAGGACGCTCTCTCCAAAATCATCGCAGTGCACCCGCACAAGGGCCTGACCGCGCAAGACGCGGAGCGCATCTATCAAGAACACAAGCGCCAGCACCCCGCCGCGACGTATGAGTCGGTCGGGCAACTGGCTGGGGTCGTCGCGCAATCCGGCGGCGCGCTGACGCTGGAAGAAGCACAGACCGTCTATGACGCGGCGCAGGCCATCGGAAACTCCAGCGCGCCTTCGGCCAAGCCCGGGAAAAAAACCAGTGACCCATTGGCCGATTGGATTGACGGGCAAGGTCGAACCGGCATCGTGGGCCATGAGATTGTTGGCCGCTGGCAGGAGCGCATCGTGCCGCAGGGCTGGCACACAGATGGTGAAGCGGGCGCGGAAGCCTATCTCAAAAAATACGGCAAAGGCATCGGCGCAGACAAGGCGATTGCGCTCGCGCGGCAGGCCGAAAGAGAAGGCTATCCTGAGATGGCGCGCGGCTTCTGGAAGAAAGCCTATGAACTCAAGACGGGGAAGCCTGCGCCGACTTCTGCGGCAGTTGAATATACCCCACCGACTAACACGCCCACCCCAGACGAGGCGCAAGAAGCCTACTGCCTCAAGTGCGGTCGCAAGCGCCGGCTCACCAACGCGCAAGCCGTGTGGTTATCCAATGGTAGCGCGGCGACCAAAGGCAAATGCGCTGACTGTGGCCGCGCGATGCAAGTGATGGGGCGCACGCCCGCGCACGATAGCCTGCCCAAACCGACAAAGGCCGCGCCGCAAGCATCCCCGGCTGAGGTCGCGGCGGCGGAACGCGCGACGTTGGAATTGACCCACTACGCGGGGACTCAGCATCAAGCCTTGCCGCTCGGTCACATCGAGACGTTTATGAACACCACCGACAAATTTTTCGAGCAACTTGACCGACGCTATAAGCCCATCAAGGTCTCGGCGCAATACCGCGACTTTCTCAAGAATGGCGTGCCGCCCAGCCGCCTGTCCATCAGCCCGACGGGAGAAGTCATCGCCAATACTGACGGACTGGCCGATTACGCCTGCGTGACGTGCGGGCATGAATTCTGGCCGCGCCCGCCCGAACAGGGCCAGCCGAAACGTTGCCCCGAGTGTGGCGCGTTCCCAGAAAGTTACGCGGCGGAACTCGCCAATCTCACGGATGATGAATTGCGCGCTGGAGTCGTCACGCTCAACTTCCAGTCACCGGTTAAGCCCAAACAAGTTGCCGCGCGGCTGGAACTCATCCGGGCGGAAATCGCCACGCGGGGTTATACCGCCGACACGGTGGAACGCTGGGCGCGCGGCGAGGCCGTGTTGCGCGCAGGGCCATTAATGAACGCCTTGCCCGAAGACCAGCAGGCGGCGCTTCGCAATGAATTGGGTGAAGACTATCTCGTCCGCGCCATCCGCAAATACCTTGTCACGCCGGAACACAAGCAAACGTTGGATGGGCTGAATCTGTCCATCGAAGACGTGCTCAATGGCCGTGTGCCGGCTAATCAAACGCCAGCCATTGACCATATCCTGCGGGAGTGGAACGTCGCGGCGGGCGAAGACTTGTTTTACCCGATGGGCGGTCAACTCGCGGGCATGGTTGCCAGCATTGAGCAGAATCTCGGCGGCACGCTGACGGCGACTCCCGCCGGTGAAGTGGCTGTCCAGTTGGACAAGCCTGCGCCTTTATCAGGCGCTAATGGGGAGCAGGTTGCGCCAATGCCAGTTCCCGCCCAGCCGCAGGCTGTGCCCGCCCCGCGCCCCGTGAACGTCGGGCGGCTGGCCCCCAAGAAACCGAGCACGCCGCAGGAGCACATTCTCGGCGCGGTAAAACTACCGCCGCCCGACCCCTATCGCGCGCGCGTGCCCGCCGAACTGGGCGGCGCGCTAGATAAGCCGGTGAACTTGAACACCTTTGTCCCGCCGATGAGCCGACAGTACGAAATCAACGACGAGACGGAGAAAGCCTTGCGGACGATTAGCGCGGCGCTCCAAACTGGCGACCCGACGCTGTACAACTTCTATATTGCTGGCGAGCCGGGCGTGGGCAAGAACACGCTCATGCGCCAAATCGCCGCGTGTGTCCAACACATCGACGCCGAGGGCGTGACGCGGCAAGGCATCCCCTATCACCAGATTGATGTCGTTGAGCAGACCAACTTTGACGATTTGATTGGCGGCACGGCGCTGGTGGAAGAAAATGGCGTGACTGTCACGCGCTGGAAGCCCGGGCCGGTCGGCGCGTTTCTCATGCACGGCACGGGCGTGCTCGCTATCAATGAAATTGTCCGGCAACCGAAAGCTGCCACGCTCCTGCAATCCATCATGGAAGACCGCGAACTGCCCATCCGCACGCCCGACGGCGGGCTGGTGAAAGTCCCCATCGGTGACGGAATCATTATCGCCATGACCGGCAATCCGGGCAGTGACCGCGACCCCGACCGCCCCGGCGCGGCGGCCTTCACGCGCACCATCCCAATTCGCATGGAAGACGGCCAGCCCGAGGAGCGCGCGCGCCGCGCTGAGATTAACTATCTGAAGCGCATTGGCAGTCGGGGTGTGGTCGAGCCAAAAGCCAAAGCCCGCCCGGACGTGATGCAACGCGATTACGGCCTCAAGACCGACCCGCTCCAGAAAGAGGAACTCAAAGCGGCGGTGGAATTCATGGACGAAATCAAGCAACTCATCCAATCGCGGCAAGTGCAGGCGCGCACCGGCGGCGGGCAACCCGTCGCTCCCGGCCCGCGCGGCCTGGATAGATTTATTGCCCTCGGCAAAGGCACGGGTGACTGGCGGCACGCGCTGGAAATGCTGAAACTATATTGCTCGCAAGACCGTGAGTTATTCACCGATGAATGGAAGTTGGTCGAGGCCGCCTTCAACCGCAAGTTCGCGCTGAACACAGACGGCTCGTGGAAAGGTGGGAAAGTTCGTTAGATGTCCTGCGAAGGCCATCGCGCCCGGGCGATTAATCTCATCCTGCAAGCCCATCCGAGCAATGATTTCACGGCGCAGAAAGCCGAGGCTATTTACCAGCAAGCGCGGCAATCCGTCGCCGCCGTGCAGACACGCCTGCCCAAAATCTCCGAACCATTCCGGCGACATCGCGGGCGCAACGCCATCCTCACAGTAGAAGGCGCACTGCCACCGGCTTTGCAGGCGCGGCTGGAACAGTTGGGGTTTTCACGCCAGTCCACGCCCAAAGAGAACACCTGCGAATTGACGATACCGGTACGCCAGTATCGCGGGGCGGCGAGCGACTTTATTCAGGCGATGCGCCACGCCGAGACGCTGGCCGACCTCGGGCTAGATCCAGTCGCGCACGCCACCGCGACACCCGCCCCACGAGCTTGGCGAGTGCGGGAAAAGCGGGAGCAACAGGCTCGGGTGGAAGCCAGACAACGCGCTGGCGCGCTGGATGAATTACAAGCGGCCTTGAAAAAAAGCACGGATGTCTTGAAGCACACGGACTTGGCGGCGCTTTACGGACGGTTGGCAAGCGGCCTCATGGGACGACCCTGCCGAGTGGTAATGGCTGATACTGGCTCGCAGAAACTTTCGCCGCATTTGTTGTGTCGCTTTAGGCCGGACGCTGGAGTGTTTGTAGTCAATCCGCGTCCATTGAGTGAAGAAGCGCCAGCACGTCACAATCTGCTCTTGGCCCGCATCGGCATTGAGCGCGAATTGGCGTGCCAGAAACACACGCCGCCGGAAATCGTGGCGACGGCGTATGCAATGGCCGAGGGCCGCTTACCAGATGAGGGGCTGGATTATCCCGCGCGCCAACTCGTGCCCGCCGCTTATGGCCTCATCGAGCGGGCGCGCGCCGAGCGGGTTTGGCTGGGACACAACGCGGGACTCATCAAAGGCGCTTATGCGGCGCGAGAACTCAAACCAAGTTTAGGCGGCAACCTGCCGGGATTAAAGGGAGACTTTGGCGCGACGCCGACGGCGGCGTTGGAACAGGCGGCGGTCCCATTTGGCGGCCTGACCGAGAAACACTGGGGGTGGTTTCCCGCGCCCCAGCGGCAGGTGTTGAAAAAACTCGCGCCGATCGTCGCGCAGGCGGCGCGGGGCGCGCCGGAGGACGTTTATCGGGCGGCGTTGGTCGTGGCGCGTGAATTGAGCGCCGCTGGTCTGACACTCGACTTGGAGATGTGCCTGCCCAAGCCACCCGAAACGGTTAAGCCACTGAATCTCATGCGCCGTTGCACACATTGCCAATCGTTTCTGAGCCGTGATGGTCAATGTCCCAATCCCAACTGCTCGGGGCAGAAACCCAACGCGAATGAACGGTCTCCGGCGGCTGACCCGGATAAGCCGAAAGCGACCTCCGCCAAAAAATCACCCCAACCAGAAGAAAATAAGACCACCGACGCGCGCGCCGCCCTGATTGATGAACTGCGCCAATTGGAGCAAAAGAACGCCGAACTCACGGCGCAAGTGCGGACACTCCAGCAACACGGCTCTCCCGCAAGGGCTAAATCAACGTGATTGCCAAGCTTGAGGCATTGTCCATCGCGGAACTGCAAGAAGCCATCAATCGCCTGATTGCCGCAAACGCGGCGCTGGAACAACAACTATTGCTTCTAAGACCGATGCCTCCGCGCGCGGAAGAGGAAGAAGGGGCCGATGCGGAGGGGGAAGAGGCAGACGAGAGCGATGATGGCGGGGGTGAAGGCGACGAAGGCGAAGAGGGCGAGGGTGATGAGAGTAACACCGCTTCGCGTGACGAAAGCGCATCAGATGTGAAAGGGGATGAAGGGGAAGAAAGTGAAGATGGTGAGGGAGGGGAAGAAGGTGATGAGGCAGACGAAAGCGACAATAGCAAGGGTGAAGGTGATGAGAGTGACACCGCTTCGCGTGACGAAAACGAGTTAGACGCAGAAGGGGATGAGGATGACGAAAGTGAAGATGATGAGGAGGGAGAAGAAGGTGATGAGGCAGACGAAAGCGACGATAGCGAGGGGGAAGGGGATAAGGGTGATGACGAGAGTGACGAAAACGAGTTAGACGCAGAAGGGGATGAGGGTGACGAAAGTGAAGAGGACGCCGCTTCGCGTGACGAAAGCACGTCTGATGCGGAAGGAGAAGAGGGCGAAGGTGATGAAGGGGAGGAAGGTGACGAAAGCAATGAGGGCGAGGAAGATAGCGAAGGCGACAAGGCTGGGTCGGGCGCATCGCCGGACTCAGATGACGCGCCCTTTGTGGACGATGACATGGACATTGACGAAGACGAACTGGACGCATTCATGCGCCAATTTGAGAACGAGGCCGCGCTGGTCGTGCGCTCGGCGATTGACCGGGACAACTCTTTTGAGCGGCTGGGCATAGCTTTGCATGAAGCCCTTAAACCCGGTGTTGAGCACGTCCAGCAAGTCGCCCGCAATTTAAAGCGCGGATTGCCGCAAGCGCACGGCGTTCGCTTGCCCAAGCGCAACGCCAGTGTTATTGACCCCTACTGGCCGCGCGCGCGAGCCATCGCGCACCGGTTGGCAATTGAACTGGATGACATTCGCTCCGCCGCGCGTAAGCGGCGCGAGCGGTATCTGGATGAAGGGCAATTTGACCGGGGACGGTTGGTCGCGGCCTACACCGGTGAGCGCAACGTGCGGTATCAAGAGACGCAGATGGACGACACCGCGCTGGCGGCCAGCCTGCTCGTGGATTTGTCTGGCTCGATGGGCAGACAAAAAAGTAGTGGGCAACTGTACACAGGAGTCGCGGCTATCTCGACGACGATGACGGAACTCCAGATGCCGCATGAGGTGCGGGGCTTTGATGAGCAAAATTTCCAATTCAAGGCGATGCACGACCAGACCTTTGAACCGGAACGGGCAGCCTGTCTGTTCTCCAGTGGCGGCGGGGGAACGAGCATGAGCGCCAGCGCCGAACTCTCAGCCACCTCCCTGCTGGGGCGGCCCGAGCGCAACAAACTGCTCATCGGCCTGACGGACGGTGAATTAGGCGACCACGATGAAACGCAGACAACCTTGGAACTCGCGCGCAAGAAGGGCGCGCTGACCTTCGGCGTGTTTCTGGGGCAACCTAGCCCTAGCGCCATCTTGAAGTTAGACGAACTTTACGGCCAGACTCACGGCCAGCGCAACTGGGTGGCGATTGGCAACTTGGATGACTTTCCCAAACGGGTCGGCAAACGCATCGCCGACATCTTCAATGCTTTGGACTAACCACAGGAGGCAATCATGATCGTCGCAGCAGGACATTTATTTCAGCAAGGCCGTTTCGCTACCGCGCCCTACAACACCGACGGCATTGAATGGCAGGCAGAGAAAGCGCGCCTGCATCACGGCGGGCGGGTTGTGGCCGAAGCTTGGCATGATACGTCTTCGCCTTATGCTTTCTTCCATAGATTGCGTTTCGTCACGGCCTTCCCTGAAGTGGGTGAGTGGTGGTTTGACGCGAACTGGGAAGCGCGGTTACGGGTGCGCCCGCCAGAGGGCTTACTGGACGCAGGCACCCTCTACGGCCACATTCAATATGGCAAAGGCCCTGAATTGATTTGGACAGCGACCGATGAAGCGCCAGTCTTGATTGCCTGCGTGTTTGCGCCTGGCGCGCCGGTGACCGCGCTCTCCGTGCAGTTGGCCGTCGCGCGGCGGGTCGTGGCGCTTTTGCTGGGCGAGGCCGGAGCCGACGAATGGCTGACGGTGACGAGCCGTGTGACCCGCGCCGATTTGGAAACGCTCTTGCCAGTTGACCACATGGCCTTGACCGTTGACCTGCCCCGCCGCCTCACTGCGCTCGTTGACCCTAATGACCAATCTGGATTACAGAGAGAGCCGCGCCGATGGGCATTGGCAGATTTTCCCGATTGGTCGCTACGCGATTTGTTCTGCCGGCAATTAGGGTTGACCATGTCCGAGGTAACTAATTAATTGCCACACTATCCGCATCGTGAAGCAAAAAGACTACCTCTCCTGTTAGCGGCTCAAAAGTATGCCAGACCGGCAACGGTGTAGTTGAAGCCTAAATCTCAACCAACTCGCGCGCAATGGCTGTCCAAGTGAAGAAGCGCTCGAAGCCTTCGGACACTGGCTGAACTTTCGTTTGGCACTGTAAATGAGAGCGTGGGGTATGGAGTTTTTCGACAAATGATAAAGCACTGGAAAAAGGAAACCGGGCACGAGAGCCCGGTTTCTCTATACTTGTAGTAACTCTCTTTCATTCTCACCGCTTCACCAATGGCAAGAAAAGTTTTTCGGTAAACGCGATGTTGCTCGGCACGGTGAAAGTCGTGCCTGATTGTGGAGGGCGGATTGGCGCGGCGTCGTCTAGGGTGAAGTTAATAGCGGCGCTGGGATTGACAGTCACGACAATGGTGTAATACCCCACCTGTGCCTGAGTCGTATTCAAGTTGAACGTAAACCCGCCTGCCCCATTGGTAGTCACTGTTCCCAATGTGTGCCCGTTGAGAAGGATGGTCGCCGTGCTGTTGGCAGGATAATATAAACCAGTCACCACAAAGTAGCTGCCGGGGCGGCCAGTAGTGTAATTAATGGTTAAGCGCGCGCTCGGGGCTGGGGTGCTCGTTGCGGTTGCGGTAGGCGTGCGCGTCGGAGTAGCAGTTGCTTGCAAGGTTTGAGTCAAGTACATGGCAGCGCTACCCCCACCATCGTACATTTCTAACTGAAGTGTGTGGTTGCCAGCAGATAATGAGACATTTCGGAGAGCGCCATTTCTGATGCACGCACTACACCAATCGTTATAGACCAGCACGCCATCAATATAAAGCCGCGCTCCGTCATCATGGCTAAAAGCGAATTGATAAAGGCCACCAGCAAAATACATCGTGCGGGTCCACCGAGCGGCGAAGAAGTCAGCCTCGATAGACGGGTCAGGCGCGTCTCCATACCAATTGAAAGCAATAGTCGCGTCATTGCGGCATAAAGTGGGCGAACCGGTAAAAGTCGTGTTGTTCCAGTATTCGCCTTTCCATGCTGTAATCACAGGACAAATGTCTGGTGTTGACGTGGCCGTCGGTGTCCGAGTCGGCGTTCTGGTTGGCGTTCTGGTTGGCGTCCGGGTGGGCGTGCGGGTCGGAGTAGAGGTGTGGATTGCTGTTGAGGTGGGCGTACGCGTGGGCGTGCGACTTGGCGTTCGAGTAGCAGTCGCGCTTGGGGTAGGTGTCTCGGTCGCCGGTATGACATTATTCCAATATAAAGAAACCGATGACCAACCCGAGTTTTCGAATAGTTCCAGCTTGATTGTATGGTTACCGTTGGAAAGTGTAACAGTGATGGGTTGCGAAACGCAGCAAGTATCCCACCCATCGTAGACTAGCGTGTTATCTACCCACAATCGCCCACCATCATCATGGTAAATCTCAAATACATAAACGCCTGGCGCAAAGTAACTGGTCTTTGTCCAGCGCGCCGAAAATTGGTCGATGTTAATCAGAGGGTCAGGTGATTCCCCCTGCCAATCAAACCAGATAGTCGTATCGTTACGACACAACGTTGGCATACCGCTCAACGTGGCATTATTCCAGTATTCTCCCTTCCAATCACTAATTACAGGGCAAATGTCAGGCGTTGCAGTAGGCGTAGGTGTCCGTGTAGGCGTGGGGGTTGGTGTGTCGGTGGGTAAAGTAGCTTTATCGGCTACGGTTAGTGTATACGTCGTCCCGCACCCGCTCATGTTTGGGTTCCAGTGCTTGACGAGAATGTAGTAAGTGCCATTGCTCGGCGCAGTCCAGTCAATCTGTGAAGCCAGTGACCCGTCCATGTCATCGTTGGAGGCCAACTCGGTCGTGCCATCGGTGCTGTAAAGATATAGATAAGTATCTGCAGCAACACCAAGATTGGATGTGGCGATACGATATTGCTTTCCGGCTTGCGCGACGAACTTTATCCAGTCCCCATCGCTCATAGTGGTGAAGTTGTGCAGTTGCGAGGCGTTGAGCGCAATGGTCTTGGCCGCCGTGTAGGTGTCGTTACCCTCGTAGGCATCGGCCGTCGCCAGACAAACCTCCACGCCCGTCGTGGAGATGTTGTTGTCGTTGTCGTCTTCGCCCACGACCCCGGTCGAGTCCACTTGCGCGAATAGTGTGCCGGTGATTTCGCTGGCCGGAGCGAGTTGAATGGGCACACGCAAACCATTTGGGGCATTGAGCAGAGATACGTCAGTGATAATCGTCGTGACTGTAACGACCGCGCCCGCCGCGACTGAGTCGTTGACCCAGAACTGCACGCTGTTCGTCGTGCCGGGGCCGATAGGGGCAGTGTCTCGATACAAGTCAACGTAGAAGCCGTTTTGGGTTTCTACCGTGCCTTGATTCTTGAACACGGCCTGCACCAAGAATCCGCCTTCAGGATTGGGGTAGGTGGTCAAGTCAATCAAGACTAAATCGGGTTCGCCTACAACTGGTGGTTGAATTGCATTCCCAAAAGTAAGGGTTGGCTCGTTGAAGATGTTGACAAAGGCAGCGTACGGGAAGCTGGTCTTGACACCGTTGGAGATCCGCAACCCGGCGATTTTCCCTTTGATCTGACTAATCCCCTCACCAGAGCCAATTTGAAGTGGCCCTCCATAAGCATTAAGTCCGCAACCATCCAAGGTTTGGGTAGAGTCTAGGTTGCCGTTCAAGTAAAACTGAACCGTATTGCATCCATCATAAGTGACAGCAATGTGATTCCAGCGATTGGTGTAAGCATTGTTACTCTTCAAATCAAAATTACTGCGTCGTTGACTGCCACAGCCAGGACACCACCTTTCAAACCAAATGCGTCCGTCATCCCAAATCAGCCAATTTGATCGCCGAGCCACTCTTCCGCCACTATCCGATGTAATCCAGTACAAGAATTCGATGGTAAAACTGCTAGACTGGTTAATGTCTGAACAATTCAATGACTGCGAGTCGCCCGCATTGGCTCGGAAAAACTCTAACGCGTATCCCCATTTACCTGTAGACCAAGTGACCGATGGGTCAATTGAGCAATTTCCTCCGTTGCCGCTTGAGTCATAAGCGGTTGAGCCAGTGCCTTCTTGGAAATACAAACAATAGGCGCTATCGCTTTCGCAGAACGGATACCAGACTTCATCAGGGTCGGCGGGTGGCGAACTGGTGCTGGGGTTGCCGAAATAGAGTTGATAGGTGGTATTGTCGGTCGCTCCCGCGGCAATATCGGCTTGAGTGCGGAACCAAATGACAACTTCGGAGGCGCTACAATTTTTCACCAATCGGTTCAGTTCGGTAGTGTTGTTGACCACCACGCGCAAGTCGTCACATTTGGTCGCCGATTGTGAACCGTTATAAATCTCCGCCGCAGTAGGGTTGGTGCCCACATTGAAGACTTTGCCCACCAGATAGCCCGTTGGCAAAATTTGACCCGTCTCGTTGTTCTGAATAGCAATATCGCGTTTGTAGGCGTAGTTGACATCCCACCAGGGGTCAGCAGGTCTGGTAGTTGGGTCAATGCGGATAGACGTTTGGGCGCTGGAGGGGTAGGCATTGGTGTTACCAGCAT
>CAYUFY010000101.1:0-14536 GCA_964443795.1 uncultured Anaerolineales bacterium | reverse complement strand
GTAGGGGGTGAGGCCTGCCAGTTCTTCACCACCGGCAATAACACTTTCAACGAAATAAAAGAAACATCTATCGAAATAAACCGCACCGATTCGGGCAGTTGTTCAACATACCGCGCATTCGTCGCCTCCCTCACCACCACGCGGGGGTCGGTGCGGAGGCGGTAATCCAAAATGCCATGCCCCACGTCAATCGCGTAGACTTTGGCCGCGCCGCGCTGAAGCAGGCAGTCGGTGAAACCGCCAGTGGAGGCCCCTACGTCGGCGCAGACCAGCCCGGTCACGTCAATGTGAAAATGCGCCAGCGCGGCTTCAAGCTTATCCCCGCCCCGACTCACAAAACGCGGCTTGGTCTTAAGTACGATGGTGGCCTCGTCGGCCACGTTGGTCGCCGGGCGGTCCACCAGTTGGCCGTCCACCAACACCTCGCCCGCCATGATGAGCCGCCGCGCCTGTTCGCGCGAATCCGTCAGGCCGAGGGCGTGGAGGCGGAGGTCGAGGCGGGATTTGGGCATGGAGCGCCCAATTACCAATTACTAAATCGGTAATTGGTAATTAGTAATTAACTTTTCGCCTTCTCCGCTATTAACTGAATCGCCTTGGCCACACCGGCGGCGGGGTTGGTCAGCGTGGCAACCACAACCTTGAGAATGTCATCCGACATCGCGGCAATTTTCTTGATAGCCTTTTCCGCTTTGGTTGCATCCGCGCCATCGCCCTTTTTAACTTCATCTTCCAACCGCTGGACATTGGTCTTGAGGTCGTCTTTATCTTCGTCCTCGACGCCATCCAGATTAGCCACTTTCTTTTTGATGCCTTCAAATTCTTTCAACAAAGCGGCCATCTTGTTCGGGTCCACGCCCGCGCCGTAATTAACCGTGGTGTTAGTAACTTTGTCACGCCCGACCACATCACCACCGATGGAAAAATTTCCACCGCCAGAGATGTTGAAATTCACGCCGCCTTCTTGCTTGGCGGTTTTATTGACATTGGTCGTGTTATTACTGCCCTGCACCACCGCATTGTCGTTGCCGCTGACTTCCTGCTTGTTGCCTTGTTCTTCTGCCATTCGCTTTTCCTCCTCGATATCCTGAGTGGTCTTGAACAATTTTCCGCCCCGCAGACGGGAGAAGATAACCGGAATGCTCCAATCCGTTTCTTTGGGCTTGAAGATGAGATAACGGGCCTGGCTGAGGGCCTGATCCACCTCGCCGTGTTCGATGAGGCGGCGATAGAACTCACCGGTCAGGTCGCGCGCGAGGGCCACAGGCACTTGTTTTTGCATGGCCACCACCACCGGCACGCCCGCTTGCACCAACTTGGGGCCGAGACCCACAAAGGGGTGCGAGGCCGCCGCGTCGCGGGTCGCGCTCTCACAGGCCACCATAAACACCAGGTGGGGCAAATTCCCGAGGGCGGAGAAGGTGGTAACAATCTCGCTATCTATGACCCGCGCATACGTCCCATCATCCTGCTCCAAATACAACGCGGCCACGCCCTCGCCGCGCTCGGCAGGCTTGAACGCGCCATGCCCGATATAATGAAAGACGTGCGTGCCGGGCAAATACCGTTTGATGTTGGCGAGCGAGGTCGGTTCCTTGATGATTTTGTAACCCTCGGCTTGCCACTGGGCCAAAACCCCGCCCGGCAGGTCACTGCGCCCGAGCAGGATGCGCACTTCAACATCTTTGTTTGCGCGCAAATCGCCGATGGCATCGTGCAGAATGCTCAGTTCACGTTCCGCATCGGCGGGGGCCAGGCCACCCGGCAAATTGTTGGGGTTGGCAATGGCCGCGAGGATTTTCAGCGGGCGCTCGCTCACCGGCGCGGGTTCGGGCGTTTCCAGACTGGTGTAGCGCGAGAAGGGCGTGTTGGTGGAAGTGGTGAGCGGGACGAAGTTGCCCCGGCTGAGGTGATAAAGCCGCTCCCAAGGGATGGCGTGCAACTCCACTGCGTCGTTATCCACCCAAAACCGCACGCGCAAGCGCCCCCCGGTCACCGCTTCCGCGCGCGCCGTGGTTTTGTCGTAGGCCCGCCGGATTTCCCCGGCGAACAGCGCGTTGAAGAGCGCCTCGCCGTAGCCCAGCGGGTTTAAATCCAATTGCAACAAGGCTTGCTTGTCAATGGTTAACCGCCCGTCTTCATAGCGGCTTCCATCGCCCGCCTCGGCTTCGACTGGGTAATAGCCTTTGGCCTCGTCCCACTTGCGGACTCGGAGTGTCAGCTCGGTAAATTCGTCGGCCATTGAGTCTCCTTAAGATAAATCTCTTTTGGGGTACACGGATTGCGCGGATTTAACGGATGGCACGGATTTTTTGTTAATATCATCCGTGCTATCTGGTTTATCCGTGCAATCCGTGTACAAGTTGAATCTTTCCAATCTACCGTCCCATAAACACTATCGCCATGCTCACCATCGTCACGCATAGCGCGGCGAGAATGGGCAACACACAGCACCCTACCCCGGCGACGATGAGCGCGATCTGCCAGACCGGGCGCTGAGGTTTGGCCGGAGGGGTCATGGAAGGCATCGAGAATGAGTCGAGGTTGCCGGGCACTGCGCCGCCCTGCGCCTCGGCCATGGCCTGCCCAAACGATTGCACGGTTTCGACCAGCGGGCGGGCATCGGCGCTCTTGCGGGTCACGGTGATAATTGGCTCGATGAAGTCGCGCACTTCCGAACGCGAGTCGGTGAGGTAGCCCGCCGCGACCTCGAAAATATCCTTCGCCTCCCGGACCAGATAACTTAACTCCTTCGTCACCTCGTCCCAATCGCCGTCTTTCTTTTTCAAGGCGTGCAACCAAATCTTGCGAGCGGCTTCTTTCAAGCGCGCTTTGTCGGTTTTCAAATCATCGAGGCGCGCGTCAATCGCATCTTCCACCTGAGGCAATTGTTCGGCAATCCAACTCGGCGGCGGGGGCGGCGCGGACTCTTCCAACACCAGCACCACGTTCTCAATAACGCGCTCCCCCTCGGCCCCCGGCACGGTGAGGGTCGCCCCACAATAGTCACAAGCAAATGTTTCACCGGGGTCTTTATCGGTCTCCAACTTCCCGCCACAATTCAGGCAGGTCAGGGTCTGCAAGTTAGCCATGATTTATCCTCTCGATAAATATATTCTAGCACCCTGCGAATAAATGACAAATGAAAAGTGAGGCCGTCAGCTGGCGTGGGGGGTGCGGGTGAATTTGTTTTCAAACTAATCCGCTCCCGCGCGTTGGCTTGCTCCCCAACATTGGCCTTTGACCACACTTCCTTCAGCCTGCTTGCTTCTTCCTTCTTCCTTTCTCTTTTATAATCTCCCCATGCTCCTCCCGCTCCTCGAAACCCTGCGCCCCAAACAGTGGGTCAAAAACGGCGTCATCTTCGCCGCGTTGGTCTTTGACCTGCAACTCTTTAAACCCGAGCCGTTCTTGCGCACCCTCGCGGGCTTCGCGCTCATGTGCCTGCTCTCCAGCGCGGTCTATGTCATCAATGATCTCATTGATATTGACAAGGATCGCCAGCACCCCAAAAAGCGCCAGCGCCCACTGCCCTCGGGCCGTCTGCCTAAAAATGTCGCCTATCTGGCCGCTGGCGTTCTGCCCCTCATCGCCCTGCCCCTCGCCGGGTGGCTCGACTGGCGCTTCGGCCTCATCGCGCTCATCTATCTCATTAAAGATTTGTTCTATTCCCTCTGGCTCAAAAATACGCCCATTCTCGATGTGCTCCTCATCGCGCTGGGCTTCCTCCTCCGCGTGGGCGCCGGGGTGGTCATCATCACCGTCGCCCGCTTCTCCCCGTGGCTCTACATCTGCATGGGCCTGCTGGCCCTCTTCATGGGCTTCGGCAAACGGCGCGGCGAACTGATCCTATTGCAAAATGGGCGCGGCGAAACCCGCACCGTCCTCAAAGAATACAGCCTGCCGTTCCTCGACGAGATGATTAGCATTGTCTCCACCGCCACCGTCATCGGCTATTCGCTCTACACCTTCTCCGCCCCCAACCTGCCGCAAAACCACAGCATGATGCTCACCATCCCCTTCGTGCTTTACAGCATCTTCCGCTACCTCTACCTCATCCACATGAAAGGCGAAGGCGGTGCCCCCGACGAACTGGTGCTCACCGACCGCCCGCTCCAAATCACCTTCCTACTGTGGGGGCTGTCCGTCATCCTCATCATGTACCTCAACACCCCAGCATGACCACGGCCACCGCCCCCGGCAAAATCATCCTCTTCGGCGAACACGCTGTCGTCTACGGCCAGCCCGCCCTCGCCGTCCCCGTCACGCAAGTCCAAGCCACCGCCACCCTTCTCCCCTCTCCCACCGGGAGAGGGGCCGGGGGTGAGGGGAGTCTGTGGATTGAAGCCCTCAACCTCAATCGCCGCTATCGGGCGATTGACGGCGGCCCCAACGATGTCCTATCCGCCGCCGCGTTATTAACCTGCGCCCGCGCGGGCGTGCCGCTCCCCGATGGAGTGACCATCTCGGTGGATTCCACCATCCCCTTCGCCTCGGGCCTCGGCTCCGGCGCGGCGGTCTGTGTCGCCCTCGTCCGCGCCCTCTCGCAATCTCTCAATCTCCAATTCTCCAATGCTCAAATCTCATCCATTGTTTACGAAACCGAAAAGCTCCTGCACGGCACCCCCTCGGGCATAGATAACACCGTCATTGCTTATGAGCAACCGGTATATTTCATCAAAGGCGGTAAGGGCGTTCAATTGAACGCCCCTACCATTATTCCCTTCACCGTGGCTCAGCCCATTCACCTGCTCATTGCCGACACCGGCATTCACAGCCCCACCAAACACGCCGTCGCCGATGTGCGGGCGTTGTGGGAACAAGCCCCCGCGCGGTACGACAAAATTTTCGCGGACATTGGCGACATTGCGCGGGAGGCGCGCGCCCTCATCGAGGGCCGGGGCGTTCAATTGAACGTCCCGACATTGGGCGAATTAATGAACCGCAACCACGCCCTCCTCCAAACCCTCACCGTCTCTTGCCCGGAACTCGATACATTGGTCGAGGCCGCGCGGGCGGCGGGCGCGCTCGGGGCCAAGCTCTCCGGCGGCGGGCGCGGCGGCAATATGCTGGCCCTCGTCACCCCCGAAACCGAAGACCGTGTGCGGCTCGCGCTGGAGCGCGCGGGGGCGGTGCGGGTGATTGGAACTGTTGTGAGTTAGAGTTAGGGTAAAACCTAACTCTAACTCTAACTCTACCTCCCTACTCTAAATCATGCTCCTCTTCCTCAAACTCGGCGGCTCGCTGATCACCAATAAAAATTCGTTCCGCGAACCCCGCCCGGGCGTGCTCATGCGGCTAATGCTGGAGATTGCCGAAGCGCGCGCTGACCGCCCGGATTTAAAAATCCTGCTCGGGCACGGGAGCGGCTCGTATGGGCACACCGAAGCGCGGAAACACGGCACCCGCGCCGGGGTCACGACCCCCGCCGAGTGGCGGGGTTTCGCCGAGGTGCAATTCGTCGCGGGTCTGCTCAATCGGCTGGTGGTCGAGGCCGCGCGGGAGGCCGACTTGCCCGTGGTCAACTGCCCGCCCTCGGCCTCGGTCGTTTGTCACGACGGGCTGATTCAATCGCTGGCCCTCGCGCCCATCCAGGCCGCGCTCGACCACAACCTCATCCCACTGGTCTTTGGCGATGTGGCGGTGGACACCGCGCGCGGCGGGACGATTGTCTCCACCGAGGACGTGTTCCGTTATTTGGCGGTTCATCTGCGCCCCGAGCGGATTCTGCTGGCCGGGGCGGATGCCGGGGTACTGACGCGCTGGCCCGATGGCGAGATCATTCCCGAAATTGTAGGGGCGGCGCATGCGTCGCCCTTACCTCACGTCGGCGGCGCGCAGGCCACCGACGTGACCGGCGGCATGGCGAGCAAGGTGAGCGAAATGCTGGCGCTGGCCGAAGCCGTACCGGGAGTGCAAATCCGCATCTTCTCCGGGGAGGAGCCGCAGGTCGTCCGGGCGGCGCTCACCGGTCAGGCCGCCCCCGGCACCCTCATCCGCGGCTGAGGTCTGGCATCTGACTAGAATTGCTTTCCCCGCCCAATCGGTGTATCTTTTTGCCGTTGCCTAACCGAGGTTCCCATGGATATTTTGCATCTCGTTGATCGTCTGGAAGAAGTTTTCAACGCTGGGCGGCCCATCCCGCTCACCCGCCTGCTCACCGTGGACGAAGACCGCGTGCTGGAATTGATTGACCAGATGCGCGTCTCGATCCCCGAAGAAGTGAAGAAAGCCCAGCAAGTGCTGGCCCAACGCGACCGGATCATGGCGCAGGCGCAGGAAGAATCCGCGCGCACCGTGCAACTGGCCAAGGAAAAAGTGGACCAAATGGTGGATCGCGACTCGGTGACTTTGGCCGCGCAATCCCGCGCTGAGCAGATCCTGCAAAATGCCAAAGCCGACGCCGAGCGTGTGCGCGCCGAAGCCGACGATTACGCGCTCGAAGTGCTCAACCGGCTCGAAATCGAGATGACCAAGTCCACCACCCAGGTGCGCAACGGCATCGCCAAGCTCCGCGCCGACAAAGGGTTGCCACCCAATCCTTGACAGTTCTTTCACCCGCCCTTTATAATCCGGTCAGTTAATGTTGCCTGCCAGCACGCTCGGCAGGCGTTATTTTGTGAATAAGAAAGTAAAGGACTTATCTCATGCCTCCCCATCCCAAACGTAAACACTCCTCCGGCCGCCGCGACCGCCGCCGCTCGCACGATGCCCTCACCCTGCCCGGCCTAGTCGCCTGCTCCAACTGCGGTGAGATGCACCTGCACCACACCGTCTGCGCCAAGTGCGGCTTCTACGACGGCAAGGAAATCATCGAGAAGAAGAAAGAAGAGAAGGGCTAAAGGGCCGGGCTAACGCCCAAATCCCAAGTTCCAAAGACCAAACTTCAAGGCCGTGTCATGCACGGCCTTTTTCATATCTGCCCGGCTGACCCCCTTACCCATCTACACACTTATTGATTGCTTCCTTTCTCCCCGGATAATCATGGTTACTCTCGCCACCACCGCCTTCGTCTTCCCCGGCCAGGGCTCGCAATTTGTGGGCATGGGCAAAGAACTGGCGCAAACCTCCCCCGCCGCGCACCGCACCTTTGCCGAAGCCGACGACCTGCTCGGCTTTGCGCTCTCGGCCTTGTGTTGGGAGGGGCCGGAGCCCACACTTACCGACACCATCAACGCACAACCAGCCATGCTCGTCTGCTCCATCGCGGCCCTGCGGGCGCTGGAAGAAAAGCACGGTGCCGTGCCCCCCGCCTACATGGCCGGGCATTCGCTCGGCGAAGTGACCGCGCTGGTGGCCGCCGGCGTGTTGACCTTTGCGGATGGCGTGCGCCTGGTGCGGAAACGCGGGGAAGTGATGAAAGCCGCCGGGGAACGCGCGCCCGGCGGGATGGCGGCGATTCTCAATCTGGATGCCGCGCCCCTCGCCGAAGTCTGCGCCGAGGCCAGCCACATCACTGGCGGCGTGGTGCAAGTCGCCAACGACAACTCCCCCGGCCAGGTCGTCATCTCCGGCGACGCGACGGCGCTGGCTAAAGCGATGGAACTGGCCAAAGCGCGCGGGGCCAAGCGAGCGCTCAAACTCCCGGTGTCCATCGCCGCGCACTCACCGCTCATGCAATCGGCCGTGGATGAATTTGCTCAGGCAGTGAACGCGCTCCCCTTTGCCGCACCGCGCGCCCCAGTGGTGGGCAACGTCCACGCCGCGCCCCTCACGGATGAGGCCGCCTACCGCGCCGACCTGCCCGCGCAACTCACCGCGCCCGTGCGCTGGACTGAATCCGTGCGCTTTATGCTGGTTCAGGGCGTGACCACGTTTATCGAATTTGGCCCCAAAGAAGTGCTCACGGGTTTGCTCAAACGCATTGAAGCCAACGTGACCGGCCTGGCCGTGGGCACCCCAGAAGCGATTGAGAAGTTGTAATTCACCTTACGCAGTTGGCTGGATTGGTCACGCTTCGCGCTGTAAACGTGGGCTTGGCTGGTCATGCCCGCGCGCTCGTAGCGGGCATCCAACCCCCTTTTGCCAATTGCCGCTTTGGATGCCCGCCAAAAGCGTGCGGGCATGACTGTGCGTAACCAGCAATCCATATCATAAGCAAAAACCATGACCGAAGACTCTTTACTCGAATTCCCCTGTGAGTTTCCCCTCAAAGCCATCGGGCGCGAGCCGGAGACGTTTGAAGCGTTTGTGGTCGAAATCGTCCGCAAGCACGTCCCGGCGCTGGATGCCAGTCTGACCACCTCGCGCCTGAGCAATGGCGGCAAATATCTGGCCGTCACAGTCACCTTCACCGCCGAGAGCAAAGCCCAACTCGACGCGCTGTACACTGAGCTGGGGAGCCACAAACAGCGCGTGGTGATGTTGCTCTAACCCATGCGCGCCCCGCGCGGTCACTTCGCGTTTTACGTCCTCACGGTCACGCAAACCCTCTCGCTCATCGGCAGTCGGATGACCACGATTGCGGTGGGCTTTTGGGTCTTCCATCACACCGGGCAAGCCACGCCCCTGTTGCTGACCGAATTTTTCAACGAACTGCCGGGGATGCTGGGCGGCAGTGTTATGGGAGTGCTGGTGGACCGCTGGCCCCGCAAGCGCGTGCTCATGTTGGCCGATGCCGGGCAAGCGCTGGGGACGTTGCTCCTGATTCTGGCCTTCATCACCGGGCAATTTCACCTGTGGGTGTTGTATGGGGTGGCCTTGCTCAATGGCGGGTTCGCCATTCTGCAAGGCCCGGCGCAGGATGCCACCACCACGCTCCTCGTCCCCGAAAACCAGCGGGAGCGCGCCAACGCCATCAAAGAAATCGCCTTCCCACTGGCCGGGGTGATTGCCCCGGTGCTGGCCGGTTGGCTCTACACACTTATGGACGTGACCGGCGTGATGCTGGTGGACATTGCCACCTTTGGAGTCGCCATCAGCGCCGTGATGTTCGTGCATATTCCCCCCACCCCGCCCAGCCCCGAGAGCCATGCGGCCCGGGGCAATCTGTGGGCCGAGTGGCACGCGGGCTGGGGGTTTCTCAACGCGCGTCGCCCCCTGCTCTATCTCATTCTCTATCTCACCTTCATCAATTTTCTGCTCAACGGCCCGCTGAGTTTATCCTTGCCCTATCTGGTGTTAGTGACACGAGATGAGGCGCTGGCCGGGCAGCTGCTGGGCGCGATGAGCGCCGGGGCGCTGGCCGGGGCCGTGCTGATTGCCGGGTGGGGTGGCACGCGGCCGCGGTTGCACACGCTCCTGCCGGGGTTGCTGTTCACCGGCGCGATGATTTTGGTCTATGCCACAGCCCGCGCGCCGTGGAGTTTGGGTCTCGCGCTGTTTTGTCTTATGGCCCCGCTCCCCATGTTGAACGCGCTCTCCATGTCCATCCTGCAACTCAAAACCCCGCCGGACTTGCAAGGCCGGATTTTCGGCATCATCGCGCAATTGGGCTATCTTGGCTCGACCACTTCGTTTCTGTTGACCGGGCCATTGGTGGATAGAATCCTTGAACCGGGATTAACGCGCGGGGAAACCGCGCCCGCGTGGGCGTGGGCTACCCAGCTGGTGGGGCGCGCCCCCGGCGCGGGGATGAGTCTCGTCCTCCTCGGAACTGGTTCTCTCATCCTCATCTCCACTCTCCTCGTTTACGCCACGCCCGCCATCCGGCGGCTGGAAAAAAACCTGCCGGATTATGCCGTCACCCCGGTGTGAAAATTTGTCAGAAATTCCACGGGATACTGACAAACTGAGACTTACTGGAGGGGGTAAATATGGTTATTGCTTTGTGACAGTATTCAGGGGTAGACTCTATTCGCCGCTTATTCAGCAGTCCAGGTCCAGACTAACCCGAAGCATTCAGGAGAATTAGCCATGTTGCAGTCAATCTCTTACCGATCATTCATCCAGCGTGGGGTGGGGCTGGCTGTGCCGATGCTGTTAGCAGGGCTGGGCGTGGGGCTAATGCTGTGGGCTTTGGCGCCCGTGGCCCCGGTGCAAGCTAATCTCTCTGATGCGCTGACGCTCGTTTGGTCATCGTCGCTGACGCAAAACGGCAAAGCCGTTGCCTGGGGTGATGTGGATAATGACGGCGACCTGGATTTGGCGGTGGGGAACTCTACAAGCGCCCCGACGCGCATTTACCTCAACAACAACGGGGTTATCGTGTCCACACCGGCCTGGTCCTCAGCCATCATCACCAGCGTCGCTTCCCTCGCCTGGGGCGATATAAATGCCGATGGTTATCTTGATCTCGTGGTTGGCCTTGACTGTTCGACTTCGTGTAACGTTATTCAAGTTTATCGCAACCAGACTGGCACGCTTGGTACCACCCCGGTATATTCGTCGGCACTCATAAGCACTCAAGTCCGCAGTGTTGTGCTGGGCGACGTGGATGGCGATAGCGATCTTGACCTGGCGGTGGGGCGTTATTTTGCGCCAACATTGATTTTTACCAACACTGGCACCGGTTTCACTGCCTCACCCGTCCTCACCTTGAATGCGACTGCGGGCAACACTACCGCACTAGCGTGGGGCGATTACGACAGCGATGGCGACCTCGATTTGGCGGAAGGAAAATACAGCGGGTTCCTGCGCGTTTTTCGCAACACCGGCACAACGCTGGCCGTGACACCTACCTACACTTCCAATACTTCAGTGTTTGTCTATAGTCTCGCGTGGGGCGATGTGGACGGCAATGGTTACCAAGATGTTGCGGTCAGTGGCGCCACCGCCGCCGTGGTTTTCAGCAACAGCGCCTCCGGCTTCACGGCCAATCCGGTCTTCACCGCCACTGGCACCAGCGCCGTCGCGCAAAGTGTGGGCTGGGTTGATTACGATAATGATGGCGATTTGGATTTGACGGTGGGCACAGCCATTTACCCAAACACTGGAACTACTTTGAACCCCACGGCGGTTTGGGCCTCACCCGTGCCGGACGATGTCTCAAGCATTGCCTGGGGCGATTACAACAACGATGGCGACCTCGACCTCGCCGCCGTCAGCCCCACTTCCCCCGCGCGCGTCTACGATAACAACGGCACCACCCTCAACCCGCAAGCCTTCTGGACCGCCGCCAATTCCAACAACAACCGGGCGTTGGCGTGGGGCGATGTGGATGGCGACGGCGATTTGGATTTAGCCGTCGGCAATTTTGGCGCGCCCATCAACCTATATCGCAACAACGGCGGCACGCTCGACTCCACCCCGTTCTACACCTCAGTGTTATCAGATACCGTTTCAGAAATCGCCTGGGGGGATATGAATGGCGATGGTCGTCTTGACCTAGCGGTTGGATATGGCTTTAACCCGGGCGCTGAACGGGTTTATCTAAATACAGGCACGACCCTCAATACCTCGCCCGATTGGCAGGCTGGGGCCACCGACACCACCGAAAGTATTGCGTGGGGCGACGTGGACAACGACGGCGACCTTGATTTAATGGCTGGCAACAATGGCGCTCCCAGCAAGTTGTACCTCAACAACGGCACGACCCTCACCACCACCCCCGCTTACTCCACCACTGACATCAGCTATGTTGAAAGCATTGCCTGGGGCGATGTGGACAACGACGGCGACCTTGACCTCGCCGTAGGCAATGGTTGTTCCGGCTTCGGCACCAACTGCCAACCTAATCGCCTCTACCGCAACAATGGTGGTCAACTCACCGCCACCGGCGTGTGGACTTCCACCGAAACGGATTGGACCATGACCGTGGCCTGGGGCGATGTGGATGGCGATGGCGACCTTGACCTGGCGGCGGGCAACAATGGTTCACCGATTCGGATCTACCGCAACGACAATGGTTCGCTGACCACCAGCGCGGTGTGGTCTTCCATCGAATCCGTCACCACGGCGGCACTCGCCTGGGGCGATATGGATGGCGACGGAGATTTAGATCTGGTCGCTGGGGCTTCCGGTGAATCAGCTCGGGTGTATGTGAATAGCGGCGGCAGTCTCAACGCCCTCGCCGCCTGGTCAAGCAATGTGGCTACTTCGGTGAGTATCGCGCTCGGCGACATGGATAACGACGGCGATTTGGATTTAGCCGCCGGGAGCAGTTCTAAAAACAACCTGTATCGCAATTTGCGCGATGGACGCACCGGCCCGGGCGCTATCCCCACCGTGCGGGTGATGCGCCCCACCCCACCCTTCAACGCCGATTTCTATTCGGCGGGCCGCATTCAAACCGCGATCACCATCCCCATTACTTACACCCTCGCCGACCCCATCAGCGCGCCGGTGCGTCTCATCCGCGCGTTGTATTCACCGGACGGCGGCGGGCAATGGTTCCCGGCCACCGCGACCAGCGGCACGGTCACCACTAACCTCACCACCACGCTGGCTGGTGTGACCCGCATCTTCAACTGGGATGTGGGCGCGGATGGATTCTTTGGCCAAAGTGACAATGTCGTTTTTCGCATTCAGGCTGTGCCGAGCCTGACCCTCCGCTCGAAGGCCTTAGCCGGCCCCTACGTGTATGGCAGTTATGCCTCGCAAACCTTCCCGTTCCGGGTACGGGGCACTCAAATCCGGGTGATGTATAACAGCAGTCCGGTTGGCGGCGCCAGCATCTATCGTCTACCAGCGGGCAAGACGGTGGGGGGCGCGCTCCTAACCAGCGACCTAGGCCAGTCGTTCACCACCGACACACAGGGCTTTTTACAGGGGCGCGGAGTCATCACCACTGGTGACCGCCTGCTCGCGCTTTATCCCATTTCGACCACCAATAACTACACACTTTATTACACCAACGGCACAGCGACCATCAATGGCTTGAACGCTTACACCATGTCCACCAATGGCGTCCAAACGCTCACCGTCTCCTCGGCCAAGCCGCTGTACCTGTTCGACCTCAATGTCTCACTGGAATGGGATGCTTCGCCCAATACGTCTTACATCGAACAAATCAAAGACAATCTGCATCGCGCCTCGGAATATCTCTACAACTTCACCGACGGGCAGATGGCGCTGGGCAACATCAACGTCTTCCAGAATGCGGACGAGTGGGGGTACAGCCACATTGTCATCAAAGCCAACAACCGCATCCGCCCCTTCGCCATTCAGGGTGGCAATGTGCTCACGGTCACTCCGGACAAGATTCTCACCAACACTATCGAATACGGCTCCGGCCAGGTGACCATCGGCTCGACGTGGAATCGCTATGGGCGGCCCGGCCAGAATATCGGCGACGACTGGCCGCTGATCCTCGCCCACGAACTCAGCCACTATCTGCTGTTCCATGATGACACCTATCTGGGCCTCGACAACAACGGCAATCTGATTCCCGTGACGACCTGCAAAGGGAGCGCGATGGGTGATATCTACAACGACCCCCTCGGCCCCAACTTTATCTTTGACCAGACTTACTGGAACACGAACTGCGGCCAAACGCTCCCGGCGCGCTCGCTGGGCCGTACCGAATGGCAAACCATGCGGTTGTGGTATCCTGGCTTGATCACGCCGACCGCGCGGCTCGATGGCCCCGGCCTCATGCCGTATGACTTTACCGCGGTCACCATCAATGCCCCGTACACCCCGACCGCCGCGCTGGAAGACCCGACTTTCTACGCCGACTATTTGAATCAAGATGTGGCCTCCAGCGAGGCCCGCGCCTACCTGCTCCACAACAGTCAATATCTCATTGACCTCGGCTCGCCGTTCGGCGGACAAAACCGGGTAGTGGCCCACGGGGCTCAACCTAGCGACTATCTGTGCATCTTTGACCGCACTCAGGGACAGTTCGGGTGCGAGACCATCGAACTGGGCGATGACCGGGTGCAGATGAAATATGATGCCACCTGGAATCCCATTATCCAAATTGCGCCGGTCAACACACTCACCCTCAATTTGAATGTGGGCTTGGCCGTTCCCGGGCTGACGTTGCGGGCGCAGTTGTATCCCGAATATGGCGCCGCCACTTCGGCGATTGTGCTGACCGAAGCCAACGGAACCTACACGGGCACATTCCATCTCACTGACCCTTCGCAAGCGGGCCATGTGCAGGTGTGGGTTGCCAACGAGAATCCGGCCCCCACTGAGTTAGACCCACGCCGCGAGACGATTATTGCCTACAGCATGGGCGGCAACTCTGGCGCTCTGCGGGGCGGTGGGGGCGCGTTACGCGGCGGGGGTGGCGCACTCCGCGGGGGCGGCGGGGCCTTGCGGGGCGGGGGCGGCGCTCTACGCGGGGGCGGCGCGCCCATCGTCTCGCCGGATGGACAGATGATTTTCTTCACCGAAAATCCCATCGTCTTCCAGGAGGGTCAGTTCTACACCATTCAAGGCATGGCCGGTTTGCCCAGTCTGCCCGCCGGGCGCACGGTCATCGGGCAGGGCTATAGTCTGCTGGCCACGCCCAACACGCCGCTCATCACGGGCACCATCAGCATTCAATACTTGAGCAACGATGTGTTGGTGGCAGGTGCCACCGAAACGGGTCTGACAATTTACTTCTACGATGGCGTGAAGTGGACGGCCCTGGCAACCAACCGCGATACTTACTTCAATCTCGCCACGGCCCCTAGCCAGGGCGTGGGCGTGTATGCGCTCATGG
>CAYUFY010000100.1:0-14750 GCA_964443795.1 uncultured Anaerolineales bacterium | reverse complement strand
GGCCCAACAGCCGGGTCAGCCGGTTGGCGATGAGGGTGGCGTAGGCCTGGCGGACTTCGGCGGCGGTGCTGCGCGTGCGCTCCCAAAACATCACGGTGGTCTTGTCATACGCCCGCTTGCGCCCGGTCAAGCGCGCCACCTCGCGGCCGACTTCGGCCAGTGAGAGACCCAGCCAGGCGCGAGCCTGCCGGGGCGTTTGGATGACCCGCAAGGTGGGCAATAGCCGCTCCACGCCCGTTCCACGCGTCTTCAACGCCATTTCCTGGGGGGCGGGAACCGCTCGGACAGTTGTTTTTTGGGCTTGCACAGCGTGCTTTTTCATCTTTTCCCTCCGCTCTCTCGTTCCGGTTGATGGTGTTCATCATCAGCCAACTCAGTGATTTCTCGCCCGGGGGTGGTGTAACGCGTTACACCACCGCGCATGGTTCACAGCCCAAGTGGTGCCGCGCCCACCGACTGCTCGAGTGTTGGGTTTATGGAGTTTGCAGATTGCAAAGATTGCCAGGTTTGCCGTGACAGCGGGGCTGGTGAAGGGTAGGGGGCTGGGGCGAGGACATGGAACTAATTGCTCCTCCCTGTTCCCTCAGTGGTCCTTGCTTCTTGTCGGGTTCGCGCCGCCGGGCGGGAGGCTGTGAAGTTGGTAAGGTAGTTGTGATATACAACAAGCATGGGTAAATAAAAACCGCTTGTTGCGATACACAACAAGATAGCACTAATAAAAACGCCTGTCAAGTTTTTCTCAGACAAGCGTTGCTACTGATTGCCTCTGCGAGGGTCGCGTTTATTCATCCCGTCTGTTTCTTTCAAATACTTGTCTACGGACTTGCGGGATACAAGCCAACCATGCCCCATTTTCAGGCCATCCAATTCTTTGTTGCGTAGCATTCGCCGAATGCTTTCAATGTGAAAGCCAAGTTTTTTAGCGGCTTCCTCAGTCGTTATGAAATCGGCAAGGTCGGGCATTTGGTGAGTGATGCGTGGTGCAACTTGTGTGGACATTTGAATCTCTTCCTGTAAACTGGTTTCAGAGCGATTTTGCATAGCATACGCCATTATCCAAGTTTTTAGGAAGAGTACGCGCCAATGAGCATTCATTGGCGCGTGTTGATGTAGAGCGGGTGATGGGACTCGAACCCATGATATCTTGCTTGGGAAGCAAGCGTTCTACCACTGAACTACACCCGCGCTTCTAAGGTATTTTACCAAAGGGGAGGCGGCAGGTCAAACTTTGCGCGTCATGGTTGTTGATTCGCCTGGTTCCCCGACCAATGCGCTACTTAGCGTTCCGCTCTTCTATACGCTATACTCTCCCCCCATGGATAGCGGGCAAACACCTCTCCATTGGCATCCGGCGCTTGCCTCACAATTGGCGCAACTGGCGGACGATCCCGCCGCGCTGCCGCCGGAGTGGCAGGCGTTTTTGGCGGCGGCCAATGCCGATTATCACCGATTGGAGGCCGAGCGGGCGCAACTGGCGCAGACCCTTGCCACGCAGCGGGATGATTTGCGGCAAGCTAACGAAGCCCTGGCGGTTCTGCACGATATCGCCCATGCCGCGCTCGAAATGCCTGACCTGCAGGCCACCCTGCAGATGATTGCCGATCGGCTGGGGGCGCTTTTTGCCGCCGATGCCTGTTTCATCACCCTCTGGGATGCGCCCCATCAGCGCCCGGTTCCCTCGGCGGCCTATGGCCCGGCGCGGGAGCGCTACCCGTTGGTGCGCCCCGGCGATAACGAGATCACGCTCACCCATTCGGTGCTGACCGCCCAACACGCGCTGATTATTGATGACGCGCTAAATTCGCCCCACCTCTCGCCCCATATTGCCGTTGAATTTCAAGCCAGTTCCCTCCTGGCCTTACCCCTGATCGCCCGCGAACAACCACTGGGCGCGGCCATCATTAGCTTTACCCAACCCCATGTCTTCACCCCGGCCGAAGTGGCGCTGGGGGAGCGCGTGGCCGGGCAGGTGGCGCTGGCGGTGGCCAAAGCCCACGCGTTCGAAACCGAACGGCAACAACGCCAGTTGGCCGAGGCCATGCGCGAAGCCAGCACCGCGCTGACCGGCACCCTCGATTTCAACAGCCTGCTTGATAAAATCCTCGATGAGTTGAAGCGCGTCCTGCCCTATGACAGCGCCAATGTCATGTTATTTGATGCCCAGCGGCGCACCCTCCGGATGACGCGCCATCGGGGGTATGAGCAATTTGGCGTGGTTGTCCTGGAAGATCTGGAACAACTCGAATTCGACATCGCTGGCGCGCCCCTGTTGCGCCAAGTGCTCGAATCCGGCCAGCCCTGCATTGTGGCGGATGCTCAGACTGACCCCGATTGGGTTAAGACTCCCGCCGGGCAACATGTCGGCTCCTGGGCCGGGGCGCCAGTTCTCAATCGCGGGGAAGTCATCGCCATCTTATCGGCCGACAAGGTCGAGCGCAATTTCTATCAACCCATCCACCTCGAACGGTTGGCCGATTTTGCCGGGCAGGTGGCGTTGGCTATTCACAACGCGCAGTTGTATGAAGCCGTCCGGCAACAATCCACCGAACTGGAAATCATCCGGCAGGTTAATCTCAGCCTCACCTCCAGCCTCCAATTTAAATCGGTCTTCAATGCCATTTTGCAAAGCGCCTTTCAGGTGGTTGCGGAAGCCCACGACACTCATATCTTTCTGTACGATGGCCAACGCTTGAGTTTCGGCGCCGCCCGCTGGTTCGACGGCCGCTCCCCGGCGCTCAATAGCGAACCCCGCACGGATGGTATCACCGCCACCGTGGCCCGCAGTGGCGACCCGCTCATCATTCCTGACTTGCGCCGCCACCCCCTCGCGGCGCAACGGGAAGGCGCCCTGGCGAGTTTTCCGCTTAAGAGTGGCGCGCGGGTGGTGGGGGTCATGAACGTGGCCTGCGCCCGCCCGCACAGCTTTTCCGAATCCGAACTGCGCATTTTGCGCTCCCTCGGCGATCAGGCCGCCATCGCCATTGAAAACGCGCGGTTGTTTGCCGCCGCGGAAAAACGGGCCGCCGAACTGGAAGCCGTGCGACAAATGAGCTTGAGCCTGACTTCCAACCTCGAGTTGGGCGAGGTGTTGGACATCATCTTGAAGCATGTGTTGCGTTTGGCGCCGGATGTGCACGACGCGCACCTATATCTTTATCATGCCGACCAACTGCGCTCGGGCGCGGCGCGCATGGCCGACGGCTCCTCGGAAAAGTTTCCTGAACCGCGCCCTCAGGGTTTCACCTACACGGTGGCGCGGAGCGGCAAGCCCTTTGTCGTGTCCGATCTCAAAAACCACCCACTGTTTGCCGGAACTGGTCGCACCGAACATGGGGCATTGATCGGCCTGCCGTTGCTTTTTGGTTCGCGCGTGGTGGGGGTGTTGAATGTGGCCTACACCTATCCGCGCCAGTTTGAGGTGGCCGAATTGCGCCTGCTCAGCCTGGTGGCCGATCAATCGGCCAGCGCCATCGAGGGCGCGCGGTTGTTCGAGGCCGCCCGCCGGCAATTGCAGGAACTCAGCGCGCTGCATGCCATTGCGCTGGCGAGCGCCAGTCTGACCGAAGAATCGGATTTGCTGACCCACGCCACCGGCATCATCGCGCACGCGTTGCATGCGTCGCAGTGCGGCTTCATCATGGTGGATGAGACCGGCGCGCATCCCGCTCTTCTGGCCCCCGACCCACTGGCGGGACCGGGGCTGGTCGGCGAGGTGATCGCCACGGGCCGCCCCCAGCGCGCGGGGGCCGTGTCCCGTGGGGCGGGGACTCCCGCTGGCTCAGTCTTAGGCGTGCCCCTGCTCATGGGGCGGCGCGTCATCGGGGTGATCAATGTCGAAAGTGATCAGCCCGAGGCGTTTACTGACACCGATGAGCAGTTGGTGTTCACCATCGCCGGGCAGTTGGCGATGGCGGTGGAGCGTCTGCGCTTATTTGAGAATGAACGGCGTCGGAGTACCCAGCTCCGCATTGCGCATGAGTTAACCCAAAGCCTGTCCACAGTGCAGGCGCCGGAGATGGCCGCGCGGTTGGTGGCCGAAAAGCTGGCGGAAGAATTTAATTATCCACTGGTGACGGTTTTTGAAGTTGATGAAAAGGCCGGCCAGTTGATCTTATTGGTGGCCGCCGGGACGGGCGCCCAACACTTGAGCCTGCCCTATCAACAGCCGCTCACCGCCGGGGTCTTTGGTCGGGCGGCCCGCACGCGCCTGCCGCAACTTGTGGCTGACCCGGCCACTGACCCGGACTTCATCGCCCCGGCGGGTTGGCAGGTGGCCTCCGAAGCCTGTGTTCCGCTGGTGGATGGTGAGCAGGTGGTGGCCGTGTTGGGCGTTGATGCCCGGCCCGCTTTTGCTTTTGCCGAACACGATCTTGTGTTATTGCAAATGGTGGGCCGCGAAATCCTGCACGCCTGGGAGCGTATCCGCTTGTTTGCGGCGGAGCGCGAACAGCGCACGCAAGCCGAGACCCTGCGCGATGTGGCGACGGCGTTGAACGTGGTGCTGGATCGGGAGCAAACGCTCATCATCATCCTCGATCAACTGGCGCGGGTGGTGCCCTATGACAGCGCCTCCATCATGTTGCTGTCGGATACCCTGCTCGATATCGTCGCCCAGCGGGGGTTTGAGGCCGAGACGCAGATTCATGTCAAATATCAGGTGGCGTCGCTGGCGCACATCCAGCAGGTTTTGCAAACCGCGCAACCGGTCATCCTCGCCGATACGCAGACCGTTCCCGGCTGGCAGGTTGTTCCAGGCACCGCTTACATCCGCTGTTGGCTAGGCGTCCCGCTCGTGACCAACGAACGAGTCATGGGGCTGATTAATCTGGATTATCGGGAGGCCGGCTTCTATACCTTGCATCACGCCCAATTGGCGGTGGCCTTTTCCTATCAGGCGGCTGCGGCGCTGGAACGGTTGCGTTTACTGGAAGAAGCGCGTCAGCATGAGCGCGAGATGGCGACCTTGCTGGATGTGGCCCGGGCGGTGGCGTCCACCCTGGACTTGAATGAAATGACCCGGCAAGTGGCGCTGGCCCTGGCGCGCGCCTTACGCGTGGCGCATTGTGAGATCTCCACCTATGCGGCCAAGTCACACACGCTCACCACGCGCGCCATTTATGCCGAGGCGGGTGCGGCGGCCCCAACGGATCTCGGGCGGGTGCGGTCTCTGCCCAATTTTCAAACCCTGCAAAACACGCTGGAGCGTGACGAAATTTTGATCCTGCGCCTCTCCGAAGCGGATAATGTCGAGGCCGATCGGTTGCGCCGGGTGGGCGCAACGCTGGCAGTGATTTTCCCCGTCCGGGCTGGCGGCCACCCGGTGGGGCTGGCCGAACTGTATACCGCCGACCCCTTGCGTGACTTTACCCCCGCCGATTTGCGGCTGGCCCGCGCGTTGGGCGACCAGGCGGGCGTGGCGCTGGAAAACGCGCGGCTGTTCGAAGCCGAGCGGGAACAACATGAACTGGCGGAAGCCTTGCGCGAGGTGGGGGCCAGTCTCGGCGCCACATTGGATGTCGCGGCCGTGCTTGATCGGCTCATTGAGCAGGTGACGCGGGTGGCTCCCTGTGACGCGGCTAACGTGGTGCTGGTAGAAAACGGGCGAGGGCATTTTGTGCGGGCACGGGGTTACGAGCAGTTCGACCCGGACCTGCCCCGCGAAATATTAAGCCTCACCCTGGACATCACGACCACGCCGAATTTGGCGCAGATGGCGCAAACTCGCCAGCCTTATCTAATCGCGGACACCGCGACGCACCCGGGTTGGATGCCGACCGGGGCCTCAGCTTACTTGCACGCGTGGGTGGGCGCCCCCATCATCTTGCAAACCGAAGGCGTCGCGGCCTTTGTCTCCCTCGAAAAAATCGAGCCAGACTTTTATCATTCCGAACATATCGCCCGGCTGGCCGCTTTTGCCGGACAAGCCGCGCTGGCGTTGCAAAACGCGCGCTTGTTTGCCGCTCAACAACAACGCGCCGCCGAATTGGAGGCCGTGCGGCAAACCAGTCTGATCCTCACCTCAACGCTGGACTTGCCGATCGTTCTCCAGACCATCCTCAAAAGCGCGTTTCAACAAATGCACGGGGCGCAGGATGCTTACATCTTTCTATATAACGCCACTGGCAGCGGGCAACTGACTTTTGGGGCCACGTTGTGGGATCGGGAGCGGGAGGATCTCGCGTGGGAGGAGCCGCTTCCCGATGAGTTGACGCATGAGGTGGCGCGCACCGGCGAAATGCTGGTGGTGGCCAACCCGCGCGACAATCCGTGGTTGGCTACCTCGCGGCTGGCCAGTCAGGGAGCGGTGATTGGGTTGCCGCTCAAAATCGGGCAACGCGTGGTCGGTGTGATGATCCTCACCTTTTCCCACGCGCATACTTTCCCCGAAGCCGAATTGTGGGTTTTGCGGTTGCTGGCCGACCAGGCCGCGGTGGCGATTGAGAACGCGCGCCTGTTTGCCGAGGCCCAGCGCAAAACCAAGGAACTGGCCGGGTTGTACGACACCCTGCTGGCCGTGGGCGGGGTGCTCGACACGCAAGTGTTGCTGGCCCGCTTGTACGAACAAGTCAGCCGCCTGCTGGCCGCCGACACCTTCGCCGTGATTTTGCATCACCCCGCGGCGGGCGAGATTGAAGTGGCGTTGATGATTGAATATGGGCAACGCCTGCCAGTGGTGCGTCTGCCGTTGACCAAAGGCGGCTTCCATAGCTGGGTGATCAACACCCGCAAAGCCTTGCTGGTGGGCGATGTTCAGGTCAACCCGTTGCCCATTGAAACCCAGTATCTTAAGCGTCCCGCCCGGGCCTGGTTGGGGGTGCCCCTCAGCGCGCGGGATCAAATCCTGGGGGTGGTCTCCGTCCAATCCGACCGGCCCTATGCTTTCAATGAGGCCGATCAGCAATTCCTCGAAGCCATCTCGGGGCAAGTGGCCATCTCGCTCGAAAACGCCCAGCTCTATGCCGAAACCCAGCGGCGGCTCACCGAGCAGATGTTATTGTATGAATGTACCCAGGACTTGTTGTTGACCCAGGATATCAACGCGGCCATGGCCGCGGTCTCGGGCCGGATGGTGAACTTCATCGGGGCGAGCGACCTCATTTATTACACCTATGATGAAGCGACTGACACCCTGCGGGCCGAATATGAATTTCAGGCCGACGCGACGCGCCCGCCCCGCGCGTTGGTGGGGCAAGTCTGGGCGCTCAACGATTATCCCCGCCTGGCGCAGGTGCTCCAATCGCTCACTCCGCTGGTGACCCGCTATACCGAGGCGAGCCTGACCCCGCTCGAGCGGGATAGCTTTATCCAGCACGATCTTCGCGCGACCGTGAGCGTGCCAGTGGCGTTGCATGGCCGGGCCATTGGTTATTTTGAATTGTGGGACAACCAAATCGAGCGTGAATATCGCGACTCGGATTTGCGCCTGCTTACGGCGATTGCCACCCAAACCGCCGCCGCCCTGCAAAACGCCACACTCTATACCGCCGTGCGGGCCAATGCCAACGAACTCTCGCGGTTGTATGCCGCCGCGCAGGATATGGGCGCGAGTCTGGAACCCCAGGTGGTGTTGGAGCAACTCGCCAAGCACCTCACCGAGGGGCTGAACGCCACCAGTGGCTATATCACCGAGGTCAATTGGGGCGAAGAGGCCTTAACCATCCTGGCCGAATATTGGAGCGAGGCCGCCTCGCCCAGTGAACGCATCAGCGATCTCGGGCGGGTGTATTTCCTGCCCGACTTCCCCAGCATTGGCAAGGCGCTGACCTGGGGCAACCCCGCCAGTTTTTCCGTTACCGACGCCGATCTGAGCGATGCGGAGCGCGCTCAAATGCTGGAATATGGCGCGCAATCGTCGCTGATTGTGCCCATCCTGTCGCGGGGGCATGTGTTGGGCGCCGCCGAAATCTGGGAAAGCCGCCGTGTGCGCGAATTCACCGCGGCCGATTATCGCCTGGCACAATTGCTGGTGCGTCAGGCGGCGGGGCTGATTGAGAACGCGCAACTCTTCGGCGAACTGGCCGATGAAAAGCGGCGGCTCGAATTGCTCTACAGTCTCAGCCAAGGCCTGACCGCCACCCTCGATGTTCGCGAAGTCGCCCTGCGCGCCATTGACCAGATCAGCCCGGCCTTCGGCGCTTTTCAGGGCACGGTTTTTTTCATCCAACCCGATAGTTCACGGTTGCACCTCTTGGCGGTCACCGCCACCGTGCCCGAACGCACTGAAGAAATTGATCGGCTCATCAACTTGCATCTCGGCGAGGGGTTGGCGGGGTGGGCCGCCGCGCAACGCAAAGTCTCGATTGCGGTGGATGTCTCGCGCGACCCCCACTGGGCGCCGGTCCCCGGGTTCGATGACGAAGTGCGCTCGAGCATTGCCATCCCGCTGATTGTCGGCGACAAAGTGATGGGCGTGTTCAGCCTGCACAGCAACCAGCGTAGTGCATTTAATACCGAACAGATCCCGCTCCTCACCGCCTCCACCGCCTCAGTCGCCGCCGCGTTGCAAAACGCGCGCTTGTTCGAAGCCGAAGCGCGCCGGGCGCGGGATTTGGCGTTGCTCAACGATATTACTCGCGCCTCCATCGAAATTACCGACCTGCGCGCCATGCTCCAAAAGCTGGCCGAGCGCCTGGGCGACTTGCTCGCCGCCGATGCGTGTTACATTTCCTTGTGGGATGAGCAATTGCAAATCCCCGTGCCCTTTGCGGCTTCCGGCGCGCAACAGGCCATCTACCCCGCCGCGCAACCGCACCCCGATGAGGTGACTTTAACCGCCTCGGTTTTGCAGGTCGGCCACTCCCTGGCGGTGGAGGATGCGTATCACTCCCCCTATCTCAGCCCCAGCGTGGCGGAGCAGGCCGGCGCACAATCCATGCTGGGATTGGCGCTCATGACTGCCAATCAAAAATTGGGCGCCGCCATCATCGCTTTTCAATCGGCGCATCACTTCAGCCCGGCGGAGATCGAGCGCGCTGAACACGCCGCCAACCAGATCGCGCTTGGCATTGAGCGCAACCGGCTCTTCACCGAAACTGCCGAGGCGTTGGCCCGCGAACAGCGCTTGAACGAAGTGGCCCGGGCGGTCAGCGCCGCGCTGGATGTGCATACCATCATCCGCAGTGTGGTGCGGCTGGCGGTCGAGTTGGTGGGGGCCGATGCCGGCACGCTGGCGTTGGTGGCGCCCACCCGCGATCTCTTGCAAGTGGCGTTTGTGATCAACATGCCGGCGCACCTGATCCAGCGGGAAGTGCCGCGGGGCGAAGGTGTCTCCTGGCAAATCATTGATACCGGCCAGCCCCTGTTGTTGGATAACTACCCGACCCATCCGCAGGCTTTGCCGGTGTGGGTTAAGGCCGGGGCGCATGCGTTTATCGGCGTGCCGGTCATTGCCGGGGATGTGACCCTGGGCGTCTTAGGGATTTTCAGCCTGAATGCCGCCCGGCATTTTAATAAACGTGACCTGGCATTGATCGAATCCGTGGGCCGGCAGGCCGGGGTGGCCATTCAGAACGCGCGGTTATTCGAGGAAACCCGGCGGCAGGCCGAAGAAGTCATCGCGGCCAGCGAGATTTTGCGCACCCTCAACGCCTCGCCCGAAGTGACCACGAATTTTGGCACCATCGCTGCCGGGCTGAAAACCATCAGCCAATGCGAACGGGTGAGTTTGGCCCTGTTGGATGTCTCCCGCCAACGAGTCACCATTACGGCCCTCGACCAGCCGCGGCCGGAGATGTCCGCCGGAACGCAATTCCCCATTACCTCCACCGCGGCCGCCGAGGATGTGCTGGCCGGGCAACCCCACCGCACGCCCGATCTGGCGACAGAAATTAACTTCCCCGCCGAGCGCCAACTCTATGAAGCGGGCTTCCGCTCGCGCCTCAACCTGCCTTTGCGCGCCGGAGCCGATGTGCTGGGCGCCTTGAATTTGGTGTGGACTACGCTGGAGGGGTATCGCTCGGTCAACCTCACGCTCCTCAGCCAGATCGCCGATGCGCTGGCCTTGGCGGTCGAAAAGAACCGGCTCTTCACCGAAACCCATCGCCGCGCCGAAGAATTGGAAATTCTCGCCGAAATTTCCGCCGCCCTGCGCGTTGCCGCGAGCACCACCGAAATCATGGAAATTGCGCTGGGGCGCAGTCTGGCCATCTTCCATGCCGCGCGGGGCGCGATTGCCGTGCCTGGCCCCGACGCTGGCACCCTGGTCATTGCCCATGAACAGGGGTGGTCCGTGCCCATGCGCCAATTTGTATATCATCAGGACGATTCAATTTTTGGGCATGTGTTTGCCACGGGCCACCCCTACCTGACGCTGGATTGGAACAACGACCCGCTGGTGCATCAAGTGATGCGTGATGCGTGGGCGGCTGACCAGCCGGACCAGAAGTTGACGGCCATTTACGCGCCCCTCCGCGCGGGCGCCGAAGTCATTGGCATTCTCATCGTGGCCGATGATTTGCCGCGCCTGTTCACCGGGGATAATTTGAATCTGCTCAACGCCATCGCCGAAATTGCGGGGAGCGCCTTCCACCGCGCGGGGGTGCTGGAAACCCTGGAACAACGGGTGGCCGAGCGCACCCAGGAACTGGCGACCGCCAACGAGCGCCTCAAGGAACTTGATCGGCTCCGCGATCAATTTGTCTCGAATGTCTCCCACGAATTGCGCACCCCCTTGACCAACATCAAATTGCACCTGGGGATGTTGGAACGGCGCGGCCCGGAAGCCATGCAACGCTACCTGCCCATCCTGCAAAAAGAGACCGAACGGTTGCGGAAGTTGATTGAGGATCTGCTCGACATTTCGCGCCTGCGCGCGCAAATTTCGTCGCTCAAGACCGAACCGCACCGGCTGGATGTGTTGTTGTCGGAAATCGTGACTTTTCATCTGGCGCGGGCGGAGGGCAAGGGGGTGAGCCTGCACTATACGTCGGAACCCAACCTGCCCGAGGTGCCGGTGGACCGCGCGCAAATCATCCAGGTCTTCACCAATCTGGTCAGCAATGCGGTGGCTTATACGCCCGCCGGGGGGAGTATTACCATCACCGCCGCTTCGGAAGCCGAGGGAGTGGCCCTGCGCTTCAACAACAGCGCGCCGATTATCGCGCCGGAAGACTTGGCGCATCTCTTTGAGCGCTTTTATCGCGGCGCCACCGGGCGCGACTCCGGCGAGCCGGGCACGGGGCTGGGGCTGGCCATCTGCAAGGAAATTGTGGAACGCCATGCGGGCATGATCCATGTGACCAGCACCGCAGAAAACGGCACCACCTTTACGATGTGGCTTTCGCTTAAACCGCCCAGCGAATCGGATTAAGCTCCCTGGAAGCGGTATAATTTAGGGGCCTTATCCGAAATTTGGGTTTTACCCTCGCCGTATCTCCATGATTGATTATCTGGTTCGCCCACTTAACCCGGCGACTGACCTCTCGGCGTTGATCCGACTAGGCACACGGGGCGCGTCTCTACAAAATACCATTGCCGATTTTAGCCATCAAGATTCATTGGATATACTGCCATGAAAAACAACAATCTGATCCCAATTATCATCACGACTTTGATCGTCATTGGCAGTAGCATTCTTGTTGTCGGTTTGGGCGGTGGCCTGATCGTCCTGGGGGCGTATGGTATCGGCTGGTTGCTCACGCGCTTCCTGCCCTTCACGTTATTTGAAGCTACGGTGCTGAGTCTGGCGGGCATGGGTTTCGCCGCTTTCGTTGCGGCGCGGGTTTTGACAACCCTGGTTACGCTCCCCTCGACTTTGAGTAATGATGATGACGACGATGATTGGGATGAAGAAGAAGAGGAGGCCGATTTTGAGGAGGACGACGAACCCGCGCCGCCTCCGCCCCCGCTGTCTCACCCCGGCATCCCGCGCTGGCGGCAACCCCTCCGGACCCTCGACTTTTCCAACACGCAACCCGACGACCGTTGCCCCTGTGGGAGCGGACGTAAATATAAAAACTGCCACGGGCGTAAATCCAACATGAAGTGAGGGCGTTATTCAGGCGATATAATAAGCTGCAACCGGGCTGAATGGCGCATGGATTTGCCCCGGCGGTAGCGGGTTGATTTATCAAATTTTTTATGCTTACTGGAGAAAACAACTTATGAACGTCTCAATGTGGATGAAAGCCTTACAAACCATCCCCCACGTCACCAAAGATGAGTGGGGCAAGCTCGATGTGGTCTCACGCTTCCTCATCGCCTCGCGCGCCGGGGTCTTCATCATCACCTTCATCTCGGCGGGCCTCGCGGGCCTGTTTGCGTTTCGGGATGGCGAATTTAACCTCGGGCGCTGGGTCTTGCTGACCCTGGGGCTGGTGTTTGCCCACGCCACCAACAACCTGCTCAACGACGTGACCGACTACGTCAAAGGTGTGGATCAGGACAACTACTATCGCGCTCAATATGGCCCACAGACCCTCACCCATGGCCTGTTCACCATGCGTGAGATTCTCACCTATGCGGCGGTGAGTGGTCTGCTGGCGCTGGCTTTCGGCGGCTATCTCATCTATACCGGCGGCACCACCGCGCTCATTTTAGTCGGCCTGGGCGCGTTCTTCGTGCTGTTCTACACCTGGCCGCTTAAATACATCGGCCTGGGCGAAATTGCCGTGATCATTGTGTGGGGGCCGCTCATGATTGGCGGCGGCTACTACGTCATCACCGGCCACTGGGACTGGAATGTGGTCTGGGCTGGCATGCCCTATGCCTTGGGCGCGACCACGATCATCTTTGGCAAGCACATTGATAAACTTGATAAAGACCAAGAGAAAAACATTCACACCCTGCCGGTCATCATTGGCGAAAAAGCCGCGCGCGCCCTGGGCGTGGTGATGATGGTCTTGCAATATGCTTTTATCGTGTATTTGGTCATCACCCGCGTCTTCTCGCCCTTGTTGCTCATCGTCTTCTTGGCCTACAAAGAATTCATGACCGCCTACAAAGTCTATCAGCATCCCAAACCCACCGAGCGCCCCGACTATTACCCCAAGGAAAGCTGGCCATTGTTTTTTGTCGGCTTTGCCTTTGTGCATAACCGCCGCTTTGGACTGCTCTTCCTGCTCGGCCTCATCGGCGACCTCATCTTGCGCGCCCTCTGGCCGGCCTTCTTTGCCGGATAACCCCACCCATAAACACCGAGACGCCCCGCCCGGGGCGTCTCGCTTTAAACATGACCCACCTCACCGGCCCGGCGCGGGCCGCGTACGTGCAAAGCCTCTTCACGCGCATTGCCCGCCGTTATGATGTGCTCAATCGCCTGATGACGGGCGGGCAAGACCTCCGCTGGCGCAAACAAGTGATTGACCTCGCCCAGCTCCCGCGCGGGGGATGGTTGCTTGACCTGGGCACGGGCACCGGCGACCTGGCTTTCGAAGCCTTGCGCCGCGACCCAACCCTCCGCGTGACTGGCGGCGACTTCACGCTGGCCATGATGCGGGTGGGACAAGCCCGGCCCGCCGGGGGACGCGTTAAATGGGCTGGAACCGACGCGTTACATCTCCCGTTCCCCGACGGGACCTTTGATGCGGTTGTTTCTGGCTATCTCATGCGGAATGTCGAGGCCGTGCCTCCGGCGTGGGCCGAGCAATATCGGGTGCTGAAACCCGGCGGGCGCGGGGTCTGTCTCGACACCACGCCCCCCCCGCGCACTGGGTGGCGCCCCGTTATCAACTTCTACTTGCGCGTCATCATCCCCGCGCTGGGGCGGCTGGTGGCGGGCGCGGCCGAGGCGTATACCTACCTGCCCACTTCCACCGAAAACTTTTTACCCGCCGAAAAACTCGCGGAGCACATGACCGCCGCTGGTTTTAATCAGGTCGGGTTCAAGCGGCTCATGTTCGGCACCATGGCCATTCATTGGGGCCTCAAATAATTAGCCGCTGATTTCCCACACGGTGATCTCGGGGGGGCAGAGAAACCGCGCGCGTGGCGCGCCTTTACCTTCCAGCCCAAGGCCGCGCGTGACGTAGAGGGTCAGCCCGCCTAATTGGCGGCGGCCCATTTCATATTTCTTGCCGTAGAGTGACCCGGCATATAGCGCCCCGTAAAGCGGCAGGCGGATTTGCCCGCCGTGCGTGTGCCCGGAGAGTTGGAGATCGAGGCCCCGGTGCGCGGCGTGGGGCGCGAGGTCGGGCGAGTGGTAAAGCAGAATGGTGAAGCGGGCGAGGGGTGGGGGGCTGGGGAGGCGGGTTTGCAACCGGGGGTCATCCACAAAGGGTTTGTGAGTGCAGGTCAAGCCAATGAGGTCATAAACATTGTCATGGTGGGTGAGCGAGATTTTTTCATCCCGGAGCCAGCGCAGGTTGTCAAGCCCGGCGAGGAGTTGGGGGATAATTTCGGGGAGGTCAACCGCTGGACTGCCGGTGACGGCATAGACGCCCAGGGGCGCGTGGAGTTCGCGCAAAATTGCGCGGGCCGCCTCCCACGCTTCGGGGTCATGCAAGTTGGAGAGATTCAGAAAATCGCCCGAGAACAGAATCACATCGGGCGCGGCTGACCGCACGAGCGCGAGCAAGCGCCGGTCGCGCTCCGTGATCCGCTCCATGTGCAAATCGCTGAGGTGCAACAGGCGTAGGGGCGGGCCGGGTTTGAGTTTGGCAGAGCGCAAGGTCTGCCGGGTTAGGCCGAGGCGCTGGGGCTCGATCCAAAAGGCATAGAGGACGAGCGCCGTGCCTACGCTTTGGGCGAGCAGGTTGAGCGGCGCGGGGAGGAAGGCAAATGGCAGCCGCAGGAGCGCGAGGACGAGGGTGGGG
>CAYUFY010000099.1:0-14815 GCA_964443795.1 uncultured Anaerolineales bacterium | reverse complement strand
CGCCAATCGTACCCGATTCGCGGTTTCCCAGGTTCAAAATGAGCGAACGGTCAGTCCTACTTCCTTCTTCCTACTTCCTTTCTGCTCTGCTCCTTCCTGTTTTCTTTTATGCGAGTCATCCGCGCCTCCGAGATTGGCGAATATGTTTTCTGCCACCGCGCCTGGTGGTTGCATCAGCTACGCGGCCTGGCTTCCGCCCATGCGCGTGTGATGGAGGCTGGCACGGAACATCACGCGGCGCATGGCCTCCGTGTTTGGCTGGCCTCCGCCCTCCGTGTGCTGGCCTTTGCGCTCGGGGCGCTTGCCATTCTTACCTTCATCGCCTCCCTCTTGGGATTTGACCTTTGGCATTTGGGATTTTGAATCCCACTTTTCACTCTTTACTCGTCATGCTTCCGCTCGTCCTTGTTTTCCTCGCCCTCCTCTTCTTACTTCTCTCCCGCCGCGCCCACCAAGGCACCGGCCTCCCAGCGGGGGAGGTGGTCTATAGCGACACGGGGGGTTGGGGCCGCTTGGAGAAACCGTTGTTTTCTCAGCGTTTGCAACTCACAGGCAAGCCAGATTATTTGGTGCGCGCGGGGGCCGGCTATGTGCCGGTCGAAGTCAAGTCCGCGCGGGCCCCAGCGGGGGGGCCGTATCCCGCGCATCTTTACCAACTCGCCGCTTATTGCGCCCTCATCACCGAGGCCTATGGTCAACGCCCCACGCATGGCCTCATCCAATACGCCGACCAGACCCTGCGGGTGGATTACACCCCGCAACTTGAATCCCAACTGGAAGATTTACTGGATGAAATGCGCGGCGCGGACGCCGAAGATGAGGTCGCCCGCTCGCATAATTCCGCCGCCCGCTGTCGGTCATGTGGTTTTATCACGCACTGCGCTGAAAGCCTCGCCTAGTTCTCCGCATGGTTACGCCTCCCCGCCGCCTCCTTATCCTCCACCATCCGCAAATCAGCGGCTCGGTGGAATTGGCTCAAGCGATTGCCACGCATTTGCAAACGGCGCTCCCCGAGGGCGTCACGCTGGCCTCGATTGATGACCTCGACGCTCGCGCGCGCCTCGCTGACAACGATATGTTGGTGGTGCTCGGCGGGGATGGCTCGATGTTGCGCGGCGGGCGACTCGCGGCCCAGCACGGCCTGCCCATCTTGGGCGTGGACTTGGGCCGTCTCGGGTTTCTGCTCGAAGCCCAACCCGACGAATGGCGCGAGGTTCTTGACCGCATTCTCGCGGGCGACTATCGGATCGAAGAACGCATGATGCTCCGCATTGAGCATTATCGGGATGGCGAACTGTGCGGCTCGTACGAAGCCCTCAACGAAGCGGTGGTGGGGCGGGGCGCGCTGGCCCGCCCGGTGCGCCTCAAAACGCTCATTGATGGCGGCGATCTCACCACCTATGTGGCCGATGGTCTCATCGTGGCGACCCCTACCGGGTCCACGGCTTACGCGCTGGCCGTGGGCGGCCCCATCCTCCCGCCGGAACTCAAAAACATTTTGCTCATCGCCATCGCCCCGCACCTCAGCATGGACCGCGCCATCGTGCTGGCACAAGGCTCCACCGTGGAGATCATTGCCCGCCACGACCATCAGGCCATTCTCAGCGCCGATGGACAGGTGGAAGTCCATCTGCTCGACGGCGATCACATCACCGTGCGGATGAGTCACCATGTGGCCCGCTTTATCCGGGTCCGCCCGCCCGCCTATTTTTACACCATGCTCATGTCGCGCATGACGCACAACCCCTCCGCTAACAAAGCCAAATAATTACCAATTACTTTTATGACTGCCCCCGACTCTCTCTTCTGCTACAACCACCCACAGACTCCCACCGCCCTGCGATGCAACAAATGCGGCAACCCCATCTGCGTTAAATGTGCCCGGCGCACCCCGGTGGGCTACCGTTGCCCCAATTGTGTCAGCGCGCAACAACAAATTTTCGAAACCGCCGAGTGGTATGACTACATCATTGCCGCCAGCGTGGCCGCACCCCTCGCGGGCCTCGCCGGGTTCTTCGTCACCGCTCTCGTCTGGTACAGCCTCTTCCTCGCCCCCGTCGCGGGCGGCATCATCGCCGAAATCGTGCGGGCCGCCGTCCGCCGTCGCCGGGGCAAATACCTCAGCCTCGCCGCCGCCGGAGGTTTTGTGGCGGGCTGTCTGTTCCTCATGCTCATCGTTCTCATCTTTCAGGGCTTGTTCAGTCTGCTGTGGGTGCTCATCTACACCGTCATCGGCGCGAGCACACTTTACGCGCGGCTGCGTGGTATTTCCATCAACTGACATTCGCTCCATCCGTTACTCATCCGTTGCCAATGCTCTCCGAACTCTCCATCTCCGACTTCGCCATCATTGACCACCTCTGGCTCCAATTCGCCGATGGCTTCATCGCCTTCACCGGCGAGACGGGCGCCGGCAAGTCCATCATCATTGATGCGGTGGACTTGCTCCTCGGTGGACGCGCCGACCCGACGCTGGTGCGCGCCGGAGCCGACTCCGCCCGCGTGGAAGCTGTGTTTACCCTGAGCGCTGACCTGCGCCCGACGGTCGGCGATATTCTCGCCCGCGAAGACCTGCTCGACGACGACATCGCCACCACCGTTACCCTCGCCCGCGAAGTCCGCCGCGAAGGCCGGAGCATTTGCCGCATCAACGGGCGCTCCGTCCCGGTGGCCCTCCTCAAAGAAGTCAGCCAACTCCTCGTGGACGTTCACGGCCAAAGTGAACACCTCTCGCTCCTCCGCACCCGCGAACATCTCTTCCTGCTCGATGCCTTTGCCAACTTGGATGACCAGCGCGAAACCTTTACCCACGTCGTCCACGAGCTCCATGGCGTGCGCCGCGAGTTAGGCGAACTTCGCCGCGCCGAGCGCGACCTTCAACGCCGCCTCGATATGCTCGACTTTCAAATCAACGAAATCGGCTCGGCCAAACTCAAACCCGGCGAGGACAAAACCCTGCTCGAAGAACGCACCCGTCTCGCCAACGCCGAAAAACTCGCCGCCCTCACCGATGAAGCCATCCGCGCCCTCTCCGAAGGCACCGATGAAATCCCCGCCGCCGCCGACCTCGTGGGTGAGGCGGCCCGCGCCCTGATCAACCTCGCCAAAATTGACCCCACCCTCGCGGATTACCGCGAACAAGCGCAATCGCTCTCCATCCAGTTCCGCGAACTCGCGCGCGATTTGCAGGACTACCGCGAGGGCATCGAATTCAGCCCCAAACGCCTCGACCAAGTGGAAGACCGCCTCGAACTTATCAAAGGCCTGCAACGTAAATACGGCGCGACCATTGAAGATATCCTTGCCTTTGGCGAGCGCGCCCATGCCGAACGCGAAAGCCTCACCAACTCCACCGAGCGCATCGCCGAACTCGCCGCCAAGGAAGACACGCTTCTGCGGCGGCTCGGCCAACTCGGGGCGCGGCTCTCCGGCGCGCGTCACACTGCCGCCGATAAACTGGCCCGCGCCATCGAGTCCGAACTCGCCGACCTCCGCATGGAGCGCGCCCGTTTTGGCGTGGACTTGCAAGTGGTGGACGATCCCAACGGCGCTTACTTCGATAACCGTCGGGTGGCTTTCGATACCACCGGCCTCGACCGCGTGGAATTTCTCGTCGCGCCCAATGTGGGGGAGGGCTTAAAACCCCTCGCCAAAATCGCCTCGGGTGGCGAGACCGCGCGCCTCATGTTGGCCCTCAAGAGCGTCCTCGCCCGCGCCGACCGCACGCCCACCCTCATCTTCGACGAAATTGATCAAGGCATCGGCGGGCGCGTGGGCACCACCGTGGGCCGCAAACTGTGGGGCCTCGCCGCCAGCCATCAAGTGCTGTGCATCACCCACCTCCCGCAACTCGCGGGCTTCGGCGACCAACACCTCCGCGTCGAAAAAGTCATCATGGGTGACCGCACCGTCACCCGCGTCACGCCGCTCCACGACCGTGACCGCGTGGTGGAACTGGCCCAAATGCTCGGCGGCTCCGGCGAACAAACCCTCCTCAGCGCCGAAGAACTGCTGGCCCAAGTGCGCGCCGAGAAAAATGCGGCGCGGCGTTAAAAACCCAGAGCCGCACCTCGCGGCGCGGCTCTGGCAGTTATCTATACTGCGCGCGGTCACAAATTGCGCTTTTGTAGGGCAGGCTTGTAGCCTGCCGCCTTCGGCACAATAAGGGCGTCACGCTACAAGCGTGACCTACGGAAACCGCAAACAATGACCGCGTTGAGTATAACAACGCGGTTGCCTCAGTCTCTGACTTCGGCTTCTTCGACCACTTCAAACTCCCACGGCAAATCCTCCCCCTCCTCCTCAGGCTCGTGCTGGCTGTCATAACCATAGCCGCACACCCGGCACTCGCCCGTTACCTCAAACCCGCCCGGGGTGACCCGGATCGTGGTGATCAAACCTAACATTTTGCAATAGGGGCATTCCGCTAAATCCATGATTTATCTCCTTTCGTCCCACACTTTACTCGATTAAAATTAAAGCCAGATAAAAACTTGTTCAACAAAACTTCCATGTTCCCCACGCCTTCCCTACGCCTCCCCTTCTTACTCTCTGGCTTCCTTACATTAGCCCTCAGCCTCACTGCTTGCCGCGCCCCTGCTCCCCTGCCGCCGCGCTCCCCCGCGCTCTCGCCTTCCCGCTCCCCGGCTTCCTCGGCATCCATTACCATTTATCAAAATACGCTCGCCGCGGTCAACCCGCACTCCGCCTCCATCACCCTCGTGGATACGCCCTCCCTCACCATCCTTGCCGAAATTCCCGTCGGCCCCGACCCGCGCACCCTCGCCTTCGCGCCCGATGGCACGCTCCTCGTCGCCACCCGCGCCGCGCTGGTGTTCATTGACGCGACTCGCACCGTGACCTCGCTTCCGCTAACTGGCCGACCCTACGGCGTGATCGCTGACTCCGAACGCGCCTACGTGACCCTCGCGGACACGGCCCAACTCGCGGTGATAGACCTCCACGCCCGCGCGGTCACGCGCCTCCTCGACGTTGAACCCTTCCCCACGGGCCTCGCCTTCACCGGCTACTCGCTCTACCTCACCCACCTCTACACAGGTCGCGTCACCGAAATCAACCTCACCGCCCTCACCCTCACGCGCGTCCTCGACACCGCCCCGCAAGCCAATCTCTCCCAAGCCCTCGTCCTCGCGCCCGATGGCCAGCGTGCCTACTTGCCGCAAACCCTCTCCAACGCCAGCAACCCCGACCTCACTTACGACACAACCGTCTTCCCCATCGTCAGCGTCCTCGATTTATCCCCTGACGCCGAAGCGCCCAGCATGGCCGGGGGGCGCTATCTCAACCTCGCCACCCTCGACCGGCCCGTTAACCTCCCCTACGCCCTCGCCCTCAGCCCCGACGGTAATACCCTCTACGTTGCCAACGCGGGCAGTGACGATGTCTCTGTCATAGACCTCATCACCAATCAAACCCTCGCCCACCTCAGCGTCGGCCACAACCCGCGCGGCCTCGCCCTCGACGCCTCCCACCTCTACGTCCTCAACGCCCTCGATGGCACGCTCTCTGTCTTTGATTCACTTACATACCTACACACTTACACACTTACCCTCACCACCCTCCCTCTCTCGCCTCAGCTCCTCCTCGGCCAACGCCTCTTCAATTCATCCCTCGGCCCGCTCTCGCAGGATCATTGGCTCTCCTGCGCCTCCTGCCACTTCGATGGCGGCGCGGATGCCCGCACCTGGCTTGGCTTCCCCGACGGCCCGCGCGACACGCCCGCGTTATTCGGAGTGGCCGGCACCCCGCCATTCCACTGGAGCGGCGACCTCGACGAATTGCAGGACGTTGAGCGCACCATTCGGATTATTCAGGGCGGGGCTGGCCTCGTCCCCGGCCAGATGGTGGACTCCCTCGGCGAACCCTACGCCACCCGTTTCCCTGAACTGGATGCCCTCGCCGCCTACCTGGCCTCCCTCGAAGTGCCGCTTTCACCCTTCACCGCGCCCGACGGGACTCTCACCGAGAGCGCGGTGCGCGGCGAGCATGCCTTCCGGCGCTGGGGCTGTGCCATCTGCCATGCCCCGCCACAATTTACTAATTACCAATTACGTCCCAGCGATATTGGGGATTTGAGCCTTGAGCACAACGCGCACGGGCGCGGTCTCAGCATGGACACCCCCTCCCTCCTCGGGGTGTGGGCCACCGCGCCCTACTTCCACGATGGTTCCGCCGCCACCCTCCGCGACACCTTCTTCGCCAAAGGCTTTCACAGCATGGGCTTTGCCATGGGCACGGGGGAAGCGAATGATTTGGTGGAATTTTTAAAATCGTTGCCATACCACCCTGAAAAGTAAAAAGTGATTTTCACTTTTTACTTTTCACTTTTTTTCAATGCTCCCCCTCTCTAAACAAAACATCTATCGCGCTCGCTATGCCCGCCTCCGCCCCGGCTGGCGCACGAGCGGCGATGAGTTTGAAGCCCTCACCCGTCAATACATTTCCCCCTCCGCGCGGGTGCTCGACCTCGGTTGCGGGCGGGGCGGGGTGATGGAACTTTTCTGGCGCGATGTGAACCACTATGTTGGCCTCGACCCCGACCTCACCTCCCTGCGTGAACATCGCCTCCGCCCTCTGGCCTCCGCCCCCCGCCCCCCGCTACTCACCTGCGCCCTCGGCGATTTGCTTCCTTTCCGCGCTCAATCCTTCGACCTCGTCATCGCCCTGTGGGTATTCGAACATCTCGCCGATCCCGCGCGGGTGTTCCGCGAAATCGCGCGGGTGCTGGCCCCCGGCGGGCATCTGCTCTTCCTCACGCCCAACGCGCATCACCCACTGATTCTTTTCAATCGGTTCAACTGGGCGTTCCCGGTGGTGCAAAAAATTCTCGTCCCGCGCCTCTATGGCCGCGCCGAGACCGATACCTTTCGGGTGCATTACCGGGCCAATACGCTCGCGCAACTGCACCGCCTCGCCGCCGCGCCCGGCTTCCACATTTCCAGCCTGCGGGCCATTTCCGACCCAACTTATCTGGCTTTCAATGAATTATTTTTTCAAGTGAGTATAATGTTCGAGGCGTTGTTGCCCGCTTCGCTGGGGGTGCATTTATTAGGCGACCTCACTAAAACCGCTTGAACTGACAAGGACACTCATTTATGCCTCCCTCCTATTCCGAACTTGCTCCCTCCACTCGGCTTCTCCTCGGCCCTGGCCCCACCGCCGTGCACCCGCGCGTGTTGCGCGCCATGAGCACGCCCCTGCTCGGTTACATGGACCCCGAATTTCTCAAACTGCTCGACGAGACCCAGGATTTATTGCGCTACACTTTTCAGACGCAAAACGCCTGGACGCTCCCGGTGTCGGGCACGGGCATGGCCGGCATGGAAACCCTGCTTGCCAATCTGCTCGAACCCGGCGATAAATTACTGGTTGGTGTGGCGGGCTTTTTCAGCAACCGCATGGGCGAGGTCGCCGAGCGGCATGGCGCCGTCGTGACCAAACTCGAAAAGCCGTGGGGCGAGGTCTTCACGCCCGAAGAAATTGATGCCGCGCTCCAAAAATCCCCGGCCAAAGTGGTGGCCCTTGTTCACGCCGAAACTTCCACGGGCGCATTGCAACCCTTGGAAGGCATGGCCGAAGTGACGCATAAGCACGGCGCCTTGTTGCTGGTGGACACGGTGACGGGCCTCGGCGGGGTGCCGCTGAAATTGGACGAGTGGGGCGTGGATGCAGTGTATTCCGGGACCCAGAAGTGTTTGGGGTGCCCACCGGGCCTCGCGCCCGTGAGCGTGAATGACCGCGCCCGCGAGGTCATCCGCGCCCGAAGCAAGCAGGTCGAGGCGTGGTATTTTGATTTGGAACTGTTGATGAAATATTACGGCCCAGACCGCGCCTATCACCACACGGTTTCCGGCACGCTCATTTATGCCGTGCGCGAGGGGTTACGCATGGTCGCTGATGAGGGGCTTGAAGCCCGCTGGGCGCGGCACCGCGCCAATGCCGAGCATTTCTGGGACGGGCTACAGCAACTTGACCTCACACCGTTTGTCCCCCTCGCGCACCGCTTGCCGACCCTCACCACCATCCGCGTGCCCGAGGGCGTGGACGAGGCCAAAGTGCGTGTGCGCTTGCGCGACGAGTATGGGATTGAAATTGGCGCGGGGCTGGGGCCGCTAAAGGGCCAGGTCTGGCGCGTGGGCTTGATGGGGTATTCGTCACGGAAAGAGAATGTGACGTTGTTGCTGGGGGCGTTGGGCGAAATTCTTAAGTGACGGGTGTCAGGTGACGGGTGACAAGACGCGCTGTGTATCAACCAGCACGTCTTGTCACTCGATACCCGTCACTTGCTCATTTTCTGCAACGCTTCATAGGCGGGCAACACCGCCGCCGGGTCGCCGGGGCGCGTGGGGCGGGTGATGGCCCACCAATATTGTTCGGCCTGGTCGTTCCAATCCGGGTCGGCGATGTAGATGGCGCTCATCAAGCCCATCCACGGACTCCAGTTGGCTTTGGCATACTGATAGGCGCGCACTAAGTAATCGGCTTGTTGTTGTTCGGTGACGGCATACCACGCGTAGGTGGGGTTCACCTGATCCAGCGTCCAGCCGAACTCGGTGATGGCCATTTGCTTATCGCCATCGTTTTGTTGCAACATCAGGGCGCGAATGTCTTCGACATAGCGGAAGGTGTACACCCGGTCGCCCCAGGTGGGGGTGGCCGCGACATCGGCGGGGGCGAGTTCGGGCGGGTTGGAGTAGCCGGGCGCATGGACTCCGAGCATATCAAAATAGGGCGCGGCTCCGGCGGCGTACATGGCGTTGAAAAATTGCTGGTCGGGCATGGAGCCACAGGCGAGGTCGCAGATGGTGGGCGCGAGGCCCGCCGAGATGACGATGGCCTGTGGGTCGGCTTGCTTGAGGGCGAGGTAGCACGTCTTGAGTAGTTCGGTGTAGGCCGCCGGGTCGGGGTCGCGCTCGGCCCATTCGCGGCGCAGGTTGGGTTCGTTCCAGACTTCGTAGGCGGCGATGCGCCCGGCATAGCGCGCCGCAACTTGGGCACAGTGATCTTCAAAATCGGCGAGGGCGACGGGGTAGCGGGGATCGGTCTGCGCCCAGGCGGGGGGATGGCCGAGCCGCACGATGAGCTTTAGCCCGAGGCGCTCGGTGGTGGCGACGATTTGGTCCGCTTTCTCCCAGTGGTAAAAGCCGCGCGTGTTGGAGATTTCGCTCCAGAGAAATTCCTGTTTGAGCCAGCCAAAGCCGAGGTCTTTCACGAGTTGCGCGTCGCGCTGACCGTCTTTGTCACCAATGTGCCACCACAGAAAAGTCTGGATGCCATACTCGGGTGACGCTAAACGCGGGGGCAAGGGATAGGCGCGGGGCGCGGGTGTCCCGGTGGGCGCGGGCGAAGCGGTGGGGGGGAGGGTTGGCGCGGGGGAGCCGCAGGCGAGCAGGAAAATCCCAAATCCAAAAATCAAAATCCCAACAACAGAGTGACGTGGCATGAGCGGTAATGTCAAATGAAAAATGCAAACTGGTTGTTCACAGTTTGCATTTTTCATTTAGTTAGGGTTTGGGCATCTTGCCGATGGCATCGAACGCCGGGCGCGGCACGCCTTGCGGGCTGATGAGGCTGTAGAGGCCGTTTTCGTCCTGATCGGGCGGGCCTGCGCCTTTTTGTGAGTAGTCGAGGTTGAAGATGAAGGCCATGTGAACCAGACCCGAGCCACGCATCCAGTCGAAGGCGGCCACGAGATATTGGCCTTGTTCCTGTTCATCAATATCGGCGGCGTAGCCGTAGATGGGTGGGAACTTGCCGTCAATGGGCGAGGGGTAGCCGAACTCGGTGACGCATTGTTGTTTGCGGCCATTGAGGAGGGCGGCGTAGGTGTTGATCTGGCTGGCGAGCGCCCACGAGTAATGCGGGTTGTCCCACGGGCCGCGGAAAATGTAGCCGGTGCCATCGCCGGGCGGGTTGGCACCATCGGCGGTGGGCGGGAGGTTGGTGCCGTTGGAGTGGGTACCGATGCAATCGGTGTAGTCAAGCCCGCCCGCCGCGATGAACTGTTGCATATAGGTCGCGTCGTCCATGACGATGATGCGGCCTTCGGGCTGGCAGTTGGGCCAGGTGCCGCGGCAGTTGATGCCGGTGGGGGCGGGCGCGCCGGAGATGACGAGAATGTTCGGGTCTTTGGCTTTGATGGTGTTGTAGGTGAGCGCGAGCATTTTGACGTATTCCGCCGGGTCAATGCCGCCCGCTGTGTTCCATTCGCGCTCGAGGTTGGCTTCGTTCCAGACTTCAATCGCGCCAATCTGGCCGGGGTAGCGGTCAATGAGCGCGGCGATGAAGTTGGCATAGTCCTGATAGTTGTCGGGGGGCGCGCCTTGGCCCTCCGGGTTGGGCAGGGGGTTGGCCTGGGTCCAGTGCGGTGCCGTGACCACCGAGAACATCATCCGCACACCTTTGGCGCACGCAGATTTCATCACGTTGTCGAGATAGCCGCCCCAATCAATTTCGCCGGGCGCTTTTTCAATATCCTCCCAGCGCACCTGGAGTTTCATCCATTGCAAGCCGAGTTTGTCTTTGATGACGCCCATCCAGAAATCGAAATCACCTTCACCGGGGAAGGCGTTGCTTTGGATGCCATAGCCGAAGCCGGAGGCCGGGGACTCGGGGTAAACACAGGCGGGGGTGACCGGCCCTTTGGGTTCAGTCGTCGGGAGCGGGGTCATGACGACCACGGCGGGCGTGGGCGCGACGGTGGGGGTGACGCTGGCCGCGCCCTGACCGCTGAGCGCCCAATAGAAGAGCGCAAAGACTCCGCCCGCCGCGATGACGGTCAGCCCGAGCCACAAGCCAATAAATAGAGAGAGATTGCCACGAGGTCGAGGTTGCATAGTTAGTTCACTTTGACGACAACGCCAGTGCTGTAGAGCACTTGCCAGGCCGAGGGGGTGGCCTCGCAAGCGGAACGGCTGGCGGCGAAACAGATGCCGAGGTAAAGGGTGTAGGTGCCGGGCGTGCCGATGTTCATGTGGTCAGTCCATTCTAAAACATCGCGGGCATTCAAAGTTGCATCGCCCCACGAGAATTGAGAGTGCGGCCCGCCGATGACAATGGCCCCCAGCCCACCATAGGCAATGGCCTGCTCGGTGGTGTTGGTGACTTTGAACTCGAACCAGATATCTTCGTTGACAGCCACGCTGGTCTTTTGCACTTTGAAGTAATCGCCCCGCATCCCGCGCACCCCGGTGGAGGTGGGGACGATGACGCTGGTGGGCGCGGCGGTAGCGCCTGGTGCGGCAGTGGCGCCCGGCGCGGCAGTGGCGGCGGGGGCGTTGGTGGCGCTGGCGGCGGGCGGCGGGGGCGCGGCGATGACGGGCAGGGCGTTCACATCACCGGTGTAGACCGCCACGAGATTGGATACCCAGCCATTGGCGCCGGAATAATTGATGACAAACCATTGCGCGGAAGAGTCGCGCCCGATGGCCGGGGTTTCGGTGCCCACTTGCAGGCCGCCGATGATGCCGTAGTTTAGGCCGGGGCCGTTGCGTACATTGGCCGGTTGGGAAATACGAACCACCGGGCCGCTGGGGGTGTCGGTGACCGCCGCGGGCGGCGTATCGGTGGGGAGCGCGGGCGGCTCGGTGGGCGCGGTCGTGGGCGGCAGAGTCGGCGGGGCGCTGGTGGGGATGATAATCGCCGGGGTTGGTTGCACCACGACTTGGGTGGCAACGACGGCGGTTTCATCGGTGCCGAGGAGCGCAATGATGGCATAGGTCAACATCGCCACACCGACGAGGCCGAGGACGATGATGCCGATGAGCGCGCCGAGCGGGAGGCGAGGGGAGGGGGATTGAGTGGTCATAGAAAATCCAATTTATAAAAACGAACTTAGCTTACGGAATACGCATTACGCAAGATGAACTAGGTATGGCGTATTCTGTCATGCGGCTCACGGCATCACCGCATCCAGCGCATTGCAGGCTGGGCAGGAACCGTCGGGGCGGAGCATGGCATAACCGGCTTGCGGGTCGTTCACATGCATCACCGTGAAATCTACGTTGAAGACAATCATCATCTTCACTTTGCCGCTGGAGGCTGAGAGACTGGCGCCTTCAGCGAGCCATTGCGCCTGTTGCGCCACCGTGATGCCCGCCGCCCACGAGAAAATGCCCAACTCCACGCCCGAATAACCTTCGGGACTCATGTAGCCGAGTTCGGTGAAACATAACGGGCGTGAACCGCCAAAGGCATTGTAATACAAATCCACCATCGGCCAGAAGTAATAGGAGTAGTGATAACCGCTGAGGGTGGCGCCGGTGCTCACACGCGGCGAGGTGGAGCCGCTGTTGAAATGCACGCCCACACAGTCCATATAATTCGCCGCGCCCGCTGAAGCCATCTGTTGCAAAAACACATCATCGTTGCAAAAAGCCGGGGTGCACCCCGCCGACCCGGCGGCCCCGGTGGGCGCGGGCGCGCCCGCGATGACCAGCGTGCCCGGATTGGCGGCCTTAATCGCGGCATAGGCCTGCTTCAACATCTCGGTGTAATTCGTGCCGCTGATCTGCCCGTTGGGCCACTCGCGGTCGAGGTTCATCTCGTTCCACACTTCAATCGCGTCCGCGCCCATCGCCGCGATGCCTGCCACCCACTGCGCATATTCCGGCCAATAGGCCGGGTCAGCGGCGCGCGACCGGTCGCCCACCGCGCTAATCAGCACCCGGAACCCGGCGGCGTGTCCGGCGGCGATTGAACCCGCCGGGTCGCCCGCCTGCATCTTCACCCAGGTCATGCCAGACTGACGCATGATATCAGCATGACTAATATAGCCGGGGACTTGCCCCCCGAGTTCGAAATTCCCGGCGACGATGGGCGGCGGTGGGACGAAGCCGCCCCCGCCGGTTGACCCGGACGATGAGCCACCACTTGACCCCGAGCCGGAACTGCTCCCCGACCCGCCGGAATTACCCGACCCGCTCGTGGTGCCGCCGCCCGTGCTACTGCCGCCCGCACTACCGTTGGTGCTGGAACCACCGCCAGTGGCGCTGGTCGCGGCTTTCACCACCTTCACATCCACCGCGCCCAGCGCCACCGACCGTGCCAACCGCAACTCGGCGGAGATTTTGTAATCGCCGGGTTTGGCCGGGGTGAAGGCAAAGGCTTCGTTGGGGAGCGTCGTGCCTTGCGCCACGATGTTAACGCCATCGCCGACGGTCCATTGCAAGACCGGCGCGGGCAGTTCGGCGGCGGGTAAATTCACTTTGTATTGGGTGATGGCCGTGGCCACATTCTCGGGCACACCGGGCGCGAGCAAGTCGGTCACGACCACCCCGCCCAGCCCATATTGCGCGGCGAGCGCCAGGCGTTGGCGCATGGTCTCGGCGGAGGTCAGCCAGACGGTATGCTCACTCGCGGCTTCATCGCGATAAAGGTAGCGCATGGCAAACGCCGCCGGGTCATAGGCCAGACCCCGGGCGCGCCCGGTGAGCGTGAGGGTGAGCGGTTGGCCGAGGGTCAGGTCACCGCTGAGGGCCGGGGTGAGCGCGGGGGTGCCGAAATCCGCGAGGGCCGCGTCTTCGGCGAGGTGCGTAAAATGTCCGGCCAACTCATCCACACTGAGGGCCGAGGTCAACAACCGCAGACGACCGCGCTCCAGCTCGCTCGTCGCCTGCGCCAGAGTCTGGTTCGCCCCGCCAGTGGTGAGGGCTTGCGGGTCGGTGGGCAGGGGGATGAAGACCGCGTCGGCGGCGGCCAACGCGCGGAGCGGCTGACCCTCGGGGGCCACGACAAATAGCAATCGGTTTTGCGCGTGCAATTGCGTGGCGAGGTCGGTTACAAATTGGGCGAAGGGCGCGGCCAGCGCTTCATTGAGGCCGCGATAATCCAGCACCAGACCGTCGTATTGATTGCCAAAGGCGAGGAGACTTTGTAGGTGATTGGCGCGCACGGCGGCATCTATGAGGAGCGCCGAAAGCCCCGCGATGTCCGGGCCGTACTCATCATAGTTGCGCACCAAGGGGTAGCGGGCGAGCGCTGAATCGAACGTGGTGTTGGGCAGTTGGCCGGTGACCGCGCCATTGGGTTGGATGCGCGGCCCGCCGAGCAGGACGCCGTTGACCGCGGCGGAGGCGGTGGCGTGGAGCGTTTGCCCCGGCTCGAGCGTGACGTAGGCCAGCGGCGGGCGTGGTGTGGTTTCAAACAACCCGAGGGCTTGCGGGATATGGGTGACCTCGGCCACCATTTGGTTGCCTTGCAGACGCGCGGGGATGAACGACCAGGTCTTATCATCCCAGCCATACAAGTCCAGGCCCCCAGCGGGCGCGTTGGTTGGCACGACGACCGAGATGAACACTTGCGCTGGGGACTGGCCGGTGGTGGTGAGTTGGTAGAACGGGCTGGCGAGGCGCAAAGACTCGGGCAAGGCCGCCAACGCGGTGGCCCATTGGGGGTTGGTGGTGCTGGCGAGTTCCTCCAGGGGGATGCCGACGAGTTGCAGGCCGAAATCGGGTGGGAGGGCGGTGGGGTTGGTGCTGACCGTGAGGCCCTCAGGGATTTGCACCACCGGGCCGGCCGGGGTGACCGACGGTTGGCCCGCGCCACAGGCGCTAAGGATTAGCGCGGCGATGGTAGTGAGCGAAGGCAGGGAGACGAAACGAAATGAGCGAAACATGGCAATCTTTCTCAAGCGCGGGTAAAACAAGCCGGATATAGAACATAAGACGCTGGAACGGGCGCTCTTGTTCCGTTGTGGTTTCAGCCCGCTGGTCAGGAAACAAAACGGCGGCTCATGTGCATAGGGTGCATCTCTCAAACTGAGAGCACGGATGTTCTTTCGCCATCAGTAATTTGT
>CAYUFY010000098.1:0-14824 GCA_964443795.1 uncultured Anaerolineales bacterium | reverse complement strand
AAGATGTTGCGCGGTGTTATCTTCGACCTGGGTTCCACCCTCATTTCGCACACGCACGCCAATAACTGGAGCGTGATTCTGCCGCGGATGCGCACCGACTTGCTGGCGCATTTGCAGGCCGCCGGGTACACGCTCGACCCGACCGCGTTTCTCAACCAGTTCACCGCCCGCACTCACGACTTCAACCAGCAACGCCTGACCGACTGGATCGAATACACCACCGAATGGATTTTGACCGCCACCCTCGCCGACCTCGGCGCGCCCCCGCCCTCGCCCGAACTGCTGGCCGACGCCCTGCGCGCCTACTACGCCTATAGCGAATCCCTGTGGCACCCCATGCCCGCTGTGCATGAAACTTTGCACCAGTTGGCCGCCGAGGGTTTGCGGTTGGGCATCATCTCCAACGCGGGCGACAACCACAACGTACAACGCCTGATTGACAACGCCCAACTCCGCGCTTACTTCGACCCCATCATCGTCTCGGCGGCCGTGGGCATCCGCAAACCCAACCCCAAGATTTTTGATCTGGTGCTGGAGCCGTGGGGGTGCGCCCCCGCCGAGTGCGTCATGGTGGGCGACACCTTGGGCGCGGACATCCTCGGCGCGCAGATGCGGGGTCTCCACGATGTGTGGCTCACCGCGCAAGCCGACCACCCCGCCAACCACGCCCACGTGGGGAACGTCATCCCCAATCAGCAGATTGCCACCCTGAGCGCACTGCCCGAGTTGATTAAAAAATTGAGTGGCGCATGACCGACACCGAAGCGATTTTGCTGGCCAATGACGCGTTCTACCGCGCCCTGAGCCTGGCCGATTTACCCGCGATGACGCGCGTGTGGCTCACCGCGCCCGAGGCGGTGTGCGCCCACCCCGGCGGGTCGGTGCTTTACGGTTGGAGCGCCATCCACGCGAGCTGGGCCAGCATCTTCAAGAATCAAGGCCCGCTCCACGTGTGGGCCACCGAAGCCAGCGCCCGGCTCTATGGCGAAACCGCCGAGGTCACTTGTCTCGAAAACATTGACGCGGGCCTGGTGTCGGGCGCGGGCATCTTGCAAACCCGCGCCACCAACGTCTTCCGCCGGGTCGGCGCCGACTGGAAAATACTGGAACATCATGCGCTGGTGGCTGAGGCGCGCGCCCCGCAACGCCTGGAACCGTTCTCGGCGAATTAGTTCAGAGAGAGAGTTATGCCTACCTTCACCCAAATCACCCCCCACATTTTCAAACTTGATCTGCCCCTCTTCGCCGGCATTGGCGTGGGAATCTTTCTCATCAAACACCCGGATGGCTGGACCGTGGTGGACGCGGGCGCGCCCGGTCAGGAAGCGACTATTTTCAAAGAAATTCTGGCCCTGACCAAAGGTGAAAAGCCCGTGCGGCTCATCCTTACCCACGGGCACTACGACCATGGCGCGGCGGCGCAACAGATGCGCGACCAGTGGGGTGTTCAAATCGCCGCGCACCATGCCGAAATTCCCTTTTTGTTAGGCTCCGAACGCTATAGCCGCCTGACCCCCGAGCGCTGGTTGCTGGCCCTCATGGCCTCGCCGCCCGCGCTCTCCGGGCGCAACGTGCAATTGCCCGTGTCGGAGGGGATGTCTCTCGATGGCTTCGAGGTGATTTATACCCCCGGCCATGCGCCCGGCCACATCTCCCTCTGGCACAAGGCCGACCGTGCGCTGATTTCAGGGGATGCGTTTATGAATCTCAATAACAAACTGGGCGATCCGTTTGCCATGTTTACCTATGATATGCCGCTCAACTACCGCTCGCAGGCGCGGCTGGCACAACTGGATTTCGATTATCTGCTGGTGAGTCACGGCCCGGTGATTATGAACGACGGGGCCAAGCGCGCCCAGGCGGTGGTGGAGAAGCGAGGCAAGAAGCGGTAAAGAACAAGTAAAGAACAAGGGAGTATTAGACCAATACGTCTTTGGTATGCTCAGCCTAAAATTGAGTGCGTAGATTCAAACAGCGTATGATAACGGTGGAGAGGTAGCAATGAGCAACAAGCAAATTGCTTATGAGTGGAAGCCAATTACAGATTTACCCAGTAATTGGGAGCAACTCCGCAATCCGGAGTTGTATTCCCTCGCCAATGTTTGGATAGAACAACACATACATTTAAAACAATCTCGGGCTGTAAAAGACTTTAATGAGCGTCTTGCGCGAGAATGGGCTATTGAGACGGGAATACTGGAGCGTCTTTACACAATAGACCGTGGAGTAACCCAATTATTAATTGAACAAGGCATTGATGCTAGTCTTATTCCTCATGGGGCTACAGATATACCTGTCAGTGAACTAATAACAGTTATTAAAGACCACCGCGACGCTCTTGAGGGGCTCTTTGACTTTATCGGTAATCGGCGGAAATTATCTGTAAATTACATTTGTCAACTGCATCAAGTTATTACCAGAAGTCAAAAATACGTGGATGGTGTGGATCAATTTGGAAACCTTGTCCGGATGAAAATTGAGCATGGTCAATGGAAAAAATGGCCCAATAATCCGACGCGTCCAGATGGCTCACTACATGAATATTGTCCGCCAATTCACGTGCAAAGTGAAATGGAAAGGCTAGTCGAATCTTTTAATGGTTATCAAGGCGTGCCGCCTGAAATTGCGGCAGCATGGTTGCATCATAGGTTTACACAAATACACCCTTTCCAAGATGGGAATGGCCGAGTGGCGAGAGCATTAGCGACAATCGTCTTTTTGCAGGCCGGGTGGTTTCCGGTTGTTATTAATCGCGACCAGCGCAGTGAATATGTCGCCGCACTGGAGATGGCTGATAATGGTGACCTGACGGCATTGGTTAATTTATTCGGGCAAAATGCAAAACGCGCTTTCGCGCGCGCGCTAACATTATCGGATGATGTTTTGCAAGATGAAAGAATCTTGCCCGAAATTGTTGATGGAATTGTTGATCTCTATCAGTCTCGCCGACAAGAAACTGAGAAATCTTTTCTGCAAGTAGAGGTTTTAGCCAAAAAATTGGTAGCGGTCACCTACGATGGATTAGCAGAAATCTCTATGGCCTTCCAAAAGAAATTCGCGCACATTTCCGCGCCGCCTTCCTTGAGAGTTGCCAAAAGTAATCTCCAAAATGAGTTCTATTACACGATGCAGATTATTGAAAACGCTAAACTATTGGGGTATTGGGCTAATGTCTCACGGCGGCGGATGTGGGTACGCCTACATTTACTGGATAAAATTAGCGAACAGAAAGCCCAGATAGTTTTCTCATTCCACTACTTGGGGAAAATCAATCGCGGTGTTATGGCCTCAACGGGTTTTATATATTTCCCGGAAAACAAACCGGACACTCAACGGGATGATGATTTTGAGCCTCAGTTTGGTGAAATGCACCGAATATGTGATGAGCCATTTTATTTTTCGTACCAGGATGTTTTGCGAGCCGATAATTTAACTGAGCATTATCAAAGATGGTTGAATAATTCTTTGACTGTTGGATTGACTGAATGGGCGAGACGATTGTAAATTCAGTATTGTCCTCCCATCAACCTGATCCTCCCATCAACCTGATCCTCCCAACTACCATGCCCACCCTCAAAACCACCTCCCAGCCCGCCAGTGTTCAAGATTTTCTCAACGCCATTCCCGACGAGCAGAAGCGCAAGGATGCGCAAGCCATTCTCAAATTGATGCAGTCGGTGACCAAAGCCAAGCCCACGCTGTGGGGCAGTAGCATTGTGGGTTTTGGCAGTTACCATTACAAGTACGCCAGTGGGCGTGAGGGTGATTCGTTTTTGGCGGGTTTCTCGCCGCGCAAACAAAACTTCACCTTGTATCTCATGCCCGGTCTCGAACAGCAGGGCGCTTTGCTCAAAAAGTTAGGCAAGCACAAAATTGGCAAAGGCTGTTTGTACGTGAAGCAATTGGCCGATGTGGATGTGCCCACGCTCAAGGCACTCATCGCCGCGTCGGTGGCCCATCTCCAGCGTCTTTACCCTGAACAGTAAATAAAAACTCGGAGTTCATCAGGAACTCCGAGTTTTTTATTTTTACCCCAGCTGATGACTCAGTTCGGTTAAATTTACCCGCGCGGTCAGATCCAAACTCAGCGGGGTGGCCGACACTACTTCATCCAGCAACGCTCGCACATCCGAGTCCGGCTCAATCTTGTCCGGCTCCAGGGCGCGGCGATAGCCCATTTTCCCGGGATCGTGCAGGTTGGCGCGGGCGGGTTTGATTGGTTCGTAATAGCGCGTGCGTGACAGGCGGGTGATGCGCCATGGGGTGTGCGGGGTCGCCGCGCGCGGCACCTCCACTTTGAAGACATCCACCTCCGGCGGGAAGGGCCAGTCTAAAAATTGTTGGGCGAACTTGTGTGTGAAAAACGCGGCGGCGGCGAAATCTACGGCGGTAGAGTGCGTGGTGTGATGCTCGATGTCCATTTCCAGCGACACCGCCAGGGCGGGGATTCCAAAACTGGCGGCCTCCAACGCCGCGCCCACTGTCCCCGAAATCGTCACCCCGCTCCCCACGTTTTCGCCGTAGTTGATGCCCGAGACCAGCAAATCGGGCGGCTCGGGCATCAGTTCTAACAGCGCGTGTTGGACCACTTGTGCGGGTGTGCCTTCGATGCCGTAGGCCTGCCAGGTGATATCTTGAACCCGCACGGTCTCCAGATGGATGCGTCCGGTGGAGTGCGCGGAGAGACTGCGCCCGGCGGCGGTGGCTTGCTCCCAGGGCGCGGCCACGGTGACCCGCCCCAAGGCACTCAGGGCGTGGGCGGCGGCCCACAACCCCGGCGAATGCACGCCGTCGTCATTGGTCAATAAAATGTGTTTGGTTTGGGTCACGGTTAACTCCTGTGCGCGAGATGATACCCACCGGGTGGGGAAAAGCAAACCGCCCGGCGCAGGGCCGGGCGGCAGGGTCAAAGCGTTTTCTCGGCGGAGGGCGGGTTAGTTCATCTGGCGCAGAACCAGCACTACTTTGCCTTGCACTTCCACCGTGTTGGGGTTATCAATGATGATGGGGTGCATGGTGGGGTTGGCGGGTTGGAGCCGCACCCGGCCATTTTCGAGATAGAAATGCTTGAGGGTGGTTTCGTTGCGGTCGTTGAGCCAAATGGCGGCCATCTCGCCGTTGCGGACTCGGTCCACCTTTTTCATCACCACAATGTCGCCGTCGTTCACCATCGCGTCAATCATCGAGTCACCTTTGACGCGTAGGGCGTAGAGATCGCCCGAGTCGTGGATGAGGTCGCGGGTGAGTTCAATTGTTTCATCCGTGGCGGTCTGGGGGGTATCACCCACCAACACCGGCGTGCTGGCGAAGATATACCCGGCGAGCGGGATGTTGAGGGTCTCGACGGTTTTGGAATTTTTGATGGCGGCCTCACCGGCCAACCGCACCCCGCGCGAGACTTTTAGATCACGGGTGATGTGGCCGTCGCGCTCCAGTTTGTTCAGGTTGTAATTGACGACCGAGGTGGATGAGATCTTCACGGCCTCGCCGATTTGGCGAATGGTGGGTGGGTAACCGTGGTCCCGGGTGAATTTCCCGATGAAAGTGATAATGTCACGTTGCCGATCAGATAATTTGTTTTTAGCCATAACGAGCCTCCTAACCACGGATAAAGTGAGGTGGTTATTGGCTAGATTCTATACCGAACACCCGTTCCAAGTCAAGCACATATTTTCTAGTAAATTTCTGTGGAAAACCGGCCATTATCTGTGGAGAAGCCTGGGGAGAGTTGTGGAAAACCGCCCGGTTAGGTTAGATTCCGCCAATCATAATGCTAAACATATTGCCGATGACCGGCCCCAGAAGCGCCAAAACCGTAATGACCACCATTGCGACCGTGACCAAGATGAGGGCATATTCGACCAATCCTTGCCCGGACAAATCTTTGTGAGTTAACATGGATTAATCCTTTGCGTGAATGATTGAGACAGGATAACAAATTAGCGCGGGGGATGATAGAGGAAGATATTCCTGTATGAATGGGCTAAATCCCGGCGGTGACTAGCGCCATTTGGTCATCCTGCCGAATCAGTTCGCGCAAGGTATCTATGACGCGGCGCTCACCGGTGACATCATCTTCGTAGAACCAGTGTTCCCAACCATTACAGGCGGGGGCATTTTGGAGCGCCCGGCCCAAAGCATGAATTGAGCCAGTGGAGCCGTTATGCTGTAAGTGGCCGTTGGCTAATACCGTGGCCGCCACCTGGCCTTTTTGTCCAAAATAGAGCTTCTGACCGGGTTGGAGCAGGCCGCGTTCAATCAGCGAGCCAAAGGGGATGCGTGGGGCGGTGCGTTTGTCGGTTAGGGCGAAAATGTCTTCGGAGCTGAACAACGTGGGGGGCAGGGTGGCGATCCGCTCACGGGCTAGGGCCACATAGCCGGGGTCCCGTTCCAGCCCAATCCAGTGCCGCCCCAGCTTTTGGGCCACCGCGCCAGTGGTACCCGTCCCGAAGAACGGATCCAGCACCACATCCCCCGGATGGGAGGTGGAGAGTATGACCCGATAGAGGAGCGCCTCGGGCTTTTGGGTGGGGTGCGCTTTGTGGCCGTTGACTTTGAGACGTTCATGTCCGGTGCAAATCGGCAGAACCCAATCGCTCCGCATTTGCAGATCGTCGTTGAGGGTCTTCATGGCCCGATAGTTGAAGGTGTATTTGGCCCCGCGCTTTTTCTGCGCCCAGAGCAGGGTCTCGTGAGCGTTGGTGAACCGGGTACCCTTGAAGTTGGGCATGGGATTTGATTTGACCCACACCACGTCGTTGAGTAGCCAGTAATCCAAATCTTGCAGGGCCGTGCCCACCCGATAGATGTTGTGGTACGAGCCGATGACCCACAGGGTGCCGGTGTCTTTGAGCACCCGGCGGCAGGCGGCCAGCCAGGCGCGAGTGAAGGTGTCGTATTCGGCGAAACTGGCAAAATGATCCCAGGCGTCATCCACCGCATCCACCTGGGTCATATTGGGACGCCACAGGGCTTGCTGGAGTTGCAGGTTATAGGGTGGGTCGGCAAAAACCAAGTCCACCGATTTTTCGGGGAGCGATTCCAGCAGGGTTAGGCTGTCCCCGGCGAGCACTTGGTCGAGCGGTAGGTCGGGTCGGGTCATGGCTTCCTCAAAGCGCGGGTTTCAATCATCCACCACTTGCGGGTGGCCGTGGGGGCAGACCCCACGGGTGCAATCATAAAAACCTTCATCAAATTCCGGCGCACCAATGACCCAACAGGTTTCACAATAGGGCAATTCACATTGGCGGCAGATAAATGCGATCAGGTCGCTGTCTTGTTCTCGGGCGGGCGAATATTGCGCGTGGGCCAGCCAATCGAACAGGGTTTCCAGGTCACGCCCCGGGCCAAATTTAATCACTTCGCCCATAAAACCCGTTCTTATCAGGCGATCTCGGTCAGACCACATTTGGCCTTCACCGGGCGCGGCGGGGAGCAGGGCGATTTGGGCGGCGGCGCTTCCGCACCGGGCGCAAGTGATGGTCAGGTGGCGCGCCTCCATGAATCAGAGGGCCCGCGCCACAGCGGTAAGCGCTAAGACGATCACGCCACCCAATAAATTCAGGCGGGTCAGCGCCAGTTCCCGGTGGCGCAAAACTTCAAGCCCGGGCGCCGGGTGGCCGTGTTCGGCCAGGGTGGTGAGGCGGGCCAGCGTCGGTTGAACCCCCCAGTGTTGATAAGCGCCAACCAGCATCATCCCGCCCACGGCCACGTGTTTGATTAGAATGGCGACGGCCCATAGGTTGGTAATTTGCAGAAAACCGTCGTAATTAACATTGCCCGACATTTGGATGAGGCCGGTCACGGTCAGCGCGGCCAGGCTGAGCCAGGTGAGTGGCGCAAAACGCTGTTGGATGGCCCGGAGTAGGGTCGCCAACTGCGGCCCGGACCCCAAAGCGGCTTGCGCGCTGGGCCAGACCACCAGCGCCATCAGGGCCAGCCCGCCGACCCAGATGACGGTGGCGATCAGGTGAACCCAAAACGCCAGGGCGAGCGCCCAAAGGGGGATGGTTGAATGATCCATAAGAATCAGTAGTTCACGAAAGCACCCTGAGCTTGTCGAAGGGGGCGGGCTTCGACAGGCTCAGCCCGCGCTTGGCGTGAAGGACTGAGTATGGTGGGAATTGTAGGATTTATGTGGCGAATTGCAAATGACTCTCCAACACGGGCTATTGTGTCAGTGGCGCGCGGGAGTATAATCTCAGTGACGTATGTGCGTGATTTTTAGGTGACAGGGAACTTCACTCATCTGGCCATGTCTGCTGATACTGCTGAAATTCAAAAATTATTACAGGCGGGGATAGAGGCCGCTCAACGCGGCGACCCGGCCCGCGCCCGCGCATTGTTGTTGCAAGTGGTGCAACAGGATGAAACCAACGAAACCGGGTGGTTGTGGCTGAGCGAGGTGGTGAACGACCCGGTGGATCAGCAGACGGCGTTGGAAAACATGCTGGCGTTGAATCCGAACAATCTGGAAGCTCAGGCGCGCTTGGCTGAACTGAGGCAAAAGCGGGGGACAACCGTCCACCCGTTGGGCCCCGGTGAACTTCCCGCTAGCGCTCCGGCGGCCGCGCCACCGGTCGAGGATAATTGGCGCAAGTATTTGCCCGAAGTCCCGCTGGAGGCCGATGACAATATTGACGACCCCTATCAGTGCCCGTATTGTGGCCGGCCAACGGGCGAGAATGACCAGCGTTGTCCCCAATGCCACAAGGGGTTGTATGTGCGCCTGAGTCTGTCGGATGGGGTTTCTGAGTTTTTGCGGTTTGCCCAAGTCATGTTGGGCATTTCACTGGGCTTGGGGTTGCTAGGCTCGGTCGCGTCGCTGTTGTCCATCGTCTTCAAAGATTCTCAAGGGAGCAAATTTATCCAGGATTTCTTCCTGGCCGAGTTGATCTGGGGCAAGTTTACCCAAATTCCAGTGGCGGTGGCTCAAACGCAAATTGCCGCCAATCTGGCGCGCGCCGGGGTGTGGCTGGGCCTGATCGCTTTGCTCAATCTGCGCTGGGCCATCTCTTTTTATTCCGCTTTGTTTTTGCTGATTGGCGATTTGTTTTGGAGCACTTATTTGTTGCTCTCGGGGTATACCGGCCCAGTGGCGGCCATTGCCTTGTTTCTGGTTTCGGTGAGTGTGATTGTCCTGCTCTTTGCGGCTGACCGTGATTTCCCCGTTCACCGGGTGCGGGTGCTCACGCAACCCGACCCCACCGTGCGCAGTTCGCTGAACTTTTACAAACGCGGTCACTACTATCGGCAAAGAGGGATGTGGGCATTGGCGGTGGCGCAGTGGCGCCGGGCGGTGGGGTTGGCTCCGAGTGAGGCCCAATACTATAAGGACTTGGCGGTTGGTTACGCCAAAATCAAGCGGTTTGAGCGGAGCCTCCGGGTGTTGAAGGAAGTGATTAATAAACTCGGCGAAGATCCGACGATCACTGAGTTGATGGCTTTAGTGGAGGCGGAAGCCGCTAAAGAGAAGAAACCTAACCAGCGGTAAAGCGCTTCCCACCCCGCACCGGCCCGGCTTTATCAGCCCGAGCCGGCAGAAAGGAGTTGTCGTATGGACGCAGTGGCCGATTCACTTTGGCAGTTGTTGACGAACCCGACGGTGGCGTATCTCTTGCTCATTACGGGCGTTTGGGCGGTGGTGTTTGCCGCCTCCATTCCGGGGACGGGCATCCCGGAGGGGGTGGCCGTGGTCGCGCTGGCCCTCGCCGCCGTGGGATTGATGCAGTTGCCCGTCAATCTCGCCGGGTTGGGGCTGATTTTGCTGGCGCTGGTGTTGTTCGTTAGTGAGTTCCGGCTCATGGCGCATGGGGCGTTGCTGGCGGGTGGCACCCTGGCGCTGGCCATTGGCTCTTTGTTGTTGTTCCGCGTGGAAAGCGGCGCGCAAGCCGCGCTCTCGTGGGTAACGGTCTTGATAGTGGTCGGGGCGTCAACCGCCTTATTTGCCTTTGTGATCTACAAAGGCCTGGCGGTGCAAAGGTTGCCGCTCTCGCAAGACCTGAACCGGGTGGTGGGCGCGGCCGGCGTGGCCCGCACCGACGTGAATGGCGAAGGGACGGTCTATGCGGGCGGCGAATTGTGGAGCGCCAGCGCCGATGATAAAATCCCTGCCGGAAGCGCGGTGGTTATTCTGGCGCGCGAGGGTTTGTGGCTTAAAGTGGCCAAAGCCCCCGCCCATCGGTGAGTAGTCAATTGGCGCCTGACTTTGGCCGGGCTAAGGCGTATTCAAGCGTTTGCCCCCAGTCAATCTGGATTATTTTAGTTTATAAAGGAGAAAACTATGTCAGCGTTTAGTGCGTTCTTTCAAGATGGCGGGGCTTTAGCGGGAGCCGGTTTCTTCGTTTTTTGCATCGGGGGTTTTTTGGTGGTGGCCGTTATTGCCGTCCTGGCTACCTCGGTGCGGGTGGTGCCAGAATATCAACGCTTGGTGGTCTTCCGCCTCGGGCGCATCATCGGCCAAAAGGGGCCGGGGTTGGTCTTGCTGTTGCCCTTCATCGATTCCGCCCGCTCGGTGGACCAACGCGAGCAAATCCGCGAAGTTCCGCATCAAGTTTCCATTACCAAAGACAACGCCCCCATCTCGATTGACTTCCTGTGGTATTACAAAGTCGTGGATCCAACCCTGACGGTGGTGGGCGTGGGCAATTTTGAACTCTCGGCGGCGGGTATGGCCACGACCACCTTGCGGTCGGTCATCGGCGGCATCCCGCTGGACGATGTGTTGAGTCAGCGCGAGCACATTAACCAGACTTTGCGTGTGAAGCTGGACGAGGTGACTGAGCGCTGGGGGGTGAAAGTAACCAACGTCGAAATCCGCGAAATCATCCCGCCCAAAGATGTGCAAGAGGCGATGAACCGGCAGATGTCGGCGGAACGCACGCGCCGCGCGCTGGTGACGGAATCCACCGGCACCCGCGAGGCCGCCGTTAACGTGGCGGAAGGCGAAAAGCAGGCCAACATCCTGCGCGCCGAAGGCGAGAAACAATCAGCCATTCTGCGCGCCGAAGGCGAGCGCGAATCGCAACGCCTGCGCGCCGAAGGTTTTGCCACCGCCCTGCAACAGATTTTCACAGCGGCACAAGGCATTGATCAAAAGACCATGACCCTGCAATACTTCGAGACCCTCAAGGCCATGGGCATGAGCCCCTCGACGAAATACATCTTCCCGATGGAATTCACTTCGATGCTTTCCAACTTTGTGGGCGGGGATAAGAAGTAATCCACGCTCCATGGGGTGAGTGGTAATAAACACCACCCGCTGGAGGTACTGCCTCCAGCGGGTGGTGGTGTTAATGCCATGAAAAACAAAAGCCCCAGTGATGGGGCTTTTGAGTGGGCGCTGAGGGGATCGAACCCCCGACCTCATGTGTGTGATACATGCGCTCTGACCAGCTGAGCTAAGCGCCCGAATTGCCGCGATTATAGCACGCTCACCCGCCCACTGACAAGACCTTTGACCAAATCGCCTGGCGCGTGATAAAATCAGGTTATCTGTTTCTGGAGAAATATCGCGTTACTCGCTTCAGCTGGCTACCCCTGACGCTTGACTCACTCGCACTCTTAATCATCCGCCCCACCCGGAACAGACCGGTGGGGCTTTTTTTTCGTATCGCGGCGACCTGGTGCGTAGATTAAATTTACGGATTAGGCCCGGCGCTATATGGCTCAGTAAAGACTATGGCAAATAAACTTAGAATCATCCCCCTCGGCGGTTTGGGGGAAATTGGCAAGAACATGATGCTCTTCGAATACGGCAATAACGCCCTGGTGGTGGACTCCGGCCTCATGTTTCCTGAAAACGACATGCTCGGGATTGACTACATCATCCCCGACTTCCGCTATCTGCTCGACCGGAAAGACCTCGTGCGCGGCATCATCATCACGCACGGGCACGAGGATCACACCGGGGCCATCAAACACCTGATGGCCGAGATTGACGCGCCCATTTACGCCACCCCGCTCACCCGCGGCTTGTTGGAAGTCAAACTGCGCGATGCCAAGATGCACCAGGATGTCAACCTCAACACCATCAACGCCGGCGACCGCATCCATATCGGCCCGTTTGAAGTGGAGTTCTATCATGTCTGCCACTCCATCCCCGATGGGGTGGGGCTGGGGATTACCACCCCGGCCGGGCTGATTGTCCACTCGGGCGACTTCAAGTTTGACCACACCCCGGTGGATGGCTGGCCCACCGACTACGCCAAACTCGCCGAGTTCTCGGGGCGCGGCGTGTTGGCCTTGCTCTCCGATTCAACCAACGCCGACAACGCCGGGTGGACGCCCTCCGAAGCCGTGATTGACCCGGCCTTCGACGCGGTCTTCCGCGAGGCCCCCGGTCGCATTTTGGTGGCCACCTTTGCCTCACTCATCTCGCGTATCCAGCAGGTGGCCAATGCCGCGTTTAATCACGGGCGCAAGATGACCCTCGTCGGCACGAGCATGGTGGAAAACGCGCGGATGGCGCAAAAGCTAGGGTATCTCGAAATCCCGGAGGGCCTGCTGGTCCCGACGGATGAAGCCCTGAAGATGAATCCCAAGAAATTGGTGGTGATGACCACCGGCACACAGGGCGAACCATCCTCCATCCTGGGCCGCCTGTCCGAGGGGCGCAATCGGCAGTTCGACTTGCTGGCTAACGATACGGTGGTCTTGTCCTCGCATCCCATCCCCGGCAACGAGGAAATGGTGCATCGCACCATCAATAAATTACTCCAGCGCGGCGCGCGGGTCATCTACGACCCCATTGCCCCGGTTCACGTCTCGGGCCACGCCAGCGCCGAGGAGATGAAACTCCTCATCCATCTGGTCAAACCCAAACACTTCGTCCCCATCCATGGCGAACTGCGCCACCTGCATCAACATGCCGCCCTGGCGCGCGAGGTGGGCATCCCCGCCGAGAACATCGCCGTGGTCGAAAATGGCACCGTGCTGGAATTCAACAACGGTGAGATGACCGTGGGCGAACGCGTGCCCGGCGGCTATGTGTTTGTGGACGGCACCGGGGTGGGGGACATCGGCCCCGGCGTGTTGCGCGAGCGCGAAGCGCTGGCCGAGAATGGTTTTGTCGTCGTCACGATGCAAGTGCGGAACGGCCAAATCATTGGCCAACCCGAGATCATCTCGCGCGGTTTTGTCTTTGTGCGCGATTCGGATGAACTGTTTGCGATGGCGCAGGAATATATCGCCAAGGCCGCGGCCAAAGCCACCGACAACCTACGCGAAAAAGTGGAAACCGCGCTCGCCGATTTCTTCTACGCTGAGACCAAACGGCGGCCCATGGTTTTTGCCTTGATTAACGAGGTCTAGCGGACCTACCCGGGCTTAAGGCTGAGACCGGATAGGCGTGCGCACAAAAGTTGCGGATTGTCTGCCCTCTCGTGTGCGGCGCGAAGCATGGCCTTGACCACTGGATTTGCCTGACCCGTTTACGTGCGACGCATCCTCACGGGGCGTCGCACGTGAGCGTTAATCAGCAATGGCGAATACCCCAATGACACCTTCTCGTGTTGCGCCGGCCCCCCGTCTGTGTATAATCTCGCTCTTAGATTGATATGTGGTGTGAGTGATATGCGCTGGTGGCGGTGGTTCGGCGGATTTTTGCTCGGGGCGAGTTTGGTGGCGGCCTGTAGTCAACCCACCCCCACGCCTCAGCCTTCGCCAGCGCCCACCCTCACCCCGGTTCCACCCACCGCCACCCTGTTACCTCCCACCCCGACCGTGACCCCGGAGCCAGTGGCGGCCACGGTGAACGGGCGCCCCATCACCCTGGCGGCTTATCATCAGGAAGTCGAACGGTGCCGGGTGGGTAAACAAAATGCCGGGCTTGACCCCGCCGATTGCGCGGCAGTTGTTTTGCAAAGCCTTCTTGAACAGTCCGCAGTGGAGCAGGCCGCACTGGTCGCGGGCCTCACGGTGACTGAGGCCGACCTTGATGTCGAAGTGGCGCGGGTGCAAACCGCCCTCGGCGGGCCGGAGGCCTATGCCCAATGGCTCGCCGCCAACCTGTACACCGCCGAAGACTTTCGGGCCGCCCTGCGGCGCGATCTCTGGCAAGCCCGCGCCGCCGACTGGGCGACCGCCAGCGTGGGTGACAACGCCGAACAAGTTCACGCCCGCGAACTGCTCGTCGCCGACGAAGCCACCGCGCAAGACTTGCTGACGCAGATTCAATCCGGCGCGGATTTTGCAACCCTGGCGGCCACCTACTCGCTCGACCTGAGTAGCCGCCCGGCGGGCGGCGATTTGGGCTGGTTCCCGCGCGGGTTGCTCACCGTGCCGGAGGTGGAGCAGGCGGCTTTCAGCCTGCAACCCGGTGAGACAAGCGCTATCATTCCTAGCGCCTTGGGGTATCATCTGGTGCAAGTATTGGAGCGTGACCCGGTGCACCCGCTCAGCCCGGCCGCCGGGCAAGCGTTGCGCGCCAAAGTCTACCATGCCTGGCTGGTCGAGGTGTTAGCTCAGGCACAGATCGAAAAAATCATTAGCCCATAAGGCAACCACCCGGGTTGCCCCAAATGGTTTGCTGACCGCACGGAGAAAAACGCTATGGAAGACCTGAACATGGACGAAGCCGAAGCCACCCCCAAACCCCGCCGGAGTCTGCCGGCTTTCAACCTTTTCAACTTACTTGCCGGGCTATTCCTGGTTCTCAGCTGTCTGACCGGATTGTGCATTAGCGCTGTCTTCCTCGCTCCGGGCATGGTTCCGGAAGGCTTCCGCCCGCCAACGGAAGTGGCCCTCATCCTTATCCCGACCCTACCCCCCGCGCCCACCGACACCCCCGGGCCTACGCCCACCCCCACCTCCATCCTGCCGACCC
>CAYUFY010000097.1:0-14901 GCA_964443795.1 uncultured Anaerolineales bacterium | reverse complement strand
TAAAGGCATTTTCTCGAATCTCGGATTAGCCGAAAAATTTAAGCGAAAGATCCGCCTCAATGATAGGCCTAATGTCGTTAGGCAGAGTAAGCATTGCGTTTCTCCTTTGTCAGAGAACCATCTTATTCTGCCTATTCATCCTTGTCTACCAAATGGATAAAGTCCAGTGTATGGGGCGGTCACTAATTTGATCGGTGTGTCAACTTGGCGACGGATTTCACGAACCAAACCGAGAGCACCTCATGCGCTTTGGGGTGTTGGTGGAGGAGCTTTCCTCTTTTTCACCCGCTCGCGGGAAGTCATCCAGATCATGCCTCCCATAAAAATCATGACGAAAGGCGACCAGCTATTGCGCCGCGAAACGGAATTTCCGGTCAGCGGAATGATGGGATTACCAGTGGTGTTGATAAGCACAGGTGATATAAAGGGTGAGGCTAAATCAGGGGCAGGCGTGGAAATGGAACCGGCGGCAACCAGTCTCTGCAATTGTTCAAGAATACCATCAGGCTCGTCTGGAGGTGAAGCTGGGGGGCTAGTGGGGGTGGTCAGGTTCACCAAAGTTGACTGGGGTGGCAAAGTGGGAATGACTGGCGCGGGAGTATTACTCGGGGTTGGCGAACTGGTCGGATTGGCCACTGCATTTTCCGAGATGGAGATGTCATCAAAGGGGGTATTGGTGGCTGTGGCCGGCGGCACAAATGTAGCCGTCGGTGGTTTGGTGGCAGGTGGCAATGTCGCGCTGGGTGGTGGGGTGAGCGTATCTGTGGGAGCCACAGTTGGTGGCTCGTTTGTTGGGGGAGGGTCAGTGGGTGCCAACGTGGGTATATCCGTTGGCAAGGGGGTATTGCTGGGCGAAGGTGTTTCAGACGGTGTTGCTGTCGGGGTGAGGCTGGGGGTTGGTGTATTGGTAGGCGTGCTGGTTGGGGTGGAACTGGGTATTGGTGTGATGGTTGGGGTGAGACTGGGGGTTGGTGTGTTGGTGGGCACACTTGTGGCAGTATTGCTCGCTGTGGGGGTGGGTGTTGGAGCTGGGAGAATGGTAATAAGTTTGGCTGGAGGATTGTATTGTTGCTGGTTTGAATCCAGCCCGTGGACCGTCACTATAAAACTGCCATAATCATCCAGCGCAGTTGTAAATGCCTCAACGCAAACCAATCCGTTTGCATCGGCATACGCAGTTTGATTAATGCTCCACGAACCGGGTCGGGAGGTTGAACCAAATGGGGAAATTTTATAATCTAATGGCGTGCCTGGGGTCAGGTCCCCGCTAAGAATTAGCAGGGTTTCACCCGCGGTAATTTGCGAAGTGACTATGGGGGCACTACAGGAACCTGAGGCTAGGTCGAACCAGGCACTCGCCGCGAAGGCTGGGCGTGCCAAAATGAACACCCCCACAACCAGGCTCAATAGCTGGATGGTGGTCTTCATGTTAATAGGGCGGGTGACTCGGAAATTGAAGATGTTTATTCCAGAATCCTCGGCTACGCAGGTTGTCAATAAGCCTTTTTTCATACTACCATAACTATCCGGTTATGATGTTACAAAACTTTAACGCCGACTGAGTAATATTTCCTATTCCCAATATTCCAGTACAATGACTCGCAAGGAAGCTTGCCAGAAATAATAAATCAGTAAGGAAGTTTTATGCCGGATTTCTCCTCCAACCCTCTTCGCGAAGGTCTCCAGATCGAGCGCACCCCCGAGGCCAACACGGTCGTTATCTTTGGCGCGTCGGGCGACCTGACCAAGCGCAAACTGGTCCCGGCGCTCTACAATTTGGGCCTCGACCGCCTGCTCCCCGGCAATTTTGCGGTGGTAGGCTTTGCGCGCCGCCCCATCTCCAATGATGAATTCCGGGCGCAAATGCTGGAGGGCATTAACGCCTTCTCGCGCAACAAGCCTGCCCAGCCCGAAGTTTGGGCTAGTTTCGCTCAGGGGGTCTATTATCACCCCGGCAATTTTGACGACCCCGAAGCCTATAAAAAGCTGGGCGAATTGTTGGATCAACTCGATCGGGAGCGGGGCACGGCGGGCAACCGGCTGTTCTATCTCGCCACCGCGCCCGAGTACTTCCCCACCATCGTGCAACAGATTGGCGCGGCGGGCCTCGATAAGAGTCCGGCGGGCGGCTGGGTGCGCGTCATCATCGAGAAACCCTTCGGGCGCGACCTCCCTTCCGCGCTGGAGTTAAATAAAACGGTGCGCTCGGTCCTCCGCGAGGAGCAAATCTATCGCATTGACCATTATCTGGGCAAAGAGACGGTGCAAAACATCCTTGTCTTCCGCTTTGCCAATGGCATCTTCGAGCCGCTGTGGAACCGCAATCATATTGATCATGTGCAACTTACGGTGTCGGAGGCGGTGGGGGGGGGGGGGGGGGGGGGCTATTACGAAAGCTCCGGCGTCATCCGCGACATGATTCAAAATCATATGTTGCAACTGCTCACGGTGCTAGCCATGGAGCCGCCGGTGGCGCTGGAGGGTAACGCCGTGCGCGATGAAAAGGTGAAAGTCTTGCGCGCCATCCGCGCCATCAATCCCGATGAAGTGGACCAATGGGTCGTGCGGGGGCAGTACACCGCTGGGGCCGTCGCAGGCAAGCCGGTTCCCGGTTACCGCGAGGAGCCTGGCGTCTCGCCTACGTCCGTCACCGACACCTTCATCGCGCTCAAACTTTTCATTGACAATTGGCGCTGGGCTGGCGTGCCGTTTTATTTGCGCTCGGGTAAACGCCTGCCTAAACGCTCCACCGAAATTGCCATTCAGTTCAAGCACATCCCGCTCTCGCTGTTTGGGCGCAATGCCGGTGGCATGCTCGAGCCGAACATTCTCGCCCTCAACATCCAGCCCGACGAGGGCATCTCGCTCAAGTTTGGGGCCAAAGTGCCTGGCCCCTCGGTGCAGATCCACCCCGTCAATATGGATTTCCGCTACGGCACGTCATTTGGTGTGGCCGCGCCCGAAGCCTACGAACGCCTCATCCTCGATTGTATGCTTGGCGAGGCCGCGCTCTTCACCCGCAACGACGAAGTCGAGGCCGCCTGGACTTTTATTGATCATATTCTCGATGGCTGGGCGCGTGCCAAAACCAAAGCCCTCCCTGCCTACGAAGCCGGAACCTGGGGGCCGCCCGAATCCCACGAGTTTATGGGCCGCGAGGGCCGCAAATGGCGCCGACTTTAACTCCCTTCTGCCAACGGGAGAGGAACCGGGAGTGTGGGAGAACTCTATGAAACCTGTTGACCCGGCCCGTATCGAACACGAACTCAACGCCCTCTGGTTGGCCCAGGCCCAGCCAGACCAAACCCGCACGCGGCTCCTCAACTTCATCGTCTTCGCAGATGACCCGCCCGCCGCGCAAACTGTGCTCGCCGACTTGCTCGCCCGCGAACCCTTTCGCGCCATTCTCATCACCACCACCCCCACGGGCGAAGGCCTCACCGCCGAGGTCGCCCTCACCCCCACGGGCGGCGAACAGATCACGCTCGTCGCGCACGGCCCATCCAGCCTCGACCTGCCTAGCACCGTACTCTCGCTTTTGCTGACTGACCTGCCCGTCTTCCTCTGGTGGCAATCCGGTGACCCTTTTGCTCACCCGATCTTTGAACACCTGACCCGCGCGGTGGATCGGGTTTTATTGGATTCACTCACCCTCGCTGATTCATCCGCGGCCCTCGCCGATATTGCCCACGCCCTCGGGGATGCCGCTTTCCCCAGCGTGATCATTGATTTAGGGTGGACCCGGCTTTCACCGTGGCGCGTCCTCACCGCGCAAATTTTTGACCCGCCCGCGCTTCGTCCGCACCTGGCGCAAATTGAACACATCCGGCTCACCCATGCCACTGGTTCGGCCAATCTCGTCCGGCTCTTTGGGGCCTGGTTGGCCTCCCGCCTCGATTGGCAACTCACCAGCCAAACACCCGATCAGCTCCGCTTCGCCGACGGCCAAACCATCGAACTCATCTCCGCCCCGGCGCCAGCGGTGGCCCCCGGCTATTTCCTCGGCCTGCACCTCCACACCCGCGACGGCGACACCTTTGAAGTCACCCGTCTCCCCAACGCTTGCGCCGCCACGCGCCTCACCCTGGCGGGCCAGGTCACCGAGCGCATCGCCCCGGTCCAGTACGCCTCCCTCACCGACTGGATTGGCCGCGAACTCAACCGCCCCAGCCGCACCCCGCTCTTTGAAGCCGCCGTGCAACTGCTGGCCCAATCCCGCGCCGCTCCGGCGCAATATCACGGCCCCATGTGAGAATCAAAAAAGCGGGCCGACCTGAGTGGTCGGCCCGCTTTAATTTTTATCCGCGTTAACTGCTGATCAAGTTCGTCCCGCAGTTATTACAAAACTTGCTTTTCGGCGGCAGGACGTTGCCGCACTTGGGGCACGACACTGGTTGAAAATCGCCCAACGGTGCGCCACAGTTTTCGCAATCGGGGGCGGCCACTTTGTTGGCCGTCCCACAAAACGGGCAAGTCACCGACTGCAATTGTTCCGAGATGGTCTTGGTCACTTTCGCCGCGCGGGCGAATTTCTCAATCGCCTCCCACACTTTATCAACAATCGTAAGTGAGGTCACGTCCTGCGCGATGTCGTCCAGCCGCCCGATCAGGTTCCACGGACTCATAAGGGTGGCCAGCGCGGTCTGCCCGAGCGAGGCCGCCACGCCCAGCCAGTCGTGCTGGCCCATCGCCACGCTGACTCCATCCTCCACTTTTTGGATCGTCACCGACAGCGCCGCTTTGCCGCCGCTCCCGCCCCGGGTGGCGATCTGCACCATCACTTTGTCACCTTCGCCCACTTGTTGGGCGCGCATATTGCCCTGGTTGAACGCGGCGACAATCACCGCCGCCATCTCCGCCGGGTTGATATCGCCATGATAAGTTCGTTGGTCACTCATCTGCTACTCCTCACTTAATCTACGTTCAATCATAATGCAAGTTGCGCTGGTTGAAAAATCTGCCCACGGTGTCGCTATAGTAAAATGGCCGTATGTCAACCAAGCAGGCCCAAGAGATGCTCGTCTTAGTCGGGTTGTTCGGGATCGGCCTGATGCTGTTGCACCGCCCCCAACCGGTCCAGGCCCAGGAAGGCCCCACGTTTACACCGTCACCCGCCGGGCCGCAGGTCGTCGCTTACTTAGATGAGGGCGCCAATCTCCGGAGCGGCCCCGGCACCGAATACGATCTGATCGGCCTCCTCGTCAAAGGGCAGAACGCACCCATTTTGGGTGTGATTCAAATTGGCCCGTATACCTGGTTTAAGATCGTTTATATCGGCGGGCCAGATAACACGGCGTGGGTTTATCAGGGCAATGTTCAGGTGCGCGGGGATATCCCGGCTATTCCAACCATTCTTCCACCCCCAACCCCGACTTTGCGCTCGGCGGGCACCCTGGCGGTGGATGTCACCCCCAACACGCCCACCCCCGACCCGCGCGCGACGCGGTTGCCCACTTTTACGCCCCCGGCGCTTATCGTGCGCCCCACGCTGTTGCCCGCGCAAGGCGCACGACCCTCCAGCGGCATCCCGCCCGCGCTTATCATGATCAGTTTGTTTGTGCTGGGCGCGCTGGGCGGCTTGGCCAGTTTTATGCAACGGCGCTAACCTCCCCCACACCTACCTATCCTCTTACCCCCTTACCCACCTCTTCCCGGCCTCTGTCACCCAATAGGTTGCCGCCGGGAATTTTTTGTTGCTGTCAATCAAGTGGTGATCCTGCAAAAATTCCACCACTGCCCACTCCACTATTTTCACTCCCCCATCGGGCGCATGGAGTTGAAAGGTCTTGTTCCCCTCCACATCCCGGTGTGATTTGAGAGTATGGCTCTGGCTCATCGCGTGCAAGAGCGCCAACTGCGCCGCCTTCGGTTTCATGCCGCCCCGCTCAAGCGGTTGACCAAACAGAAACCGGCTCACGCCGGTTTCTCAAATCACTATCCCAATTCGTGCACATGTTCTTGCAACTTCCGCTGCGAAATCTTTTCGTATTGGTCAGGGATGATTAACGCCAACTCCGCTTTTGTCAGCCGGTAGCTCAAAATCTCCAGCGCGTCCTCCGGCGATTGGCCATAGGCCAGCTTTTTCTTGCCATTTTGCATGGCAAACAAGTACATATAGTGGGGGTTGCTGAAACTGCTCATGGTTAGTCGGGTAGTCGGGTGGTCGAGTAGTTGGGCGCTTTTGACCACCTGACTACTTGATCACTCGACCGCTATGCCTTGGTCAATGCTTCCGTGTAATTCTTGCGCGCCTGCCGCACTTGCGCCAGGCCGCGGTTCACCTCGTCATCGTAGCGCCCGGCCAGCAGGTCGCGGTAGAAGGCATAGTCCACGCCCTTGACCTTTTCATCGTCGGGGAAGCGGTGATAGTTTTCCTTGGTCATCAGGCTTTTGCCCTCAGCGATGAGTTGATGCCCGAGCACCGAGCCGGGGTAGGGGGCATAAAATGAAATGGAAGGCATGATGCGCTTGGTATATTTCACCATCCGCAAAGTCTTGAAGGCGTCCTCGGGCGTTTCGCCAGGGATGCCGAGCATGATGTTGCTCCAGAACACCGGTGGCTTCTTGCCCTCCCGCTCCATCTCATCCCCGATGCGGGTGAGCAGATCAATGGCGAAGTAATTGTCCTCTTCGGAGCATTCCTTGTTCAAAATCCGCAACACCCGGTCGCTCCCGGATTCAAAGCCTATCGAGACCGTGTCCCAGCGGGTCTCGCGCACGACCGCCTCGAACAGTTCCGGCCATTGGCGCACCGTATCCGCGCGGGCCGCCGCCCAATAGGGCCAGACCTTATTTGCCCGGCGCGGATATTTCTCCACCCATTCCTCCAGCCACGAGGGATTCTGGAAGAACATCGAATCATGGATGACGAAGGAGCCGACGCCATATTTGTTGTCGAGATAGTTTAATTCGTCAATCACCATCTCCACTGGGCGGCGCCCCATGTTGGGGATGTAAGAACTCTCGTTGCAGAACACACACTGCCAAGGGCACACGCGGCTGGTGAGCAGGGTGACCACGCCGCCTGGCCCCCAGCCGCACTCCGGTTCGAGCGGCCAGTTGAATTTTTTGGCGAGTTTCTGGCTGGCGGGTTTGGGCCACAATGTTCGGTCAAGCATGGGCCAATCGGCCATGGACTTGGCCCCGACTCCGAGGATGACGCGCGGGAAGGCGCGCGGGTCTTTCACCAAATCCACGATGAGGTTCTCGCCCGGCCCCTGACAAATTTTGTCGAACTCGGGCACGCCTTCCATCTCGTCGAGGGAGACGGTGGCGTGCATGCCGCCCGTCAACACCAGGCCCTGCGGGTTCACTTCTTTGAACAACTTGGCCGCGCGGTAAGCCACCGGATAGGTGTAACTCCGCACATTCATAATCAGGGTGTCGTACCCGGCCAAATGTTTTTTCACTTCGTCCCACGACTCGCATTGCCGGGTGGAGAACATATCCGTGAGGATACCGTTCTGGTGCAGAATGGTCCGCAGCAGACCGAGGCCGTGATCCTGCCATTGTTCGTGTGGCCCGGCGGGGTTTACCAAATCCCCCAGGTCGCCGAGGTCGAGCCACAAAACTTTCGAGCCATGCCGCTCGACGAAGTCGGGCTTTTTGGGTTTTAGAAAATCAAACATGCTATTTCCTTGCTTACAACAGTTGCCGCCCGGCAAACCCGGAATCTAAATCATGCCAGTGCGCCACGCTCGGCTCGTCATACTTCCAGCATAAATAGACTTCGCGCCCGTCGCGTTCCGCCAGAAAATCCAGCAGGCCGGTGTTGATGTCCTTAATCACCACTCCCAGCGCTTCAATGGTCTTGACGTGGCGTTGGATGATTTCGAAGAGGGCCACCAGCGCGCCGGCTTTTTTACTGCCACCGTTCCCCACCGACTTTTCCAGCACGGGCCAGAGCTCGGGTTGAGCGGCGACAATCTTTTCGCGCGCGGTTAACATCTCGGCCACGAGAGGGCGGATGGTGGGGAGCAGGGCGTTAGCCTCGGTTTCAGTGAAATAGCGCGCGCGCATCGGGCACTCAGGGGGTTTATTCCGGCGGGAAATAAAAGGAACTGAAGGAACTCAAGGAAATTTCCCGGGGTTCCCTCAGTTCCCTGATAAAGAACAGGGGGCAACTACTGGGGTTGATTAATGGCCGCAACCCGCGCCACTGGCGCCCGGTGAGCCACTGGTGCGGAACGAGTGGCCACAGCCACAGGTGGAGACCGCTTGGGGGTTGTCAATCCGGAAACCGCCGCCCATCAAGTTGTCCACAAAATCAATGGAAGCGCCGCCGAGATACATCATCGAGGTCGCATCCACAAAAACTTTTACGCCTTCTTTTTCAAAGACATTATCAAACTCGCCGGGTTCGGGCTCAATCGCCATGCCATATTGCATGCCGGAACAGCCGCCGCCAGCCACAAACACCCGCAAGCCATAGCCGGGCATATTGCGCTCAGCCAGCAACGACTTAATCTTGGCAATCGCGCCAGGCATCACTGCGATGTCTTCATCTACTTCCACCGGATTTACCAATTCCAATTCAGCCATTTTAGTGTCTCCTTGAATGGTCGAATTCTAATTGACTTGCCCGCAATAGTCAATTTTCTTGACAAGGGTTAGACGCGGGGTATAATTCCGCGCGGCTTGCGAAAACTATAACAAATGGACGAAGAACTTTACTGGGATGGCGCATATGCCATTGCGCTGTGTCTTAAACAATCGCATCCCCAGGTTGATCTCAACACTATTACGCTTAACATGCTTTATAATTGGGTCATTGCCCTCCCCAATTTTAAAGATGACCCAGCCCTGGCGAATGACGATTTGCTAACCGCCATCCTGCAAGACTGGCTCGAGGAGACCTCCCCACTATGACCATTCCTGACAAGCCCGTATCCGACATCCCGGTGCCCCCCGAGATGCAAAGCAACATCTTCATTACTTCCCTCGATAAAATCTACAACTGGAGTCGTCGCAACTCATGCTGGCCCATGATGTTTGGCCTGGCGTGTTGCGCGATTGAAATGATTTGCACCGCCGCCAGTCGTTACGACCTGAGCCGCTTCGGCATGGAAGTCATGCGCCCCTCCGCGCGCCAAGCCGACTTGATGATTGTCTCCGGCACCGTGACCAAGAAAATGATCCCGCAAATTGTCCGGCTGTACAACCAGATGCCCGAGCCGAAATATGTGATGGCGATGGGCGCGTGCGCCAGTGGCGGCGGCCCGTTCAAAGAAGGCTACAACGTCGTTTCGGGCGTGGACAAATATGTGCCCGTGGATGTGTACGTGCCTGGTTGCCCGCCCACCCCCCAAGCCTTGCTCAATGGGTTGATTGCGCTCCAAAAGAAAATTGACGGCCAATCCATTCGCACGGTGCCGTGGTACCAACCGGGCATCTCCGAGCCGATCCCCGTGCCGATTCTTGGCCCGGATATTATTGACCCGCGTCAGGCCCCGCTGTTCCGTAAGTTGGCCGCGCAACCCAAGTTGGAAACCGCTGAAGTGCAAGCCTAAACCCTCACCCCCTGCCTCTCTCCCCGGTGGGAGAGGGGAGTCAGCGAAGGAATTTCCTCAATGACCGTTGCTCCTGCCCCAACCGCCGAAGTCAAACTCGATCAGGACTTCCCCGAAGCCGTTAAACCGGATGCCCGCAAAAACTACTCCGGCTATATGGTCTCGCCCGACAAGTTGGTCGAGATCGCCACACACCTGCGCGACAAAGCGGGTTATAACTATCTCTCTTCCGCTACGGCAGTGGACTATCTCGAAGAAGGCAAAATGGAGATGGTCTACCATCTCTATAATCTGGCCAAAGGCGGCCCGGCGGTGGTGCTGAAAGCCCAAGCCCCGCGCGAAGACCCGATCATCCCCTCACTGGTGTCAGTGTTCCCCGGCGCGGATTTTCAGGAACGCGAAGCGTGGGACTTATATGGCATCAAATTTCCCGGCCATCCCAATCTAAAGCGCATCCTCATGTGGGAAGGCTTTCACGGCCACCCCATGCGCAAGGATTGGAAAGAAGCCTATTACGAGGAAGACCACAAGCCGTTCGAAGCCCGCTGGCCCGGTGGGGCAGTGCATCGCGCGGAACAAAAGAATCCCTTCGGGCACAATGTTGCCTACCCCGAGGGCTTCACCGTCGAAGGCTGGACGCCCGAGGGCGATAATGCGCTCTATGCGGGCATGGGCATCATCGCCGAGCAGGGCGGGCATATGAAGACCGACCAAATCGTGGTCAATCTCGGGCCGCAACACCCCTCGACCCACGGCGTGTTCCGCATGGTCGTCACCCTGGATGGCGAGACCATCGTGGACTTGCAACCCGTCATGGGCTACCTCCACCGCAATCACGAGAAAATCGCCGAGCGCAACACCTTCCTCCAGAACATCCCCTTCACCGACCGGCTGGATTATCTGTCGTCCATTTCCAACAATCATGGCTATGTGCTGGCGGTTGAAAAACTGCAAGGCGCCAAAGTGCCGGAGTACGCCGAATATCTGCGCGTGCTGATGGTTGAACTCACCCGGATTTGCAACCACTTGTGGGCCATTGGCTTCCTGCTCAACGACCTGGGCGCGTTCTTCACCCCGGCGCTGTACGCCATCACTGAGCGTGAACTCATCCTGGATGTGTTCGAGGCGGTGGCCGGGTCGCGGATGATGTGCAACTATATGCGCTTTGGCGGTGTGGTGCGGGACCTGCCGGCTGGTATTTTGGATACCCTCAAAGAACTTATTCTTGACCGTTTGCCGCGCAAGATTGATGAGATTGACAACTACCTCACCAACAACGAGATTATCCGCTCGCGGTGCGTCGGTGTGGGCGTGCTCCCCGCTGAGCAGGCGATTGCCTACTCGATGTGCGGCCCCGTTCTGCGGGCCTCCGGGGTCCCGTACGATGTGCGGCGCGCCGAGCCGTATAGCATCTATAACCGTTTCGATTTCAATGTCGCCATGCGCCCCAACGGGGATGTGTATGACCGCTATCTCATCCGCATTGACGAGATGCGCGAGAGCCTGAAGATTTTGCAACAAGTGCTCAAGCAAATGCCCGCCTCCGGCGAGATTCTCTCCGGCAAGCCGCAATATCAAGTGCGCGTCCCGGCGGGCGAAGCCTATGGTCGCGTGGAAAACCCGAAAGGCGAACTGGGCTACTACGTCATCTCCACCGGCAAGCCCAATGCTTATCGGTATCACGTCCGCGCGCCTTCGTTCATCAACCTCACCGCCCTCGGTGAAATGTGCAAAGGCCACAAGATCGCCGATGTGGTCGTGATTCTCGGCAGTATTGACATCGTGTTGGGCGAGACGGATCGCTAACGATAACCCGCATGGCCGATGTGCTGGCGCCCCTCAAGCCTCTCCCGGTTACCCACCGCAAATTTACCACGCGCGAGTATTACACCATGCTCGCCGCCGGAGTCTTGCATGAAGATGATCGGCTGGAATTGATTGAGGGAGAAATTGTCGAAATGTCACCGATTAATCCGGCTCATGCAGGACATATCAAGCGTCTCATTCGATTGTTTGAGAAGAAGGTCGGTGACCGGGTTGTGTTAGGCGTTCAAGATCCTTTGGATTTGGGTGACGATTCCCAACCCCAACCCGATATGCTCGTGCTCAAGCCGCGCGACGATTTTTATGAACAGGCCCACCCGGTTCCAGCGGATGTCCTTCTGCTCATTGAGGTGTCCGATGAGGTGTCCGATTCCACGGTGGCTTACGATCGCAACGTCAAAGCGCCGCTCTATGCGCGCGCTGGCGTGCAGGAAGTCTGGATTGTGAATTTACCTGACCGACAGCTCGAAATCTACCGCCACCCAACGCTGGGGGGTTACGGTGAACAACGCTGGTTGCAACCCGGCGAAACCCTGACCCCGACCGCTTTTCCTGACTTAACCTTGGCGGTGGATGACATTCTTGGCAAGGCGCTCTAACTCACTGGAGGCAAAATGTACGGATTAGGCATCTTACGCGGCTTGGGTGTGGTGATGAAACACTTTGTGGACACCTATGCCGATGACATCAAATGGCTGGGCAAGCGCTATTACAACGTCGAAGCCCTCAAGGTGCGGCAAGGCCCGAAGGCCGCCGGCATCTTCACGGTGCAATATCCCGAAGAGCGGCTGGTCACCCCGGAAGAGTTCCGCTTCATCCCCTTCCTGCTTTACGAAGAAAAAGACGGCGGGGTGCAGGAAGACCGGTGCACTTCCTGCGGCATCTGCGCCAAAGTCTGCCCGCCGCAATGCATTTGGATTGAGCGCACCAACGACCCCAAGACCAACCGCCCCATCCCCGCGCCCAAGCAGTTTTTCATTGATATTGATATTTGCATGAACTGCGGCCTGTGCGCGGAGTTCTGCCCATTTGATGCCATCAAGATGGACCACGATTTTGAACTGGCGTCCTATGACCGCACCACCGCGCACATTTTCGACAAAGACCGCTTGAGCAAGCCGGTGTCTTATTACGCTACCATTCGCCCGACCAATTACAGGCGCGAAGAAGATGCCCGCGCCGCCGAAGCCGCCAAGAAGGCCGCGAAGAAAGCGCCCGCCGCCGCCGCTGCGGCAGCGCCTGCCGCCGAGAAACCCGCGTCGTAAAACGGATCATGACCTTGTGACCGGAGTTCCCAGCGTGCCGGTGGTCCCTGGCTTTTCGTTTTGGAAGGCGAGGAACCGCCCGGCCCCTGGGAACTCTTTTTTATTTTAGGGAGATTGCTGATGTATCAGACCGACACTGAAATGCTCTTCCCGGCCCGTGTCATTCCAACGCTGAAGACCTTGCGCGGCGCGCCCTGGAAGAATCTGGTTGAAAAAGTGGAAGGCCAACCCGCTGGCGAAAACGACACTGTGGCGTTCAGCCTGATGATGGTGCGCCTGAATGGCTGTGTCACTTGTCAGGCTGATTCCTATAAAGCCATGCGCGGCTGTACCACCTGCGCTCAGCAAACCGTCGGGCGATATAAAGAACCCGATACCGAACTGGTCAAACTGTTCAAGCAAGCCCGCAAAGATGTGGATGCCTATCTCGAAAACGGCGCACGCGTTGAACCCTAAACTCTAACTCCCCACTTTCTAAATGTTCAAGCCCAAACCCGATCTTACCCAAGAAGTTCTCCGCGCCCTCGGCACGGTGCAGGAACCCGAACTGCATCGCGACCTCGTGACGCTCAATATGGTCAAGGATGTGGAAGTGAAAAATGGCGCGGCCAATTTCACCATCGTCCTGACCACCCCCGCGTGCCCCTTGCGTGATGTGATGGAGCGCGATGCCAAAGCCGCCGTGAGTGCCATCCCCGGCATCAAAGAAATCAACATTAAGTGGGATGCCAAAGTGACCTCCGGCTCGCGCTTCGCCGGACAACTACAAATGCCCGCCCGCAACGTCGTCGCCATCGCCTCGGGCAAAGGGGGCGTGGGCAAAAGCACGGTGGCGGTGAATGTGGCCGTGGCCCTCGCGCAAATGGGCGCGAAGGTCGGCCTGCTCGACGCCGATATCTACGGCCCCAACACGCCCATGATGCTCGGCGTGAGCTACAAGCCGGTGGTCGCCAACGACAAGCTCCAGCCCGCCCGCGCGCATGGCATCGAATTGTTCTCGATGGGCTTTCTGATCAAGAACGAGCAGGCCGTCATCTGGCGCGGCCCGATGCTCGATAAGGCCATCCGCCAGTTCCTCACGGATGTGCAATGGGGCGATTTGGATTACTTGATTGTGGATATGCCGCCCGGCACCGGCGACGCGCAACTCACGGTCTCGCAAGCCTTCATCCTCGCGGGCGCGGTCATTGTCACCTTGCCGCAAGAAGTCTCGCAAGCCGACGCGCGCCGGGGCCTTGAGGGTTTCAAGCAAATGGAAGTTCCCATCCTCGGGGTGGTGGAGAACATGAGTTACTTGCTCCTGCCTGACGGCTCCAAAATGGATGTGTTCGGGCAGGGTGGGGGGCGCAAACTCGCCGAGGCCAGCGGTGTCCCGTTCATCGGCGAAATCCCGATGGAAGCGCAAGTCCGCGTGGGTGGCGATGGCGGCACCCCGGTCGTGGTCAGCCATCCCCAATCGGCGGCGGCCAAAGCGCTGGTGTTTGTCGCGCAAGACATCGCCGCTAAAGTCAGCGTGGCGAATTTTATGAATCAGAAAAATGTGATACCAATCATGGAGATTGGGTAGGCCACAATTTTCTGGCCACTTTTGCCTGACGGTTAATGGGATTTAATGGTTATATCAGTTGGACTTTGACAACTTATGAGAGTTATGAGGGGGCCTATACCCTATCAGACAAATAACAACCGCCTACCTCATTAGAGTGTAGGCGGTTGTTTGTGCTGATAGGCCCCCCAGTTTTGTTTTGAAGGTTCTTATGCGAAATCAAAATCAACCACCGCATAATTTTATGCCATATTGGGTAGTGTTGTTCCTGAGTGCTTGCACCAGCTCTAATTCTCCAATGACGGTTCATCTGATGGTTTCACCAGCGCCAGTTGTAGGGCAACCTGTGAACTTGCAGGTGGACATATTTTCGCAGACCGCTGCGCCGAATACCATACTGACGGTTACCCTGCCTGCCGAAATCGAGTTGATTAATGGTAGCTTGAACTGGTCAGGTGACATTGTTGCTAAGCAATCTGTCGGAATAGATTTGACCATTCGGGTCAAGCAAGCCGGTGAGTGGTTTGTGTTTGCTCAAGCTTTTTCATACACCAAGCCGGGAACTATCTACGGATTTGGTGGTGATGAAGGGGTTTATTTGCGAAGTTCTGCAAACTTGGGCGAAGTCATCAGGGGTGAGCGCATCACCACACCTCCACCTCTCGTGCAATACGACCCATCACTATGGACCCCTACACCCCCACTAAGGAACGCCAATTAAATAACTTACCCATTTCTTGGTCAGCCATTCAAGATT
>CAYUFY010000096.1:5020-14941 GCA_964443795.1 uncultured Anaerolineales bacterium | reverse complement strand
ATCCGGGATGAAAGCACGCCGACCTCGCTCCCGGTCGTAACCGTCAGTGTGGTTGACCGCCTCGAAGAACGCCATTATCGCGAGCAATGCGCTGAGCGACTGGCCGAGATTATCGTTGATATTGAGAATAATCTGGGCGTTGGCCGAATCTACATCCCCTAAGCTTCGAACAAGATGAGGGGATACAGTCATCTGGTCATCCCTTCATCCTGTCATCTTGTCATTCCATCAGTCTTCCTCATCATCCTCCAGCATCTCCGCCGCCCGGTCCCCAATCGGGTCGTCATCTTCTTCGATGAAGACCTCGCGAGTTTTGCCGCCCGCTTGTTCACGGCCAATAATGCCCATGGCCTTAAGTTCGTCCATCAGCCGCGCGGCGCGGGGATAGCCCAGGCGCATCTTGCGCTGAAGCAGGGAGGCGCTGGCGCGGCCATGTTTTTGAATGATGGCGATGGCCTGCTCAATTTCCTTGTCTTTGTCGTCCACCACCGCCTCGCGGGCCAGCATCACATCCCACGGGGCCTGGCCGGGCTTGAGCCGCACAGTGGGGTCGTCGTGGTCAATCTTAATTTCCTCGTTCACTTCATCATCACCGATTTGGGTGCGCCAATAGGCCACCACCCGCTCCATTTCCTTGTCCCCCACAAAACAGCCTTGCACGCGGATGGGGGTGCCGACTTCGGGCGCGAGGAACAACATATCGCCGCGCCCGAGCAGGGCCTCGGCCCCCTGGGTGTCGAGGATGACGCGGGAGTCAATGCCCGAGGCGACGGCAAACGAAATGCGCGCCGGGAAGTTGGCCTTGATGAGACCGGTGACGATGTCGGTGCTGGGCCGTTGGGTGGCGACCACCAGATGGATACCGGTGGCCCGCGCCATTTGTGCGAGCCGCACCACGGTGCGCTCGGTCTCGTCGGGAGCTTGCATCATGAGGTCGGCGAGTTCGTCAATGACCACCACAATGCGCGGCAGGCGCTCGGCGTTGGCCTTCTTGGCGGTCTTGCTGTTGTAGTTGTCAAGGTTGCGCGCGGCCACCACCTCAAACAGTTTGTAACGGCGGTCCATTTCCTTCACCACCCAGCGCAGAACGCCGATGATGCGGTCCAGCTCAGTCTCCACTTTGCCGAAGAGGTGCGGCAAGCCGTTGAAGCGCACCAGCTCGACCATCTTGGGGTCAATGAGCACCATGCGCAAATCATCGGGGGTGTTGTGGCAGGCCAGGCACATGACCAGCGCGGTGATGCACACGCTTTTGCCCGAGCCGGTGGTGCCAGCGATGAGCATATGCGGCATGGTGCCGAGGTCGGCGGCGACAGCCGCGCCCGAGACATCACGCCCCAGCGCGAGCGCCAGGGGGGAGCTGATTTTTTGGAAGGCTTCGGATTCCATGACCGGGCGCAGGCTGACCAGCGAGGTGCGGCGATGAGGGACTTCGATGCCCACATAACTTTGGCCGGGCACCGGGGCTTCGATGCGCAGGGTGTTGGCCGAGAGCGCCAGGGCCAGGTCATCGTTGAGTGACGAGATTTGCGCGACGCGGACTTTCCATTGTTTGCTCATGCCATCCGGCCCGGGTTTGGCGATGAAGCCCGGCTCGACCTGATATTGGGTGACACTCGGACCAACTTTGGCGCCGACCACATTGACCGGAATGCCGAATTCTTTGAGGGTTTTGACGATGATGGAGGCGGTCTCGTCAATATCTTTTTGCGCCGGGCGGCGGAGTTCACTGGAGTCGAGCAAGTCGAGCGGGGGCAGGCGTTTGTCGCGTTTTTTGGGTTTGGCTTTTTCTTTGGCGGCGGTTTCGACCGCGACGGTGATGCGCTCGCCTTTGCTCAACTGGGGCTTGGCAGGTTTGCGTTCGAGCAGGGCCTCCCGCCCGGGGGCGGCGGGCCGTTTGGGCGCGGATGAAACCGCCTCAGGCGGAGCCAACTCATCGGGCGCAGTTAAATGTTCGGGGGCATCATTCAGTCGCAACCACTCGCGCACGCGAGCCATGCGGCGGCCGGTGAGGCCGAGGGCGATGACCAAACACAGAATGAAGGTAAGCCCGAACATGAGCGCATCAGCGGGCGGCGGGAGCAGACGCAGGGCCATGAGGCCGAGCGCCCAACCCACCAACCCCCCACCCCGCCCGCTGACGGCGAGGGCAATGCTGTCTTGATTGAAAATGTTGAGCAGGCCGAGCAGGGCGACAGCCGCGCCCTCGGCGGCGATGACGCGCCCCCAGCGCACCCGCACCCGCCAGCCGAAACTGCGAAAGAGAATGCCAACGGCCACGGCCCCGATGGTGAGCGGCGCGAGGAACGCGCCCCACCCCAAGCCGGTGCGGAGGAAGTTGGACCAAACATCCAGTAACGCACCGGAGGAGAAACCGTAGATGCCGAGGGTGGTGATGAGGGCGAAGGCGATCATCAGCCACGCAATCACATCATCGCCATACTTGCGGATACCTTGAACAATGAGCCAAAGGATCGCAAAAACCGGATCGGGTTTGGGGATGGGTTTGCTACCCTCCGGGCGGGTGGGGGCATCGCTCGGGGCAGGCGCCGGGGTGACTGGTGGCGGGTTCTTTTTGCCAATCGGCGCGGCGGGCTGGGAGCCTTCGGCGCGCGCATAGCGCCGGAGGGAGGTTTGGCGCTTTTCGAAGCGCGTGAGTTTAGGTTTAGGTTTGGGTTTGGGCTTGTGACTCATACCGACGTTAATATACCACTATCGCGCGTAGATTATTGAACCGGCCACGGGCTAGACCCCGAAGGTCTTAGTCTGACCGAGGTAAGAACAAAACAGGCCGAGGGGTAGCCTCGGCCCGCTCCAAAATAATCCGGTTGCGGTCGCGCCTACGCCGCCAGTTCGGCCTGAGGCAGTTCGGCACGTTTGAGGCTGAGCCCCACCCGGCGGGCGTGCGCATCCACCGTCATCACGCGCACCCGCACGCGCTCGCCTTCGCGCACCACACTGCGCGGGTCAGGCGAATGCCGGTCACAGAGTTCCGAGATGTGGATGAGACCTTCAAGACCATCCGCGAGGCAGACAAACGCGCCGAAATGGACCACATTGGTGATAGTGCCCTCAATGGTTTCACCGATTTGGAAACGGGTTTCGACATCAGCCCAGGGGTCGGGGCACAGCCGTTTGAGGCTCAGGGCCACGCGGGCATGGTCGGGGTCAACCGAGATCACCGCCACTTCGACCTGTTGTTGACAACACAACACATCGCGGGGATGCGCCACGCGATTCCACGAAACTTCGGAGACATGGATAAGCCCCTCGACCCCGCCGAGGTCCACAAACGCGCCAAAGTCGCAGAGGTTGGTGATGAAGCCCGTGACCACATCGCCGGGATTGAGCGACCCGAGCACCTGGTGGCGGGAGCCTGGCCGGGCCTGGGCGGCGCGTTCCGAAAAGACCACCCGGCCTTTGGTCGGGTCATATTCGATTACTTTCAATGGCAAGCGCTGGCCGACTTTTTGCGCGAGGAGAGACTTGCGCTCATCTTCGGAAATTTGGGTGGGGAAATCAACCAGATGTGAGGCCGGGACAAAACCACGCAAGGCATTGAGGCCCACAATGAGGCCGCCTCGATTATAGCCAGTGACAGCCAGTTCAATCGGCTCGTCGGCTTCATACAAGCGGCGAGCGGCCTCCCAATCGGTGGGGGCATTGGCTGGCCCGGCAGATAAAATCTCCGGCTCCAAGAGTTTAGGGGGGGGCTCTGTGGGCCTACTGTCTTCATCGTGCATTACAGCAGTCCACCAACTTTCATCAATTAGCGGCGGCCCACCTGGCTCAGTTTGAAAATCCCGTCTCATGCTCATTTTTCCCTCAGTGCCATAGGACTAATGGGGGGTAGGATACTCCAAACGGGCGGGAATGCAAACCAAAACCAGGCGGTTAAATAGCAACCAAATCGTAACCTTGCGGTAATTTGGCGGTGAACTTAAACCCCTACCCTAACTGTATCCTGCCCGAACATAGCATACAATAACTAACATGAAAAAAATCAGCCAACTTTTTATTCTGGCTTTGCCGATGCTGGTCTGGTGCGCCGCCTGCGACAGCACCACCCCCACCACCGGGGCCGTTCGCCGCACACCCCTCCCCACTTGGACTCTGCCTTTTAGCCTCACCCACATCCCAACCAGCACGCCCACCCCGGCCTTGATGAATGCCACCAACACCTTAGTCCTCAGCACGGTTAGCCCCACGCCCGATCCCTCCACGGCCACCCCCTCACCCACGGCGCGCCCCGGCCTTGACCCCACGCTCGATGCCGCCGCGCCCGATCCGCTCATCACCCCCGAAACTGACATCCCCACCCCCGTGGCCCAACGGCACATGAGCCAGGACGTGATTAACATTTTGCTCCTCGGGCGCGACACCGCCAAGGACACCGCCTCCTATCGCACCGATGTCATCATCGTAGCTTCAATCAATAAAGCCGAACAGACCGTCACGCTCCTATCCATCCCGCGCGATTTATTCGTCTACATCCCCGGCTGGACCATGAACCGGATCAATACTGCTTCGCAACGCGGCGACCTCGTGGGCTATCCCGGCGGCGGCGCGGCCCTGCTGGGGCAGACCATCCTCTACAACTTAGGCATCCCCATCCACGGGTGGGTGCGGATTGACTTTCAGGGAGTGAAGGATGTGATTGATATCCTCGGCGGGGTTGACGTGCCGGTGAGTTGCCGGGTCACCGAATGGCGGCTCAAGGATGACAGTTATCTGCTCACCGACGATAACGTTGACCATTGGGATTTATACACCGTGGAACCCGGCATGGTGCATATGGATGGGGTGTATGGCTTGTGGTACGCGCGCTCGCGGAAACGCAGTAACGACTTTGCGCGGTCCCGCCGCCAGCACCAGGTCTTGCGCGCCCTCTTCGACAAAGCCCTGCAACTCGATGTCATCCCCAAACTCCCCGAGCTGTATGGCAAATATGTCGAAATCGTGGATACCGACCTCGGCCTCGGCGATGTCCTACAGTTTGCGCCGCTCGCCACGCAACTCGACCGCAGTCGCATCAAAAGCCGCTTCATCGGGAGCGGGGAGGTCTACGCCTGGACAACCTCCATGGGCGCCAGCGTCCTCCTGCCCAATGCCGAGGCCATCGCGCAGGTGATTGACGAAGCCTTCGAACCTCCCGCGCAAAACGTCCTGCTCCGCGAAGCCACCCGCGTGGAGATTTGGAACGGCACCCCGCGCGCCGATTTCACCACCCTCGCGGCTGACAACCTCCAATGGGGCAGTCTCATCCCGGTCGTGGGCCAGGCGGACTCGACCACCCACGCGACCACGCAGATTTACGATTTCACCTCCAGCCCCAAAGGCTCGGCACGCGGCCGATTGCAGGCAATCTTCCACGTGCGCGATGAAAATGTAATTGCCGCGCCCGACCCCAACGCCCAATACCCGTTCCGGGTGGTGCTGGGCGCCGACTATGACCCGTGCACGTTTCAGTTGGCCTTTGCCTCCGCGCCCCCCACACCCGTGCCCCAACCCGGCCTCACCGTAAACCCCAACCTGCTTCACGCCGCGGCCATCGTCGGCTCGGCGCCCCCCACCGATGGCGATATCGCCGAATGGACGTACATGGCCTACCCGGTGGGGCAACCCACTCTCGGGACAGAAAACTGGCAGGGGCTGGGCGACCTTTCGGCCGCCTGGGCCACCGCGTGGGATGAGCAATATCTCTATCTCGCCATCGAAGTCCGGGATGATGTGTTTGTCCAGGAAGCGCATGGCGACCAAATTTTCAAAGGCGATTCGCTGGAGATTTGGATTAACACCGACCCCGGCACCCGCACCCACACCCTGGGCGCCAAAGACTTTCAACTGGGTATCGCGCCCGGCCTAAACCCGCCCACCCCCGCCGAGGCCTGGCTCTGGTTTCCCACCAATGAACAGCGGGCGGTTACCAACGCTTTCCTCGCCTTTCAATCTGCCGCCGACGGTTATAATTACGAGGTCAAAATTCCCTGGTCAGCCTTGCAGGTGGCACCGTTTGCTGGAGAAGGCTTTGCTTTTGTGCTGGCCCTGAACGACGACGACAGCCCCGGCAGTGCCAACCAAGAGACCCAATTAGTCAATCTCAAAGGTGCCCAATTAAATGACCCGGCCACCTGGGGGGTGTTGGTCCTAGATGCCCCGGTGACCACAACCCCTTAAATCCATGCCCCAACACGCGGTCGGGTTGGAGTTTTCTAACACCTGAGGTTGGCCTTTTGGATTAAACTGTCGCATTGTGCGTGGTTGCAAGCCCAACGGAATATCCGCTAAATTCAACTTGTTTTGAGCACTCACCTTACGCAGGGAACGCCCCTTCGACTTCGTGGCGGGCGCATTCTGAGCGGAGCGAAGCGCAGTCGAAGAATGTGCCCGCCCCTCCGCTCAGGGTGCTTTGCGTAAGGTGACTTGAGCAATCTCATGCGCCTCGAGTGGAATGCTTTCGCACTGGTACCCTTATCCGCCTGCGTGATTACTTTGCTGATCGCCATCTATGCCTGGCGGCAACGGCACACTGCGGGGGTAACGGCTTTTGCCGTGCTGGCGTTGAGCGCCAGTGTTTGGTCATTCGGCTATATTTTTGAAATCCTGAGTCCCAGTTTGGAGGGGAAAATCTTTTGGGACAATTTTCAATTCGTGGGGGAGGAAATCATTGCCCCAGCCTTCCTGCTCTTTACCGGACTCTACACGCGCCGCTGGCAATGGCGTGGGGCGCGGGCGTGGTGGTGGTTGGCCATTGAGCCTGCCCTAACCCTCTTGTTGGTATTTGCCAATCCCTGGCCCGAGTTAATCCGCGTGCATCCCAGCCTGATGACCAATGGGCCTTTTCCAAGTCTCACTTATGGCTATGGTGGATGGTTTTGGGCATCCATCATCTATAGCTACCTGCTGTTATCAGTCGGGTTGATGTTCCTCGCTCGCCATTGGGTGCGATCATCCAATTTCTTGCGCTATCAAGTGGGGGTGGCTTTATTGGGCGCGGCCATCCCTTATTTGGGAAGTCTATTAACGGCCCTGGGGTGGCTTCCCCAGCCCGCGCCTAATCTGGATATTTCGTCGCTGACGTTTGCGCTGGGGTTCGCGATCATGGCCTGGGGCATCCTGCGCTTTCGGTTGCTGGATGTCTTGCCGATTGCCCGCGAGATGGTCATGGAAAGTCTAAGTGAAGGCGCAGTCGTGTTTGACACTCACAATCAGGTCACCGACCTTAACCGCGCCGCGCAAAAAATACTTGGCCTTTCGACTGATCAAATCTTAGGTCGCAATGCGGCAGAAGTTTTTCGCGCCTGGCCCGACCTGGTTAACCCGGGTGGCAATGGGGCTTCAGCCCACGGTGAGATCAGTGTCGGCGAAGGCCCAACCCGCCGTTATTATGGATTGCGGCTCTCGCCCCTGCAGGACAATTGGAACAATGTGCTGGGGTGGGTGATCACCTTGCGGGATATCACCGACCGCAAACGCGCCGAAACTGAAATCCTGCGCTTAAACAAGGAATTGGAGCGCCGGCTTGGCGAACAAACGGTCCGCACCCGGCACGTCACTTTGCTCAACGACATGACCCGCGCGGCCCTGGAGACACCCGATTTCCAGACCATGGTGCAAACCCTGGCGGATGAATTCCGTGAAATGTTCAACGCCGATGGGACTTTAATTACCCAATGGGACGCGGCCACCGCCCACGCCCAACCAATGGCCGCCTCGGGTGTTTTGCGCGAAGTGTACGCCCGCCTGATTATCCAGCCTGGCGAGTTGACCATGACCGAGTCGGTCTTGCAAGCCATGCGCCCGCTCAGCATCCCCGATCTGGCGCAGACAACCTACATCCACCCCAACGTCGCGGCCCAACTACCCCCGGGGTCCATGCTCGGGTTACCACTCATCAGCGGCCAACAAAAACTGGGGGCCGTGATCATCTCTTTCAATCAAACCCACGCCTTCACCCCCGATGAAATTGAGCGGGGCGAGCAGGCCGCCGCGCATGTGGCTTTGGCCATGGCGCGGGTTTGGTTGGCCCAAAATCTGGCCGAGGAACGCGGGCGGCTGGAAGCCATCATTAAATCCACCCGGGATGGCGTACTCTTCATTGGCATGGATCAACACCTGCATGTGATTAACGCCCCCGCGCTAGAGTTTTTGGGCCTGGCCGATGGGCCAACCAGTTGGGTCGGGCACACCTTGACTGAAACCCTGGCGCACCTCCGCCAAAAAGCCCCCGAAACAGTGCAGGCATTTACAACCGAATTACGCCGCATCAAACACGGCGACGAACCGCCGGGTGAGGGCGAATATACCACCGCCCAGCGCATTATTCACTGGCTCAATCTCCCGGTGCTCACCGACACCGGGCCACTGGGCCGCTTGTTGGTCTTGCGCGATGTGACCGAACAACGCCAGATTGACACCATGCGGGAGGACCTGACCCGCGCGGTGGTGCACGACCTGCGCAACCCGCTGAACACCATCAATACCGCGCTCTACATGGCCGCCAGCCCCCTGGCCCCGGCCGAAATTCAACAAAAAATGTTGGGGTCCGCCCAATTGAGCGCCAAGAAAATGCTCGGACTGGTCAACAGCATTCTCAATGTCAGCCGCCTGGAAAGCGGGCAAATGCCCCTGGAGTTGGGGCTGGCCCACTTATCCACCCTGACCGCCGAAATGATTGAACTCCTGATGCCTTTGGCCCAGGAAAAAAGCATCTCCCTGCAAAGCCAGGTCTCGGATAGTCTGCCACCCGTGCGGGTTGATCTGGAAATTATCGGTCGGGTTCTACAAAACCTGGTGGGCAACGCCCTCAAATTCACCCCGCCCGGTGGCACAATCGAAGTAACGGCCTGCCAGGAAAAAACCCCGCCGGAATCAAATCAGGTTACAATAATGGTCAGTAATTCGGGGCCGGGCATCCCCTCCGCCATTCAAAATCGGCTGTTCCAAAAATTCGTCACCGGCCGCCAAGAAGGCGCCGGGAGCGGGCTGGGCCTGGCCTTTTGTCGGCTGGCGGTCGAAGCGCATGGCGGCCGGATTTGGGTTGAAAGTGCGCCAGACCAACTCACGCGTTTTTACTTTACTTTGCCTATCGAGGAAAATCGTAAATCATCATGATCACTTGCCCCAATTGCCAGCATACCGAATATGACGGCGAGTTGCTTTGCTCGAAATGCGGGGCCAGCTTAGTCAAACTGGCCAAACCCGAAACCAAGTTTTTGGGCACCCAGGAACTGGAAAAACAGACCCAGGCCCTGTCTGGCCCGGCCTCGGTGTTGGCCCTCGCCACCGGGCAAATTGCGCTGATCATCATGGGGGTAGCCCAACCCATTCTCTTGGAGGGGCAAACTGAATACACGTTGGGGCGCGAGGCCAATCCCGATTGGCCCACCCATGAAGTCATTGACTTCAACCCCTATAACGGACGGGAACGTGGGGTGTCCCGGCAACACGCTTCCCTGCAAGTGGCGTTTCAACAATTATTGCTGATTGATCTGGAAAGCACCAACGGCACCCGGGTCAACGGCCAGTTACTGGCCCCTCATCAACCCATTCAACTCGCCGATGGGGATGAAGTGCGCTTGGGCAAACTGCCCCTACGCATTTACTTCAAGTTTTAAACGCATACTTGACCCCGGTCATTTGCTCGGAAACTGACCACAACCGCTGGGCAGTGGCGAGGTCATAGGAGGCCGCGCTCGACCGGGCTTTAACCGGGTCCCAGCGGCCCCGGCCCGCCGGGCCAACGTAATCCCCGCCGCTTATCCCGGCCCCAAGCGCGGCGTATAGGGTCGGCCACGCCCCCCACTCCGCCTTCCCCGCCACCAAACGATTCATCCAGCCCATCAGCCAACCTTGCAACCGTGACCCGGCCATGCGTGGCCCCGCCGCCTGCAAGTTGGTCGCCACATACCCGGGATGGCA
>CAYUFY010000096.1:1793-4920 GCA_964443795.1 uncultured Anaerolineales bacterium | reverse complement strand
AAATGTCCGAGGTGATTTGTCCCGAACTGCATCTCAAAGCCATCGGCGGTCTGCCGATAAGGGATGGCCATCACCCCCGCGTTATTGATGAGCAACGGTAAGGCGGTGTATTTAGCGCGGATGATGTCGGCGAAACGGCGCACACTGCTCAGGTCGGCCAAGTCCAGCGTCATGATATCCACTTTGGCCGCCGGATAGCCCCGCTTAATCATTTGTTCAGCGGCGCGGCCTTTTTCCAAACTCCGCACCGCCAAAATCACGCGCGCATTTTTACCCGCCAGCACTTTGGCGGCCTCATAGCCAATGCCACTGTTCGCGCCAGTGATGATGACGACTTGGCCTTGCTGGTCAGGGAGGTTGTCGGTCGTCCAAGATTGGGTGGGCATGAGGTTAAAAACCTTCCGAAGTTTTTCAAACTTCGGAAGACCTGAATTTATTTCTTCCGCGCTGGTTTCTTCGTGGGCGTTTTTTTCACCGGCTTCTTCGGCGCGGGTTTGGCCGGTTTGCCTTTCGGCGCTGGGGCGGATTTCGGCGCTTTCTTGGTCGGTTCCGGCGCGGGTTCGGTCTGCGGCAATTCCAATTGCTTCATCATCGGCAACAACCGCACGAGCGACTCATTGTCTTTGAGTTTTACCACCGTCGCGCCCCGGGCCGCGCGCCCACGCTTGCCGACTTCATCCCACTTTACCACCTTCACCGCGCCCTTGCTCGTTATCGCAATCACCTTATCGTCGGCGAAGCCCACGGTCATGCCAATCAACTTCTGCTTGCCCGATAATGACGCGCCCGTGACCCCCACGCCATAACGCCCTTGCAAGGGATATTCCTTCATGGCGGTGCGCTTGCCCATGCCTTCGTCGGTGAGCATCAACGCTTCGCCGCGCTCCCGCACCACTTCGACTCCGACCACGCGGTCGTCGTGCGCCCCGGGCTTAATGCCCATTACCCCGGCGGCGTTGAGGCCCATGGCCCGCACTTCTTCTTCTTTGAAACGAATCGAGCGCCCGCCCGAGGTGAGCAAAAAGATTTCGTCACTCCCCAGCGTCACGCGCGCGCTCACCAGCGCATCGTCCTCGCCCACATTCATCACGTTATACACTTGGGACGAGGCCCCGGGCAGGTCGGCCACCGAGACTTTTTTGACCGTGCCCCCGGCGGTGCCCATGAAAAGATAAGCGCCCCCGCCGGTGGAGGGGCGGTCAATTGACCGCCCCTCCTCGGCGGGAGTCGCGGCCCGCGCGGCCTCTGCCAGTTTCACCATGTCGGGGCTGACCGCCACCGCCGCAACCACCCGCGCATTGGCATCCAGACTCGAAACATTGGCCCACGGCGCGCCATCGGAGGCATCTTCTTTTTCGGGGAGCGAGAAAATGGGAATAGAAGCCGCGCGGCCTTTGAGCGTGATGAGGTAGAGCATATCGCGCGTGTTGGCGGCCAACACGGCCAGCGGGGCCTCGCCCGAACCTTTGGGCGGCTTGTTCGGCGGGGTGCGCGAGACCAAGCCATTTTGCAAAACGGTCACCCACACATCTTGTTGCGGAGTCAGTTCGGCGGTGGTCAGGGCTTGGCGGGGCTGGTCGCCCGCGTCCACGATTTGCGTGCGGCGCTTGTCGGCGTACTTCTGTTTAATCTGGCGCAGTTCGTCTTGAATGACCTCGCGCATCTTCTTGGGCGAGTTGAGCAGGCCTTCCAACTGCTTGATGAGCGCGACTTTCTCTTTGTGTTCGTCTTCAATCTTCTTGCGCTCCAACGCGGCGAGGCGCTTGAGCGGCATATCCAAGATCGCGGTGGTCTGCGCGTCGCTCAGTTTGAAGCGCTTCATCAATTTCGTCCGCGCTTCGTCGCTGTCTTTGGCGGCGCGAATAATTTTGATAACTTCATCCAAGAATTTCAGCGCGGTGAGCAAGCCCTCCAAAATATGCGCGCGGTCTTTGGCGCGGGTGAGGTCGTATTCGCTCCGGCGTTTGACGACCTCCAGCCGGTGGTCAATAAACACGCGCAGGCTTTGCTTGAGCGTCAGCATCCGTGGCTCGCCGTTGACCAGCGCGAGGTTGATGATGCTGAACGTCCCCTGCATAGGGGTGCGCTTGAAGAGTTCGCGCACGACTTTGTCGGGCTCGGCGGTTTTCTGCAGTTCGATGACAATCCGCATTCCTTGCCGGTCCGACTCGTCCCGCAGGTCGGCGAGACCCTCGAGGGTGCCATCCCGCGCGAGGTCGGCAATCCGCTCGATGAGCGAGGATTTATTCGTCTGGTAGGGCAGTTCCGTCACAATCAGCCGACTCTTGCCGCGCCCCATATCTTCGACGTGCATCTTGGCTTGGACGAGGATGCGCCCGCGCCCTGAACCATAGGCGGCGGCGAGGCCCTCAGTGTCATCTTTGGCTTTGATGATAACCCCGCCCGTCGGAAAGTCCGGGCCTTTGACGAACTTCATCAGGGCATCAATGGTCACGTCGTCCAGCTTGGCCCAATGGTCAAGCATAAAAATGAGCGCGTCGCACACCTCGCCCAGGTTGTGCGGGGGGACCGAAGTCGCCATGCCCACGGCAATGCCCGTCGCGCCGTTCACCAGCAGGTTGGGGATAGCCGAGGGGAGCACGCGCGGCTCGGTCAGCGTGTCGTCAAAGTTCGCGCTGAAATCCACCGTGTCTTTTTCAATATCGGCTAGCACGTCCATCGCCATCTTGCCGAGGCGCGCTTCGGTGTAACGCATGGCCGCCGGGGCGTCGCCATCCACCGAGCCAAAGTTGCCCTGCCCGTCCACCAGCAGGTAACGCAAGGAGAAGTCCTGCGCCATGCGCGCCATGGCTTCGTATACCGACGCATCGCCGTGCGGGTGATATTTGCCCAGCACCTCGCCCACGATACGCGCGGATTTTTTATAGGCGGTGTCAGCGCGGATGCCCATATCGTGCATGGCGTACAGGATGCGGCGTTGCACCGGCTTGAGGCCATCGCGCGCGTCGGGCAAGGCCCGCGACACAATGACCGACATCGCGTACGAGAGATACGCGGTCTGCATTTCGTTATCAATGTTGATGCGACGGATGAGGCCGACTTCCATGAGGCGTGTCCTTGAGAAGAAAAAGTAAAAAGTAATCAGTGAGCAATGAAGATTTTACTG
>CAYUFY010000096.1:0-1693 GCA_964443795.1 uncultured Anaerolineales bacterium | reverse complement strand
GTGTCCTTGAGAAGAAAAAGTAAAAAGTAATCAGTGAGCAATGAAGATTTTACTGGTGACTGATTACTGTTCACTGATGACTGTTTTTAGCAAAGCGCGGGAATGATACGGGGAGATGGGAGGCGTGTCAATGTGAAGATAAATGGCGGTGGTAGAATAACGTTCCACAATGAGTTGGAAACCGTGATAAACAAACAGGACTTTATCCACGAGAAAGCCCGGCAGAATGCCGATGACCCTGAAGGCGCACGGATACTCTGGTCACGTCATGCAATTGTGGAACTGGCCAATGAGCATTGGGCGCGTGAGGCGGTTGAAAAATCCCTCGTGGAGGCCGAGCTGATTGAAGACTATCCGACGCAACATCGCCCTCTGCCGGATTGTCTGGTGTTGAGTCAACTGAGTTCGGATGAGCCGCTTCATGCGGTGGTGGCCGTTGACGAAGCCAATGACCGTTTATTTATCGTGACCGTCTATAAACCGAACCTGGAGGAATGGGAAAATGACTGGCGCACCCGCAAATCCTAACCCCTGCCCGCTCTGCGGCGGGCGACTAAAAAAAGGTCTGGCGACCTTGCCGTTTGTTTTAGACAATACGGTGGTGCTTATCAAAAGCGTGCCGGCCGAAATTTGCCAGAGTTGCCACGAGTCGTACACCACGGGCAAGGTGACCGACCGCATCACTAATTTACTTAACCAAATGCGCGCGTTGCAGACTGAAGTTTCGGTTATTGCCTATTCGGAGCCAGAGCCTGCCATGCTTTAGAAAATGATTGGGGACTATCTCTTTCAACCAACTACGGCGCGGTGGTCGTCACGCACCGGAAGCCCACGCCATCATAGCCTTTATTGGGATCACGAGAGAATCGGTTAGTTGTACGCAGGAATTGGGGCTCGCTTCTATACGACCCGCCGCGCACTACGCGCTCCTTGCCCGTCGCTGGGCCGGTTGGGTCCTTGTCCGGAGAAACGCTATAGTAGTCAGGTGCAAACCAATCAGCCACCCATTCCCATACATTCCCTGCCATATTAACTATTCCCAGTGAAGTTGCGCCATCAGGGTAATCTGTGACGACCCTTGTGTCACCCGTGGGGTTGGCGTAATTTGACAGGATAGCAGTTGGCTTGTTGTTCCCCCAAGGATACAGGCGACCATCGGGATAGCGGGCGGCCTTTTCCCACTCAGCCTCGGTGGGCAAACGACCACCGCCCCAGGCGCAATAAGCCTGCGCCTGCGCCCAGGTCACATTCACTACCGGGTGTCCCCGCATATAATCTGGAGCGCTATTTGGAGGAGGAGAGCAGGCACCTGCACCCACACACTCAGCATAGCGTGCGTTATTCACTTCTGTCCGCTGAATCCAAAAATCTGAAACGTAAACCATGTGCTGAGGCCGTTCTATCTTTTCCGCGAAGGGGTCAGCGCTTGGCACAGAACCCATTTCATATTCGCCAGCTGGCACATAAATTAGCGTAGATAGACGCGGAAAACGGCCAGAGATTGAACTTGGGATAACTATCGGTTCTATTGCAACTTGGCTTGCGCTTGACGCAGTTTGCACAACACTAAAATAAATCACTGCCGTGCCTTCAATGCTGTATCCAATCTCCACTTCGTTCAAAGCCGTCGTCACGGCTGTTAAATCTAGCACCCTTAGATCATTGCCTGCCACGACAAGCGCGTAGGTACCTA
>CAYUFY010000095.1:0-15026 GCA_964443795.1 uncultured Anaerolineales bacterium | reverse complement strand
CCGAATTTTCATCGCCGCGCTCCATTCGGATATTGTACGCCGCTCAAAGATTTTAGCACACGCGCCAGATAGCCAAAATCTGCTTTTTATTTGGCCGGGCTAGTTTGCCCTCGCCCCTGCCAAAAAACCGTCCACAACAGCACCAGCCCCGTCCACAAGAGTCCAGCCACTAACAGGTGCAAAGTGCGCGACCAGGGCGGCAGGCGGAGCAGGACATTGCTGATGCCGAGGCCGAACTGCACGACGATGAGCGTGGCGAGAACCAAGACCGCGCCCCGTAGGGAACGCTCATCGCGCGCGGCGCGCGACAATCGCCACAGGGTCACGCTGGCCGTGAGGGCTACGCCAAACGCCATGAAACGGTGAAACATCTGAATATTGATGAGTTGCGGGAAGGCGGCGGCCGTCAGGCCGCAATCGGGGAAGGCGAGGCAGGCGAGGGAAGCGCCACTGCGGGTGACGTAAGCCCCCGAGAGAATGAGCAGATAGGTAATGAGGGCGGTGGTGCCGAGGGCCACCGGGAGGCCGGGGTCCCGGCGGGCCACGGTGCCCGCACGGGCCGCGAGGTCTTGCGCCACGGGGTGCGCCACCGCCAGTTGCACGGCGACCAAACCCGCAATGATCATCGCCACGCCGGTGTGCGTCCAACCCGAGGAGGGAGGCAATTCGAAAATGACATGAATCCCGCCCAGACTCACTTGCACAACGAGCGTGACGAGTGTGAGCATGGCCGGGATAAACCGCCAGCGGTCGGCGCGATAGTAGCGCCAGGCCAGCACCCCCAACCCGAGCAGTTGCACGCTGGTGATGGCGCCGATGAGCCGATGCGAAAATTCAACCCAGGCCGAAAGTTTGAAAGGCGGCACCACCTGACCGTAACACAGCGGCCAATCGGGACAGCCCAGGCCGTTGCCGGTGACGCGCACGATGCTCCCCACCGTGACTAGCACCAGCACGCTCACGAAAGCGGCCAGACTGAGGCGGGCGTAATATCGCGCGGCTTGTTCCGTTGTGATTGATCCCCAGAGGCGGGCGGGCGAAGTCAGAGCGCGCATGACTGGTTTCAAATCACCACATCCACACAAATCATCAACAGCACCGCCGCGAGATAAGCGTTGGAGGCGATGAACAGCGATTTGGCGCGGGCCGTGCTTGGGTCGGCGATGAGTTGCCCGCAACGGCGCAGGAGGTCGAGGGTGAGCAAGGCCACGGGGATAAAATATAACCACCCGAACCCCGGCAAAGCGCCCAGCGCCAGCGCGGCAAAGCCCGTGCCCAGCGCGTGTACCAGCACCCAGAGCGCCGAATCGCGCAACGAGGCGCGGACCGGCAACATGGGTACATTCACTTTGGCGTAGTCTTCGCGGCACATGATGGCGAGACTCCAGAAGTGAGTCGGCGTCCACAGGAACACGAGCAAGCCCAGGGTCAGCACTCCCGGATGGGCCCAGTTTCCCGCCGCGGCGCCGCCACAAATCACCGCGCAAGTCCCGGCCAATCCGCCAATCACAATGTTGAGCACCGTGCGCGGCTTAAGCCAGATCGTGTACACGCCCGCATAAATGATCGCGCCAGCGATGGAGAAGATGGCCAGCGGCGGGTTGAACGGCAGGGCCACCAGCGAGGGAATAAAAATCATGGCCGCCGCCACGCCGGGAATCCATTTGGGGTGCGCCACCGCGCCGGTCACCAGCGGCCGGCGTTTGGTGCGGCGCATATTGGCATCGGCGCCTTGTTCGAAATATTGGTTGAGCGCCGACGCGCCCATGGCGGCAATGCCACCCGTGAGTGTCATCCACAGCAGGGGCACCCAGCCCGGCCAGCCACCGGTGGCGATAAACGCGCCGCCCATCCCGGCAAACAACAACAGCCCCACAATGCGAACTTTGAAAAGCACCATGGCGGCGCGCCAGACTTCGGCGAAACGCGCGGTGGGCAAAACGATGGGAGGGGTTTCAAGGGAGGTGGTCATAGGCATTCCTGAGAATTCATTCGGCGAGGGGGGCTACGAGCTGATGGGAAGGGGCGGGACGATGGCGGTGGGTTTGTTTAGGCTTTGGGTGTTATGCACATACAGCGGGTAACCCAGCGCCAGCAGGCAGGCAAACCCAAACCATTGAAGCGCGTAACCAAAATGCGAGCCTTCGGTCAAATCCAGGTTCGGCTCCGACCGATATGGCGGATTGGTCCAGGCGGGTTCGGGCGTTTGTAGAATATAGACCGGCAACAAGGGATGTGTTATTTGCTCGGCGATGCGCGGGAGATTGATGAGATTCCAGGCGATGAGGCGCCCGGCGGGATCGGTGATATTCCCGAAATCGGCCTTGCTCTGCGGGCGGCGGAGCATCCCGCGCACGGTCACGGTTCCCGGCTCGTCGTACGCCGCCCACGCGTCAGGCTCCGCATTCACCTGCGGAATCCAGCCCCGGTCCACCAGCACCGCCTGGTCACTGCCCTCAATCACCAGCGGCGTGAGCAAATGGATTCCCGCGCGCACCACACGGCTGTCATCTTCCCATGCCTGATTGCGGAGCGCCACCTGTTGGGCGTGATCGTATTGGCCGGTGACACTGACCGCGCGATATTCCATATCGAAGAGATTATTGGTGAGCGTAGCTCCGGCCAGTTCGAGCGGTGGCGCGGCCAATTGAGCGGTGACGCGCGCGTTGAAGGCGCGCCGCTCGGTCAGCCGATCCAGTTGCCAAATGCCCAGCCGCGCCATCACGCCGCACGCCGCGATGACGAGCAGGGTGGGGAACCACCATTGGCGCGAGAAAAGCAACTTGAACATGGCGTATGACTGACGGCAGATGGCTAATAGGCGTTAGCGGAAATAACGTTTTCGTAGGGGCGTTCAATTGAACGCCCCTACGAAAATGAACGCTAAATCTTATTTCCGATAGAGTCTAATAACCATGGGCCATCTGCCAGTCATTATCTGCTATCGGCTACCAGCAGTTTTCCATCGGCTAACTTTTGGCGGAGTGGCCAAATGACGAGGCTGTATAAAAACATCAACACCGCCATGGGCGGGCCAGAGAGTAGGATGGCCTGCCAGCGGGTGGTCCAGGTCACCCGCGAGCGCACATCCAGATCGAAATAGCGACTGGGCTGGAACGTGCATTGGTAGGCAAATTGATTGGCCGTGTCGAGCAGGAGACTGGCGCTGGTGCCGGGGGGGGCCCACACCGGCCCGAGTTGATGCGCCACCGTATCCTCATTCTTCACCACCAACGTGTCGCCCACCACAAACACCATTGCGGTGGGGATGGTGGGTGGTTGTTCGCCCCGCGCCACGCGCTCGGCGGTCCCGGCGGGGATGACGAGTTCCATGCGTTGCGGCACATGATCACTAGAGTCCTTCAGAATCCAGAACGCGCCTTCGCTCATCACCCACGCCAAAATCAAACTGAGTGACAGACATAGGCCGACGCGAGTGAGAGGCGTGTTGAATTGGGGTTTCATGGTTCACAAACTTGATAGGTTTTTTTGCCAATTGAAAAAATAATTGCTTAATGCAGAATAGGCCTGTCACCCCGAGTGAAACGAGGGGGCTCTACCTTGTATCAGCACGAAGGAGAGCTAACGTAGAGATGCCTCGCTTCGCTCGGCATGACATTTATTGAGAGATTATTTTGTAAAAGCGCAATAAAACCTGTCAGGTTTAGGTCTCAGCGGTTTCGTAATAATTGCCGGAGATCGCTGGCAATCTCTTCCGCGGGGGTTTCGGCGGCATAGGTCAGGCGCAGGTTGCCTAACGGGTCCAGCGCATAAATGCGCGAGACATGCGCTTTGTCGCCTTGCACGCCATAATCTTCCCAAACCGGCGTAAGTTCGGCGCGCGTGCCAGTCAGGCCGACAAAAGTAGCGTCGAACTTTTTCAAGAAATCAGCCAGTTGAGCGGGGGTGTCGGTCTCGGGGTCTACCGTAACGAGGATAAATTGCACGCGGTCGGAGTCGCGCCCCAGCTCGGCTTTGACTTGTTTGAACCGCGCCATGGTCGCCGGACATTCATCGGGGCAAGTGGTATAGCCAAAATATAAAACCAGCACCCGCCCGGCTTGTTGTTGCAGGCGGAAGGTTTCCCCGCGCTGATCGGTGAGGGCAAAATTGGCGGCGGGGATGGGGGGCTCGATAACCGCCCCCTGCCAAGCCGGTGGCCTGGCTAACCACATTGTCGCGGCCATAACCAGCGCCACGCCCAGCATAACGCCGAGACTCACCAGCGCGATATTTGATTTCATGGCCGCTTCACGTCGCGGATAGCAGATAGCCTACGGCTGATGGTCTATCGTGAACGGCTTATAGGCCATACGCTATCCGCCATCTGCCATGATGGCTAGCCGCCCGCCACCGTGCCAATCAGGTACAACGCCGGGTAGAAGAAAATCCACACCACATCAATGAAGTGCCAATAGTTAGCGCAGGCTTCCACCGGCCAATGGCGCTCAGCCGAATAGCGGCCTTTGAGACCGTTATAGAGCACGATGCCCAGGAACAGCACCCCGGTGAGGACGTGGAACGCGTGCATCCCGGTCATCATAAAGAAGACCGCGCCCTCCGGGCCGGTGTCGGCCCCGAAGTGCTGGCTGGCCAACGGCCATTCCACGCCCACCACGCCGCCCAAAAACCCGAGGCCCAGGACAATGGTGATGATGGTAAACAGAATGAAATTTTTGCGGTCGCCGTGCGCCATTGAGACTTCGGCGCGGTTCATGCAAAAACTGCTGACGAGGAGCACCGCGGTCACCAACAATCCCAGCGCCTGGTTCAACTCAGGTCGGTGGCCACCGAGCAGGTATACCCGGGTGACCATCAGGCCGATGAACACAAACGAGTCGGAGATGATGAACAACCATAGCCCGAGCCGGTTATTGATGGTGCTTTCGCGGTAAGCGGCGGCGGATTTGCCGTGACCCGCCGGGGCGTGGTCAGCGTGAGCGGTATGAGCGGTCATTAATGGCCTCCATCGCCAGATGTCACGCGCGAAACGTGCATGAAGAATTGCAACACCAACAATGCCTTGACGAAGGCCACGGTAATTAACGCGCCCCACGCCTGGGTGCCAATGGCAATGCCGTATTCGATGCCGGTTAATACAGCCAGGAGGATGAAAATCATCACGCCCCGGCCCAATTCAGCTTCTTTTGTCATGCTATTTCTCCAATTGCGCGTGAGGGGTGGCGCGTGACGAAAGGCATCCTGTCACCTGCCACCCCTCACGTGTCACTTGTTCAGTCACCCGCGCTGGCCGGGTTCATATTCACGTACACCGAACCGGGCAAGCCGTAGTCATATGGTTCCCCGACCACTTCGAATGGCCGGTCATAGTTGTGTTCCGGCGTGGGCGAGGGAATGTGCCACTCGGGGGCGCGTGACCGCCACAGGTTGCCCGCCGCCACTTCGCCGCGTTTGGTGCTCCAAATCATGTTGATGATGAAAATCAACACCGAGGCGGCAATGAGGAAAGCGGCAATGGTAATGACCATGTGAATGTTGTCGAACCCTTGGGCGGCATCATAGTCCGCGATGCGGCGGCGCATCCCGTGCAGGCCCACGTACATCATGCCAAAGGTCACCACCCAGAACGAGGGCGTCATCAGCCAGAAGTGGATCTTGCCCAGCGTCTCGTTCATGCGGCGGCCCGTGACTTTGGGCCACCAGTAGTAAATGGCCGCGAAGAACGGAAAAACAAATCCGCCGAACATGGTGTTGTGGAAGTGGCCGACGACCCAATAGGTGTCGTGCAAGTGCAGGTCGGTGGCCACCGTGCCGTTGGGCGGCCCGGTCAACCCGCCGAAGAGAAACACGATGATGGCGCCCAACGTGAATAACATCGGTGTGGGGAATTCCAGCCGCCCGCGCCACAACGTGCCGACCCACGAGAAGAACTTCACGCCAGTGGGCACCGCCACCAACAGGGTGCTATACATGAACGGCACACGCAAATATTCTTCCATGCCGGAAGTGAACATGTGGTGCGCCCAGACCAGGAACCCCACGCCCGCGATGGCGAGCGACGACATGGCAATCCACTTGTAACCAAACAATGGTTTGCGCGCGAACACGGGCAGGAGTTCGCTGATGATGCCCAACCCGGGCAGGATGAACACATACACCGCCGGGTGCGAGTAGAACCAGAACAAGTGCTGGAACAGAATGGGGTTGCCGCCTTTGGCCGGGTCGAAAAAGCCCATGCCAAACAGGCGTTGGAACGACACCATCTGAAATGACAGGCCGATGAATTGAGTGGCGGTGAATTGAATGAGCGCCGTGGCAAACGCCGCCCAGACGAAGATGGGCATGCGCCAGGCAGTCATGCCTTTGGCGCGCATCCGCACCACGGTGACGATGAGATTGATGGAGCCAAAGATGGACGACAACCCGATGATATACACCCCCCAGAAGAACATCTGCACCCCGAGCGGGGCGCGCGCGCTGAGGGGCGGGTACCCGGTCCAACCGGTGTCGAACCCGCCGAGGAAGAGACTGCTCACCACCAGCAACGCGCCGGGGACGTTGATCCAGTACGAAAACGCGTTGATGCGCGGGAAGGCCATATCCGACGCGCCCACCATCAGCGGCACCAAATAGTTGGTCATCGCGCCCACCCCCAGCAGGATGGCGGCGATCATCACAATGCCGTGCAACCCGATGAGGGTGTTGAACAGATCGGTGCCCTCCGGGATGGACGAGAAGGCTTTATGCACTTCCTCAACCATGGGCGCGTTGACGACCTGCAACCCCGATTGCGCCAATTCACTGCGGAAGGTCAGCGCGAATGACCCCGCCAGCACCAACAATACCACCGACGTGAAGCCATATTGAACGCCGATGACCTTGTGGTCAAGCGAGATGCCAATGTACTTCTCCCAGCCACGTGGGTCATGGCCGTGATGTTCGGGGGTGTCAATCCCGGCGGCCCACTTGAGCCAGTCATTTAGCACGCCGGTGCCGAGCATAAATCCAAACACGCCCACCAGCGCGCCCACTACCACGGCTGGCTCAAAATTTTTGTCACCGATGGTCCATGACACGGGCATCCGCAATAACGCCCGAATGCCATTCACCAGCGCCAGCCCGAGGCCAGTGCCGATGATTTGGCCGATGAGGCCGGTAAATATTGCTGATTTGAAAAATTTCATACGCACCTCCGGTGGCTAATGGCTTATGGCGAATGGCCGCTCCAAGTACTCAAAAACGCTTGCAATGAGCGACTGTTTGCTATCCGCTATCTGCCAGCCGCTATTTCAGCGTTTTGATGTACTCAATAATGTCCGCAATTTCGGCTTCGGTCATGGTCTGGCCGAAAGTTTGCGGCATGATGTTGGGTGAGAAACCTTGCGCCACTTTCGCGTTCGGATTGACAATCGACTCGTGCAGATAGGCATCATCCACGGTTGTCGTTGTGCCGTCGCTGATGTTCTCTGTCTTGCCATACAACCCGCCCCACGAGGGGCCGACGCCCTTGGTTCCATCTATGGTGTGGCATCCCACGCACCCATATTTCGCCGACCACTTCTTGCCGCGTTCCACCGGGTTGTTGGCCAATTCCACTTGTTCCTGAACCCAGGCGGTAAACGCCGCTGGCTCCTCGACAATGACGGCGGCTTCCATATAGGCATGTTGGGTGCCACACAATTCGGCGCACCGCACCATATACTCACCGACCAAAGTCGGAGTCACGCGCAATTCCTTGATATTTTGTTCGCCCGGTAGCGCATCTTGCTTCACGCGGAACTCCGGCACCCAAAACGAGTGGATGACATCCAGCGACGTGAGCTTAAGCAGAACCTGCCGATTGGCGGGCAAATGCAATTTATCCGAGGTCACGCCCGAGTCGGGGTACTCAAATGACCACGCCCACTGCGAGGCGGTCACATTGACCACCATCGCGCTGGGGTCCACCTTGCGGATATCGGCCAATGACTGCGCGCCCAGATAGGCAAAGTACAACACTGCCGCCAGTGGAAAAATCGTCCAGGCAATTTCGAGGCCCGTGTGGCCCTCGAAGTGGTCACCGTCTTCCGTCTCGCCGGGTTTGCGGCGGAAGACCACAATGCTGTAACCCATAAACACCACTATCAAGGCGAACAAAAAGGCAATTACCTTGAAGTGCAGGTTAAACAAGGTATCAATCGTCACGGCCTGTGCGCTGGCCTCAACGGGCAACAGGAATTTTGTGGTGAGCAATAAGCTCATCCCAATGGTGACGACGACCACCAGCGCGCCGACGATGACAAAATGTCGTTTGCTGGCCCGGTCTGATTTAGGGGCTTCGGCGTGTTGACTCATAGAAGTAATACCTCCCAGCCAATCTTCCACTTGTGAAACGGCGAGTGTGCGCCGGTCATAGACGACAGCTGGGCCAGTCTCTTTGAGTGAGACCAGCACCACGCGCATGGGGCCGCCCCCCGCCACAAACCGCGCCAAAAACTCTTCGCGGTTCACGGCCTTGTCGTCGTAATCCACAATGACAATATCGGGCTTAAGTGTGGACAACGACTTCACCGCCTCGTCGGTCGTGAAAGCCATCTCGACCACCTCGGCATTCTCGGTGCCCCGCTCGTGCAACAGGCTGCGCAAACCTGCGCCAAACAGCGGATGGCCGGAGACAATGAGAATGCGTTGCGGACGCGAAGCCGAAGCCATGGGAGAAGTGTACTTGACACCGCTCGGTTGTATATCACCCGTGGCGGGTGAATTATGGGTGAATGGTTGGAAGTGGGCGGCTCACCCGCCCGGGGCGCTTAATTCAACGCCCGACCTGGGTCAGTTGCCTAACCACCCGCGCGCCCGCGCGGAGGCCACCGCTTCACTGCGGCTGGTTGTGCCGAGTTTCTCGAAGATGCGGGCCAGGTGCGTCTTGATGGTGTTCTCGGAGACGCTGAGCCGGGCGGCGACCTCGCGATTGGTCAGCCCCTCGGCGACGAGCCGCAGAATCTCGGTTTCGCGGAAACTGAGCGGGGTGTCCGCGCCCGCTGGGGATTGCGCGCCCGCGGCTGAAACGTGGTTGAAGAGTCTTTCAATCAGTGTCGGGTCCAGCACCGCCTCACCCGCGGCGGCGCGGCGCAGACCAGCATATAGCTCATCGGCTTCGGCGTTTTTGAGAAAATACCCGCGCGCCCCGGCGCGGATGGCCCCCAGCAAATCATCATCACTCTCCGAAACGGTGAGCATGATGACCGGGATGTTCGGCGCGAGGGCGCGCAACTGTCCCACCGCCTCCAGCCCGCCGCCCCCCGGCATATGCACATCCATCAACACCACATCGGGCGCCACCCGTTCGGTGAGCCGCACCGCCTCGGGACCGTCATTAGCTTCAGCGACAATCGTGAATTCGCCGGTCTCGTTGAGCAGGCTTACCAGCCCCCGGCGAAAGAGGGTGTGGTCGTCGGCAATGAGGATGCGAATGGGCATGAGGGGACCGGTAATCGGTAATTGGTAATTACTAATCACCAATTACCAATCTCTTTACAGCGAAAGCTCCACGCACACTTGCGTTCCCGCACCGGGCGCGCTGGTGATGGTTAACTCGGCCCCGAGCAGGTCGGCACGCTCGCGCATGAGGGCCAGGCCATGATGGGTGACGGATGGGCCAGCTTGAGGCTCGAAACCTTCGCCATCGTCGGTGATGAGCAAGCGCAGGCCTTCCGCGGTGGTGGTAAGGTCGAGGCACACGCTGGTGGCGTGGGCGTGCTTGCGGATGTTGGTCAGCGATTCTTGGATGATGCGCAGGAGATGCGCCTGGGTAGAAACGGAAAGCGCTGGCTCGGTTTCAAGGTTGACCGCAATTGGCAGGCCGCTTTGGGTTTCAAAGGTCTGCGCCAGGCGGCGCAGTTGGTCGGTGAAACTTTCGCCGGGGTGGGGCATTAACGGCAGGCGCAGGCCGTCCAGCGCGGTGCGTAGATCAAGGTAGGCATCGTTGGCGGTTTGGGTCAGCTCGCGCAGGGCAGGCAGGGCCTGGTCGGTTTGCCCAGCTTCCAGCCAGCGCGTGATTTGGCCCGAGCGCATTTTGAGATAGCCCAGGGTTTGCGCCAGGCCGTCGTGCATTTCGCGCGCCAAGCGGCCACGCTCGGCGAGGATGGCCTGATGTTCGAGGCGGGCGTAGAGCCGGGCGTTTTCGGCGAGCAGGGCGGCTTGCCCGGCAATGGCCGCGACCAGGCGCATTTGCTGGCGCATGAACGCCTCGCGGCGATGACTGCCGAGGACGATGACGCCCAATGGCCCGGCGTCGGCGAGCATGGGGGCGCACAAGACCGAGGCCATGCCGGGGTGGGGGGTTTGGAGATTGGCTACCACCGGGTCGCCGCGCGGCTCGTTTAACGCGCCCGCCGCGAGGCCCTCGACAAACGGCAGGGACCGCGCCCCCTGCCATTCGCCAGCGGTCGCCGCCGGGGTCAGAGTCCCGTCGGGTTCCTTCAACAAGAGCAATCCGGCATCGGCGTGGCTGGCCTCCACGGTGCGGGTGAGGATGCGCGTCATCAGGCCGTCAAAATCCAGTCGGGAGTGCAGGGCTTCGTTGATGTCGTAGAGGGTGACAAGTTCGTGGGTGCGTAGGCGCGTGTTTTCGAGCGCGAGGGCAATCTCGGCAGTGAGCGCGGTGAGCAGGTCGCGCTCGGGGTCGGTGAGGTCTTGTCCGGCGGCGATGAAGAGGCCGAGGATGGCGAATTGTTTGCTGTTGCGTTCGAGTGGCAGGCAAATGATGCGGTCGGCGCCGGGGATGGGGAAGCGGTCGTAGACGGCGCAGTGTTCGCCGGGGCGCGCGGTGCGGAGCTGGCAGACGGCGCACTGGAGTTTGACGGTGTGCGCCGACAGGTGCGCGTGCCAGGCGGTGAGCGCGGCCTCGTCGAGGTTACCGCGATACTCGACCGGCATGGGCTGGTGATGTTCATCGAAGCGCACCAACGCGCACCCCACGATGGCGGGCACCGCCTCACCGGGGAGTTGCAGGGCTAGGGCGGCCAAACTTTCTTCGTCGCCGATTTCACTGAGGCGTTGGTTGACGTTGAGCAGAAAAGAGACGCGCTGGGTGAGTTGGGTTAGCTCGGCTTCGGTGGCTTCTTTTTCGAGAACTTTAATTTGCACCCACCCGAGCGCGAGCCAGATGAGGGCCGGGCCGGTGAGGCCATAAAAGGCGGTTTCGAGAACGAAATCGAGCGCGGGCGCGGGGCTAAACCAGAAGAGCCGGAGCGTTTGATGCGCCACCACGACCACGAGCGCGGCTAACGGCACCTGCCAGCGTAAGCGGCGGATGTGGCGACTGAGCGTGGCGGCGGTGTAAAACGTCCGCCAGTTGGCGCGCAGGCGACGCGAGGCGGAGGGGAGGAGGGATTTCATAATAAAAACACGCCCAACTGCGTCAGGCGAGTCAATCAAAGTTTAGCCTGGCGTCACTCCCACGCCACTTCCTCACTCCGATAAAAATTCACCCCCAACGCCGTTAGGCGCGGGCCATGCGCGGCGAGGCGGGCCTGATATTCCTTCCAACTCCGGCCCCGCGCGGGGGACCAGCCGAGTTCGGTTACGCCCAAAATGCGCGGGAAAGCCAGATAGTCCAAATCGGCGCGGGTTTGGACGGTCTCGGTCCACAGCGGGGACTCCAGGCCCAAAATCTGCTCTTCGCCTAAACCATCAATATAGGTGGCCGGATTCCAACTATAGGCATTATGCACCGAGCTTAACCCCGCCCAGTCCAAACCGAGCGGCGTGGTGGCATCGTACTTCATGTCTAGATAAATTTTGGACGCGGGTGAGAGAATGATTTGTCCCCCCAGTCGCGCCGCACGTTTGGCGTGATAGCTAAACCACTGCTGGGCGATGAACGGTGGCGTGAGGTCGCTTTGGCCGATTTCCTCCCAGCCAATGATTTGCTTGCCATGTTTGGTGACGATGGCTTGCACGCGCGGGATAAAGGCCACGTAATCTTCAAAGGTGGTGGCTTTGGCTTCGTCCCCGCCGATGTGGATGTAAGGGCCGGGGGTGAGCGCGGCCAGCTCGCCAATCACGTCATCCAGAAATTGATAGGTGAGGTCGTTCTGGACGCAGAGCGTGCTAAAGCCCACTTTGGTGTCGGTGTAGAGCGCGGGGGTGCGTTCACTGCAATTGAGTTCCGGGTAAGCCGCCAGCGCGGCCTCGGTGTGGCCGGGCAGGTCAATTTCCGGAATTAAAGTAATGTAGCGGCGCGCGGCATAGGCCACGAGGTCGGCGTAGTCGGCTTGGGTGTAGTAGCCGCCGGGGCCGCCGCCTACTTGCGTTGAGCCGCCGTATTCGGTCAGGCGCGGCCATTTTTTAATTTCGATGCGCCAGCCCTGATCATCCGTGAGATGTAGATGGAAGCGGTTGATTTTGTAATAGGCCAGCAAATCCATATAGCGTTTCACTTCTTCCACCGGGAAGAAGTGCCGCGCCACATCGAGCATGGCGCCGCGCCACGCAAACCGGGGGATGTCCCGCACTGTCCCGGCGGGCGCGGTCCAGGGGCCGGGTTGTGCGATGGCCGAGTCAATCGCCGGGGGCAGGCACTGCCGCAGGGTCTGGATTCCGCGAAATAGGCCCGCCGGGCGCGGGGCCGTTAATCGCACGCCATCGGGGGTGATGGTCAGTTCATAACCCTCTTCGCCCAACGTCTCGTCGTCATTGTGGATGGTGAGCTGAATGTGCCCCGGCGCGGGTGGCGTGCCTGACACGATCTCCAGCGCGTACCCCGTGGGCGGGCGCAATTTTTCTGCCAGATATTCGCCGATGGCCATCAACTCGGGCGTGGCTGGCTCAAGATAAATTTGGGTCGCCGGGGTTAAAGTGAAAACGCCTTCCGTCGGTGCGGTTGAGGTGGGTAGGGGGATGAGGTTACGCATGCGGCCATTTTACCAGCACAACTTTTTTTCGCGTTTGCGCTAAACTATCCTCATGCGCTACGCTCATGTGCCGGTCATTGTCAACCCGGCCTCCGGCCCCGACCGGCCCATTCTCAAAATGCTCAACACCGCTTTTCGCGCGGCGCAACTGGATTGGGACCTTTATTTAACCAAGAAAGCCGGGGATGCCGAGCGCCTCACCCGTGACCTGTTGGCGCGGGGCGCGGAAGTGATTGCGGTGTGTGGCGGGGATGGGACGGTGAAGGAGGCCGCCCGCGCGTTGGTCGGCAGTCCTGTGCCGTTGGCCGTGTTCCCCGGCGGGAGCGGCAACGCCCTGGCGGTGGAGCTGGGCCTGCCGTTGGACTTGGCCCTCGCGGTGGCGCTCCTCGGCGGGCCGCATGCCACGCGCGCCATTGATGTGGGCGAAATTGACGGCCATTATTTTATTCTCCGCGCCAGCATGGGCTTCGAGACCGAGATGTTACGCAGTACCCCGCGCGAACTCAAGGACCAAATCGGGTCGTTGGCTTACCCGCTCAGCGCACTCCCACAACTCGGCACTCTGCCCGCTATTCGGTATCGCATTTGGTGCGACGGCGAATATGCCGAAGCCGAGGGGGTGTTGTGCACCATTGCCAACTCCGCACAGATCGGCCTGAGTGGCCTCACGCTGGCGCAGGGCACCAGTCTGGCCGATGGCCGGCTCGATGTGATTGTGCTGACCAGCATTGATTTACTCACCCTCGCCGAACTGGCCACCAGCAATATGACCCAACTTGATCTGGGCCTGCAGATTCAACACTGGCAGGGCCAACTTATCAAAGTGGAAGCTGACCCGCCGCAAGCCGTGGCTTTTGGTGAAGATGTGATTGCCCAGACGCCCGTCACGGCCCGGTGTGTGCCGGGCGCGGTGCGGGTCATTGTGCCGCAATAGACTTTATTGAAAACAGTTTTTTTTCCACGAAGACACACAAATCATGTCTCGCTCTGCCTCTCTCACAAAAAACCTCCGCCCGGCCTGGCTGATATGGCTGTGGGCGGGCTTGTTGGTATGCGGCGCGCTCATCTTGTGGTTCGCGCCGGAGGAAGCCACGCTTGGGGGCGGCATTAAGTGGGTTTACTTGCACGTGGCTTTTATTTGGACGGGGATGCTGGGCATGGCGGTGACCGGCGGGTTGGGTCTGCTTGAAATGTTCGGGGCGCGGCCGGGGCTGGCGCGATGGCGCGCGGCCACCAGTTTGGTCACGCTGGGGGTGATGGTAATCGCCGCCATCACCAGTCTCATTGCCACCCAAGTGAATTGGAACGGCATTTTTTGGCAGGAGCCACGTATGCAAGCCTTGCTCCGCGCGTTGGCGTTATGGGTGATCGCGCATTTTGTTGGCGCGTGGGCCACCGATCCGCGTTGGGGAGGCGGTCTCGCGGCGGGCGCGGCGTTGCTCGCCATCATCCCCATGCGTCTGTCGCCGCTGGTCATTCATCCGCAGAACCCCATCGGGACTTCTGACTCCTTCGGGATTCAATTCGCGTTTGTGGCTTTGTTTGGTGTGTGTCTGGTCGGGGCCGTGAGCGCGGTGTGGGTGGCGGGCCAACGCCTGCCCCCGGAAATCTCAAACTAATCAAACAGGTGTCTCCATGATTGATTTGCAACTCGCTCTTCGGTTCGGCGCGGCGCTGGGTTTGGGCATTTTGCTCGGCTTTGAGCGTCAGCGCACCAAAGGCCCCGACGATGATTTCGCCGGGGTGCGGACGATTACCCTGATTGCGCTCCTCGGCGCGGTGGCGGCTTATTTGCAGACCCAATTTGGTCTCGTCTGGCTGACCGCGCTTATTTTTGGCGCGGTGTCCGCGCTCGTCATCGTGGCTTATGCGGTCACTTCTCAGCGCGGCGATATTGGCATCACCACCGAAGTCACCACTTTGCTGGCGTTTCTCATTGGGGCATTGTGTGTGTTGGGGCAGGTGGGCCTGGCCGCCGCCGCGACGGTGGCGTGTTTGCTCCTGCTGTCGTTGCGCGACTATCTGCATAATCTCGCCACCCGCATCGAGTCCGCCGATGTAGAGGCCGTGCTTAAATTCGCCATTATCACGGTCATCATCCTGCCGCTGTTGCCGAATGAAAATTTTGGCCCGGCGCCGCTTAACGTCTTGAATCCGTATAAGATTTGG
>CAYUFY010000094.1:0-15128 GCA_964443795.1 uncultured Anaerolineales bacterium | reverse complement strand
TGTCGTGAGCGAAATTGTGTCAACGATGTCGTGATTAGTGATAGGTAGTGGTAACTTTGTAAGTGATGAATTTGAAAGACCTGTCAGGTGGGCGCCGCAAAATGCTGTTTTTTTCGAGTGCCGAATGCGCCCACCTGACAGGTCTAGCGCACCAGCACTTACTTTGTTACCACTACCGCCTTGCGGTCATTAATCGCCCTCGTCCCGGCCAAGCCGCGCAAACGCAAAGCCGCAGGCAAGGCCACTGCCCCGGCGCGGCGATAAATCACCGCGCTCATCTCGCCAAGCCCGCTTAAGCGGGCTTTGTTCTTTTCAGCCCGATGATTTATCATCGGGCACTATGCCTTCACTCAATTGGATTGGCCGCGAAGCCGTTGAGCGCCATCACACCACCGTCCCCTTTCATTTGTTGCACGCCGACCCCAAACGCTCCGTAGGCGACCCCGACTCTGGCAATTTGCTTGTTGAAGGCGACAACCTATTGGCCCTCAAAGCCCTCCTGCCCTACTACGCGGGGCAGGTAAAGTGCATTTATATTGACCCGCCTTATAACACGGGCAACGAAGGTTGGGCCTACAACGACAACGTGAATAGCCCCCAAATGCGTGACTGGTTAGGTAAGGTAGTAGAGGGTGACGATTTATCTCGTCATGATAAGTGGTTATGCATGATGTACCCACGACTGGTGCTACTACGGCGTTTCTTGTCGGATAGTGGCACTCTTTGGGTTTCAATGGACGATAACGAAGCGCATTATTTGAAGATTTTATTAGACGAAGTTTTTGGACGCGCAAATTTTGTCGCCAACGTACTATGGCAAAAGAGAACGTCACCGGATGCTCGGCTTGATTTAGGTGCAGGCCATGACCATATTCTCGTCTTTGCCAAAGACGCTTCAAAGACAATTCTGAACAAAATCCCATTGTCGGAAAAGCAGAAGAAAAACTATAAGAATCCTGACAATGACCCAAGGGGCTTGTGGGCATCGGCTGATTATTCAGCACAAGGCTATCGCCCTAATCAAATGTATGTCATTACTACCCCGGCAGGGGTAAAACATTCGCCTCCTCCGGGAATGTGTTGGAAAAACGTGGAGGAAGTTTTTCTCGCCCTTGTTGCTGATAATCGCATTTGGTTCGGTAAAGATGGGAAAGGTGTACCCCGTCGTAAAACTTTCCTAAGCGAACACGCTGGTATTTCTACTTGGTCTTGGTGGGATAACTCGGAAGTTGGTCATAACCAAGAAGCCAAAAAAGAAATAAACGTTTTTTTTGGTGCTGAAGAGGCTTTTGATACCCCCAAACCTACTCGCCTCATTGAACGTATTCTTCAAATTGCCACAGACCCCGGCGACCTGGTTTTGGACTCCTTTGCTGGCAGTGGCACAACGGGGCATGCAGTGTTGAAGATGGGCGGTGGTCGGCACTTTATTCTGGTCGAGATGGAGCCAACCATCGCCACACCCATTACTGCCGAAAGACTCAAGCGGGTGATTGAAGGCTATGGTGACACCGAAGGCTTGGGTAGTGGGTTTCAGTATTGCACGCTTGGCAAAACACTATTTGATAGCGAGGGGCATATCCGTCCCGAAGTGAGTTTCGATGAGTTGGCGCGGTTCGTCTATTTCAAAGCCACCGGCGCGGCTTTGCCCAAGCGCAAGAATGGCAGAACTCCTCTTTTGGGAGTTCACAACGACACCGCCGTTTATTTGCTCTACAACGGCATTCTCCAAGATAAATCGGCGCAGGGCGGCAACGCGCTCACCCGGCAAGTGCTGGCTGGTTTGCCCGCGCACGTTGGGCCAAAAATCATCTACGGCACGCGCTGTGGGTTGGGCGAGGAGCGTTTGCGACGCGAAGCCATCACCTTCAAGCACATCCCCACCGATTTGCAGGTCGAGTGAGCCATGCCCGAACTCAAAACCTACCAACACGCCGCGCTCGACACGCTCAGTGAATATCTGCGCGAATGCACGCGCACCAATGACCCGGACACAGCTTTCTACGCCATCACGAAGCGAAAATTCGGGCAGGGCATTTCCTACCACGCTGTCAAAGGCATGGACGGGATGCCTTACATCTGTGTGCGCGTCCCAACGGGGGGCGGTAAAACCGTCATGGCCTGTGACGCCATTGGCCGCACTACCCGCGAACTCCTCCACGCCACCCGCGCATTGGTCTTGTGGCTGGTGCCGTCCAATCCCATTCGGCAACAAACCCTCGATGCGCTGAAAGACCGTCGCCATTTTTACCGCCAAACCCTCGACGCCGCTTTGGGCGCCATCACCGTGCTGGACGTGAGCGAAGCCCTTTATCTCTCGCGGCCCATGCTCGATACCGAGACAGTCATCATTGTCGCCACCCTGCAAGCCTTCCGGGTGGAAGAAACTGAGGGGCGCAAGGTGTACGAGTCCAACGGCGCCCTCATGGAACACTTCACGGGTTGGCCCACCGAGGCCACTCAGCCTTTGGAGCGATTAGAGAACGGCGAACCCATCTACTCGCTGGCCAATGTCCTGCGCTTGCGCTCCCCCATCGTCATCGTGGACGAAGCCCATAATGCCCGCACCGACCTCTCCTTTGAAACACTCGCCCGCTTCCGCCCCGCCTGCATTTTGGAATTTACCGCCACGCCCGACACCGAACATAGCCCCAGCAACGTCATTCATACCGTTTCGGCGGCAGAACTCAAAGCCGAGGAGATGATTAAGTTGCCCGTGCAGTTCCATCGCCGCGACAACTGGCAGGAACTCCTCACGGATGCCATTGCCTGCCGCGACCAACTGGAACAAGTGGCGCGCCTCGAACAGCAACAGACAGGTGAATATCTGCGTCCCATCATGCTGATTCAGGCGCAACCCAGACGCGGCCCCGCGCCCGTCACTGTTGAAACCGTGATTGAGACACTGATCACCGATTACAACATCCCCGCCGAGCAAATCAAAGAAGCGACGGGTGAGAACAACGAACTTTACGCCATCCCCGACCTCAGAGCCAAAGATTGCCCGGTGCGATTCGTCGTCACCGTGCAAGCCCTCCGCGAAGGGTGGGATTGCCCCTTTGCCTATGTCCTGTGTTCCATCACCGAACTCCGCGCCTCCACTGCGGTTGAACAAATTCTTGGGCGCGTTCTGCGAATGCCGAATGCCAAGCGCAAACAAAACGAACATCTCAACCGCGCCTACGCCTTTGCGACCTCGGCCAACTTTGAAGACGCCGCTAAAGCCCTCAAAGATGCGCTGATAGATAGCGGCTTCAATAAGCAAGAAGTGAACGACCTGATTGCCGTTGCGCCGCCTGATGACACGCCCCCCTTGATTAGCCTGTGGCAACCCACCACCTCGGCGACTCTCACCACCACGCCCAACCTCACCTATTTGCCGCCTGCGACGGCGGGCAAACTGTTATTCGACGAACAAGCCAAGTTGTTGACCTTCACTGGCCCGATGACCGAAAATGATCGCCTCGCGCTAGCGCAACAAATGACCACGCCCGCCGACCAAACCGCGCTCGAAACTCTGTATCGCCAATCGCGCGGCTTCTCAATCGCGGTGACACCCCACACATTGAGCGCCTACCATTCCCCTGCCGAGCGCGGCGAGACCCTCACCGTGCCGCTGTTAGCCATCCGACAAGGCGCACTGTTTGAGCCGTTTGAAGACACGCACTTCCGTGAAGAACTGTGGGGCTTATCCGAAGCCGAGGCCGCCCTCAGCGAAGCGGAATTTGCTTCACAGCGCCCGAGCGGGCAGGCGGGCTTGGTGGACGTGAACGAGCAGGGGCAAATCACCGTGAATTTTTTGGAAGATTTACGCGCCCGCCAAATGGCGCTCTCGCTTGACCGTTGGAGTATGGGCGATTTGATTTACTGGCTGGAGCGGCACATCCCCCATGTGGATTTAGAGACCGCAGATGTAAGCCGCTTTCTACAACGCCTGACGCGCAACCTGACCGATGAGCGCGGGTTGATACTGGAATTTCTCGTTCACAATAAAATTCAACTTCGCGCCGCCGCCGCGAAGAAGATTGACGGGTATCGCCATACCGCGCACCACGCGGCCTTTAGCCAGTTGCTCCTCCCCGGCGCCGCCACGCCTTTAGTCGTCACGCCCGAAGTTTGCTTTTCTTTCGACCCCAACGCCTACCCTTACAACATGCTCTACCGAGGCGGGTATCACTTTACCAAGCACTATTACCCGCACATCGGCGATCTGAACGACTCCGGCGAGGAATTTGAATGCGCCCAATTTATAGACCGCCTGCCCGAAGTCAAGTTGTGGGTGCGGAACATCGAGCGCAAGCCCCAGCATTCCTTCTGGATACAGACCAGCACCGACCGTTTCTATCCTGATTTTGTGTGCCAATTGCACGATGGGCGCATCCTGGTCGTCGAATCTAAGGGCGAACACCTGTGGAGCAATGACGACAGCAAAGAGAAACGCGATTTAGGCGAAGTATGGGAGGCCCGCAGTCAGAGCCAATGCGTGTTCATTATGCCGAAAGGCAAGGACTTTGAGCGCATCCGGCAGAAGATTCAGGGCAAATGAAAATCTGGTATCTCTAACACTCACCATTAACCATCCCCCCTCTCCTCTTGCGTCTTAATCTCCTCCTCCTCACCCTCCTCCTCGCCGCGCTGGCGTGCGCCCGGTCCGACCTCCCATTGGACTACAGCAACATCACCCCGCTCCCCGGGGTGAACGGCCTCACCCAAGCCGCGAACACGGCCAATGCCCCGCGCCCGACGGCGTTGCCCACGGTCACGCTGGTCCCGGCCTCGCCGCCCGTGTCGGATGTGCCCACGGCCACCCCGCGCCCGGCCGTGGATATTTCGCTCTCGCCCACGCCGGATAACCCGCGCGCCTCCCCGCTCGACCGGCAAACCACCGAGCGCTACACGGTTCAACGCGCGGACACGCTCAACGCCATTGGGCAACGCTACGGCGTGAGCGCCGACCAGATCGCGCAGGCCAACGGCATCACCATCAGCGACACCCTGTTCACCGGGCAAGCGCTCCTCATCCCGCTCCCCGCCGACCAGCCAATTGGCTCCGATTTGAAAATCCTGCCGGATAGCGAGTTTGTGTACGGCCCCGGTCTGCTGGACTTCAACCTTGATGCGTTCATCCAACAACGTGATGGCTATCTGGCGCGCTATTCCGAAGACGTATCGAATGTTTATCTCGATGGCTCGTCCGGCTCCACCACCCTCACCGGTAACGAAATTATCCAAATCGTCGCGCACAATTATTCCATCAGCCCGCGCGTGCTGTTAGCCGTCCTCGAATATCAAAGCGGCTGGGTCACCGACCCGCGCCCCCGCGACCAGACCCTGACCTACCCGCTCCGACGCGTGGAGGCGGGCCGGGAAGGGCTTTATCGGCAAATGACGTGGGCCGCCAATCAACTCAATGGCGGCTATTACGCCTGGCGCGCGGGCTGGCTGGTCTCGCTCATCTTCCCCGATGGCGGGCTAAAGATCATCGCGCCCGGTCTCAACGCCGGCACCGTCGGGGTGCAACATCTCTTCTCCAAACTGCTCAAAACCGACGACTGGCAGGCGGCCATGTCCACCCAGGGCTTCATCATCACTTACTGGGCGTTGTTCGGCAACCGGTTCGCACAAGCCTGGGAGCCGCTCGTGCCCCCCGACCTCGTTCAGCCCCCACTTCAATTGCCTTTCGAACCCGATAAAGTGTGGGCCTTCACCGGCGGCCCGCATGGCGCGTGGGATTCTGGTTCGGCGTGGGCCGCGCTCGATTTCGCCCCCCCCGCCGAAGCCGAGGGGTGCACCCCCTCCGACGAGTGGGTAGCCGCCGCCGCGCCGGGCCTCATTGTCCGCGCCCACAACGGCGCGGTCATCGAAGACCTCGATAGCGATGGCTATGAAGAAACTGGCTGGGTGTTGTTCTACATGCATGTGGAAGAACGCGACCGGATTGCGGTCGGCACGCGCGTCAAAGCCGGGGACCGCCTGGGCCATCCCTCATGCGAAGGCGGCATCTCCAACGGCACCCACGTCCACTTGGCGCGCAAATACAACGGTGAATGGATCCCCGCCGACGGCTCGCTCCCCTTCATCCTCGATGGCTGGATTTCATCGGGTCTCGGCCAGGAATATGATGGGCGATTGACCATCGGCCTCATCTCCATCGAAGCCTGCGATTGCCGCACCGACGCCAATGCCATCTCCCGCCCCTGACGCATGAACCCCCGCCGCCCTTACAACCCCAACCGTCGGCGGATGCCCGGCCCGGGCGATGCGCGCCCCGCGCGTCTGCTGGCCTTTGGCGTGCTTGCCCTCCTCGGCGTTTTAATTCTCGCCGCCCTTGCGGCCTCGCGGTTCCCCGGCGCGCCCCTTACCCCGCGCGCCCCCTCCGCTACGCCGACACCGCTTCAATCTCCAATCTCCAATCTCCCCTCTGCTACCCCAACGCTCACCCTAACGCCCCTCTCTAACGCCTCCCCATCCCCCACCGCCCTCCGCACCCCGGTGGCTACCCAACTCTATCGCACCCAGTCCGGCGACACCCTGCCCGCGCTCGCCGCGCGCTTCGGCGTTAACCCTGCCGACCTCGTCGCCCCCGAAGGCCTGCAAGGTCACACCACCCTCGTCGAAAATCAACTACTCGTCGTCCCGCAACTCCTGGCGGAAGTCAGCCCCGCTTACAAAATCATCCCCGACTCCGAACTCATCTTCAGCGGCGCGGCGGCGGGCTTCGACCCACAGGCGTTTGCGCTCACAGCCGGCGGTTATCTGGCCCACTACAAAGGCTTCGCCGAAGAAAAAAATTTACTGGGCGGCGAACTGGTGTTGCTCTCCGCGCAACACCACTCCATCAACCCGCGCCTGCTCACTGCCCTGCTCGAATACCAAAGCGGCTGGGTCACCAATCCCAGCCCACAAGGCGAAGCCCTGCAATATCCGTTCGGCCATCGCCACAACTTGCAAGAGATTCTCTATTCGCAACTCACCTGGGCCACCAAATATCTGGCCATTGGCTACTATGGCTGGCGCGCTGGCACCCTCACCGAACTGCAATTCCCCGATGGTGCCACCCTGCGCCTTGACCCCACGCTCAACGCCGGGACCGTCGCCGTGCAATACTATTTTTCGCAAATCCTCGCCCGCCCGGCCTGGGACGAAGCGGTTGGCCCGGCCGGCCTCGCGGCGACTTATGCCGCCTTGTTTGGCGATCCCTTTACGCGCGTGGTTGACCCGCTGATCCCGGCGGATTTAACCCAGCCCCCGCTCTGGCTCCCGTTCATGCGTGGGCACACCTGGTATTACACCGGCGGCCCGCATGGCGCGTGGGAAAACGGCGGCGCGCTGGCCGCCCTCGACTTTGCGCCCGCGTCGCTCGAAGGCGGCTGTGCGCTTTCACAGGAAGTGGTCACCGCGGTTGCGGCGGGGCAGGTCGTCCGCGCGGGTTACGGCTCCCTACTCCTCGATCTCGACGGCGATGGGCGCGAGGCCACCGGCTGGGTCATCCTCTACCTCCATCTCGCCGACAAAGGCCGCGCGCAAGTCGGCGATTTCGTGGAACAAGGCGCGCCGTTGGGCTACCCCTCCTGCCTCGGCGGAGTCGCCACGGGCACGCATGTGCACATCGCCCGCAAATATAATGGCGAGTGGATTTTGGCCGATGGGATTGTTCCCTTTGATTTTGAGGGCTGGGTGGCGCACCGCGGTGCCGCCGATTACCTCGGCTCGCTCACCCGCGCCGAGGTGACGATTGACGCGTGCACCTGTGGCTCGGCAGACACAGCGATTACGGCGGGGCGGTAAGATGTTCCCTCGCTTTTCCAATTTTTCACTCCTCATTTTTCATTTTTCACTCCTCACTTTTCTTCTCTCCGCCTGCGCCCCCCCAACTCAATCGCCCAACCTCCAATCCTCCCCCACCGCTCAACTCCCGACCCCTATCCTCCCTTCCCCGACTCGCGTCCTTATCGCCCCCGGCGAAAAACTCCCCTACACAGTTCAAACCGGCGATACCGTTCAGGCGCTCGCGGTTCACTTCAACACCACGGTGGACGAAATCCTAATCGCCAATCCCCAATTACCAATTACCACCACTCTCTCACCCGGCCTGTCCCTCTCCATCCCGGCCTACTACTTCCCGCTGGGCGGCCCCACCCTCCAAATCATCCCGGATAGCGAGTTCGTTTACGGCCCGGCCAACAAAGATTTCGACACCGCCCAATATTTACAAACCACCTCGGGCTATCTCAAAAACCTCACCGCCTACGCCAACGAGCAAACCCGCACCAGCGCGGCGACCATTGACTACGTCGCCCAGCAATATTCGCTCAACCCCAAACTGCTCCTCGCCCTCATGGAATGGCGCACCCACGCGCTGACTGATCCCGACGCTTCGTCCGCCACGCAGGACAATCCCTATGACTTGAACATCAAACCCCGCGGCTTCTACTTGCAAAGCCTGTGGGTGGCCGAACAACTCAGCATCGGCTACTACGGCTGGCGCTCTGGCGCGCTGACCGTGATTACCTTTCCCGACACCCGCCGCACGCGCCCGGATATGTATCAAAACGCCGGTACGGTGGGCCTGCACTATCTCTTCGCGCAAATGTTTTCGCTGGATGATTTTGAAACCGCCGCCGGCCCCGACGGCTTCGCCGCGACCTACGCCGCGCTCTTCGGCGACCCCTTCGCCGCCCCGCCGGGGGAGGTGCTCCCCGGCGGTCTGACTCAACCCGAACTGGCCTTGCCCTTCCTCCGCAATCAACAATGGGCCCTCACCGGCGGGCCGCACCCCGGCTGGGGCTCCAGCGATTTGCTCCCCTGGAGCGCGTTGGACATGGCCCCGCCCGCAGGCGAGACGGGTTGCATTGACACCGAAAAATTCGTCACGGCCTCCGCGCCGGGAGTGGTGGTGCGCGCCACCGACAGCACCCTGATCTTGGATTTGGATGGCGACGGGGATGAACACACCGGGTGGGTTGTTTTTTACTTCCACCTGGCCCGCACCGGGATGACCGCAGCCGGAACCCGGGTGCAGACGGGCGACAATCTCGGCCACCCCTCCTGTGAAGGCGGACACGCCACTGGCACGCATGTGCACCTGGCGCGGAAATACAACGGCGAATGGTTGCCCGCCGATGGGGTCGTGCCCGGGGTCATCCCCTTTGTGCTGGGCGGGTGGACCGTGCAAAAGGGCGCGACGCCTTATGCCGGGCGGATGGAGCGTCTGGGCGCGTGGGTGGAAGCCTGCACCTGTAGCACCGCGGCGAACAAAGTCTATTGGCCGTGATAAAATAGATTTCACCCCATCATGACTACTTCTTCGCAAATCTTCCTTGGTGAATTACTGCGCCTGGCTTTTCCGTCAGGCACGCCTATCCCCGCGCCCGAATTTCGGGAGCGCCCCGTGCACTGGGTGATCATGGCCGGGGCCGGGGTCAAGCCCGAGGCGGGGGATTTCGTTTTGAGCGGCGAACCGGTGACCGGCAGACAAGTGACCGCCTGGGCGCAGAAAGACATCGCGGGGGTGGCCGTGCCCGCCGGGGCTAGTATCCCGCGCGAGAGCGCCATCCCCGTCATCGTCCTCCCCGAAAAAACCTCCCTGCGCGAGGTGCAACGCGCCGCGCTGGAACTCATCGTCAATCGGCAGGCCTATTTGGTCGAGCGCGGCGCACAGTTACATCAGCGCCTCGCGCGACTCTCGGTGGAAGGCGAGGGCCTGGAGCAACTGGCGCAGGCGATGTTTGAAGTGACCGGCAAGACCGTGCTGGTGCAGGATAAACGTCTGCGCGCGCTGGCCCTGGCGGTCACCCCAGCCCTGAAGGATAGCTGGCAACCCGTGGCCGATGCGCTCACCCACATGAGTCACCTACCCGATGGGTTGCGCGATCGCCGACAGGCCGCGGCCCTGGGGGGCTGGCGCGACCAGTCCCTGCCGCATGGCCTGCAACGCCTGGTGTGCCCGATTGTGGCGAAAGGCATGGCGCGCGGCTATCTCTCGGTCATTGGCGCGGCGGGCGAATTGGATGCGCTCGACCAGTTGGTGGTGGAGCATGGCGCCGCCGCCTGCGCCCTGGAGATGGCCAAAGCCAAAGCTGTAAGTGACGCCGAGAAGCGGTCGCTGGGCGATTTTATGGACGCGGTCTTCACCAGCTCCCTGCCCCCCGACGAATTACATCGCTGGGCGCAACGGCTAAATATCGAAGTTGATAACCCGCACGCGGCTTTGATCTGCCGCTGGATTGAAGACAGCGCCGCGCCCACCCTGCGGCGGCTCGAAACCATTGTCAATCAATCCATTGCCCAAACCGGCGTCAATGCGCTCGCGCGGCCGCGGGGCAACGAGATGGTGGTTTTCTGCGCCGTGGTGGAGGCCGACCACCCCGACGCTGTGCTCAAACTAGCCACGGTCATTCGCAAAGCCGCGCACGATGAGTACCCGCAGTTTCCCATGTATGTGGGCGTGGGCCGCCCCGCCGAGGATTTGGGCAGTTGGAAAGAATCCTACAAGGAAGCCGGGCAAACGCTTTCGATGGCGGTGCGCCTGAAGGAACAACAACCGTTGTATTTTGGCGATCTCTCGGTTTATCGCCTGCTGTTTCAACTCAAGGACAATTCCGAACTCGAAATGTTTTGCCGCGAGACCCTGGGGCCATTGCTGGATTATGAAGGCGGCGGCGACTTGCTCGAAACCCTGGAAGCGTTCTGCGAGCGGCTGGGCAATTTGAGCCAGACCGCCGAAAAACTTTTTATTCATCGTAATTCCCTGCTCTACCGCATGGAGCGCATTCAACAGTTGGCGGGCCTCGACATGAACAACCCCGACACCCGGCTGGCGGTGCATTTGGCGCTGAAAATTCGGAAGATGTTGAAGCCGAAAGTGAAAAGCGAAAAGTAGGGGCAGGGCTTGTCCCTGCCCACCATGACAGAATTCGGCACTCTGCCCAATTTTGGGCGCAGATTTTCTCGTTGACGTTTGCCAAACGCCTATGGTAAATTCTCCGGCGATGATTAGCTTGACTGGCGCGACGACCACGACCATGACTATGCCGACTCACATTCGGGAGGCCGCCGCTATAGCTTGGTAGGTGCGCGCTGGTTGCGCAAGTTGGAATGCAAACGCGGAGGTCTCAACTGAGGCCCCGCGTTTTTGTTTGTCACAACCTGCCTCACCTCCGCCCCCTCTCCCGATGAAAAACCACATCGGGAGAGGGGAGCCTAAACAAGGAGTCTTATGCCTAAAACTTTAGTGATGAAATTTGGCGGCACTTCCGTGGGGAGTGTGGCCGCGATTGAAAAATTAATGGCCATTGTGCGCGCCGCGCGGGAAACGTGGCCCCGCACGGTGGTCGTGGTTTCGGCGATGAGCGGCGTCACCGACACGCTGTTGAACGCGGCCCACGCGGCGGCGGCGGGCGACGAAACCGCCCCAGCCCGCGCGGCGGTGGACTTGCGCGCCAAACACCTCACCGCGCTCCACACGTTAGCCCCCCATGCCAAGGATGTAGAACTTATTATTGCTTCGTATTTGGATGAGTTTGCCGCGTTGTGCCACGCCATTGGGGTCCTGGGCGAGGCCTCGCCGCGCGCGCTGGATGCCATCTCGTCGCTGGGCGAGCGCATGAGCGCGCCGCTGGTGGCCGCCGCGCTGACCCACGCGGGTCTGCCCGCCCAAGCAGTGGATGCCGCCGATATCGTCGTCACCGATGCGGTCTATCAATCGGCTTCGCCGGATATGGACGCGACACGGCTTAACGCCGAGAAACTGGTCACGCCGTTGCTGGATCAGCATATCGTGCCAGTTACCACCGGATTTATCGGCGCGACCCGCCAGGGCGTAGTCACCACGCTCGGGCGCGGCGGGAGCGATTTTTCCGCGGCGATTTTTGGGGTGGCGCTCAACGCGGATGAAGTCTGGATTTGGACGGATGTGGACGGCGTGATGACCACCGACCCACGCATCACCCGCGACGCCCGCACGTTGTCGGAATTAACTTTCCGCGAGATTTCGGAGTTGGCGTTTTACGGCGCGAAGGTTCTGCACCCCAAGACCATCCGCCCGGTGGTCGAGCGCGGCATGGCCTTATGGGTCAAGAACACGTTCAACCCCGCGCACCCCGGCACGCGCATCGTGGCCGACAACGGTGTGGCCACCGGCGATGTCAAAGCCGTGACCGCCTTCAAAGGCCAGTGCATCCTCACCCTGGAGGGGCGCGGGATGTTGGGCATCCCGGGCATCGCGGCGCGCACGTTTGCGGCGGTCGCCCGCACCGGCACCAGCGTCTCCATGATTTCGCAGGCCTCATCGGAGCAAAGCATTTGCTTCGTGGTCCCATGCAAATCCGCCGAGACTGTGAAGCAGGCGCTGGAAGAAGAGTTCCGGCTGGAACTGACACGCCGCGATATTGACAGCATCACCACCACCGACGAATGCGCGGTGGTCACGGTGGTGGGCGCGGGGATGCGGCACACGCCGGGGATCGCCGGGCGCGTGTTTGGGGCGCTGGGCAACGCGCGGGTGAACGTGGTCGCCATCGCGCAAGGGTCATCGGAGTGCAGTATCAGTTTGGTGGTCTCCGCCGCGCAGGCCGATGACGCGGTGCGGGCGATTCATGCGTTGGCGGTAAATTGATTTTCACGCATCACGTAATACGTGATGTTTATGGAGAGGTCTCATGCCAAAAGTTAAAGTTGCCATTCTCGGCGCCACGGGCGCAGTGGGCCAGCGGTTCGTGCAGTTGCTCGACAACCATCCGTGGTTTGAAGTTGCCGCGCTTACCGGCTCGGATCGCACCGTGGGCCAAACCTATGCCGAGGGCTGTCGCTGGATTCTCACCGAACCAATGCCCGAGTATGTGAAACAGATGATGGTTTTGCCCACCGAGCCGGGCTTCGAGGCGCAACTGGCCTTCTCGGCCCTGCCCAGCGAGATTGCTAAAGATGCCGAGCCTAAATTGGCGGAAGCGGGTTATGCCATTTGCTCAAATGCGTCGTCGCACCGAATGTGGCCCGATGTGCCACTGCTCATCCCCGAGGTGAACCCCGACCACACCGCGCTGGTCGAGACGCAGAAAAAGCAACGGGGTTGGAAGGGTTTTATTGTGACCAACCCCAATTGCACCAGTTCGGGTTTGACAATTGCCTTCCGCGCCTTGCACAATGCCTTTGGCTTGAAACGCGCGTTTGTGGTGTCCATGCAGGCGCTCTCAGGCGCGGGCTATCCGGGCGTGGCGTCGTTGGATATTTTGGACAACGTGGTGCCGCACATCTCCGGCGAGGAGAGCAAGGTGGAAACCGAACCCCAGAAGATGTTGGGCCGACTCAATGGCGGCACGATTGATCATGCGGCGTTTGAAATCTCGGCCCACACCAACCGAGTGGCGGTGAGTGATGGGCACATGGTGTGCGCTTCCGTCGAGTTTGAGCAGGCCGTTGGGGTCGCCGAGGCCGCGCGGGCGCTGGCCGATTTTCAGGCTCCAGCGGAGGTGCAATTGCTCCCGTCGGCCCCGCACTGTGTCATCGAAGTCCGCCCCGAGGCCGACCGCCCGCAACCGCGCAAGGATCGGAACGCGGGTCAGGGCATGACCACCGTGGTCGGGCGAGTACGCGAGGACCCGCTGTTTCACATCAAGTTTGTTTGTCTGTCGCACAACACCATTCGCGGCGCGGCGGGGGGGGCGATATTGAATGGGGAACTGCTGGCGGCGCAAAAATTGTTGGGATAACGGGGGTGGCGACGCGCTGGGGCGCGTCGCTACGTTTATTGATAGACCTTGTCGGCAACAAAAGGCCCAGTTTGTTTGCGCTAATATAATTTACCGCTGAGTTGGAAGCGCGTAAGAGCTAAACATTGCAATCCAAGATGGTCGGATTAAAATGATGCTTAGGAAGTTCTGCATTTAAAGTTAAAGCGCCAACCCACCATGTCTCTCTCCGTCGGCCAACTCCTCCACGAACGTTATCGCATAGACGGCATCATTGGCCAGGGTGGCATGGGGGCCGTCTACGACGCTTGGGATATCCGGCTGGGGGTGCGCTGCGCCATCAAAGAAAACCTACTCTTCACCGAAGCCAACCAGCGCCAGTTCGAGCGCGAGGCGCAAATGCTGGCGCGCCTGCATCACCCCAACCTGCCGCGCGTCATGGACCACTTTGTTATCCAGGGACAGGGCCAATATCTGGTCATGGATTTTGTCGAAGGGGATGATCTCAAACAGCGGCTGGAGCAAATCGGGCCATTGCCCGAGGCCGATGTTCAACGGTGGGCGCAGGATATTCTCAATGCGCTGGCCTATTTGCACAAGCGCAACATTGTCCATCGCGACATCAAACCGGCCAACATCAAAATCACGCCGGAAGACGCGGCGATATTGGTGGATTTTGGAATTGCCAAAGAGATTGACGGAACCACGAACCGGGCCACCACTGCGGCCGGCGCGCAAGGCATGACCCCGGGCTTTGCCCCGCCCGAGCAATACGGCCTGGGCACTGGCCGCACCGACGCGCGGTCCGACATTTACGCCCTGGGCGCGACCCTGTATGCCATCATCTCCGGTGAAACCCCCGCCAATGTCCTTTCCCGTCTGACCGAACCTGAAAAATTTATCCCCCTTTCGCGGCGCGAACTGAACTTGAGTCCCCTCTTTGCCCAGGCCATTGACAAGGCCCTGGAGATGGACCCCAACGCGCGCTTTGCCAGTGCTAGTGAAATGAAAGCCGCCCTACGTGGAGAGCTGGCCGGAGAGACCGAACCCAAAACCATCGTTGTCCCCGCTGGCCCGCCCGGCAAGCCGGCCCCGGAAGCCGCGCCAGTCAAGCCTGCCCCGCCCACCACCCCGGCTCGCCCCAAACCCAACTGGTTGATTTTAGCCGGCCTCGGCCTGGGGGGATTGCTGATCGTCATCTTTGTGACGTTGAACTTGAACAACGGGGCTTTGCCCTTTATGGCCTCAGCCCCGACCCCAACCCTCACCGAGACGCCGACCCTCACCCTGACGCCGACCCGCGCGCCTACCGCAACCCCTACGCCCACGCCGACTAGCCCCGCCCCCCCCCAAACCCCCCCCTCACCCCCCACCCAGACCCCCACCACCCCCCCCCCCCCCGCCCCCCGCGACCCTGGCAAAAACCCCTTTACGTCCCTG
>CAYUFY010000093.1:0-15274 GCA_964443795.1 uncultured Anaerolineales bacterium | reverse complement strand
GCTATGCCCTATTCCCCGTTTGCCCGCCTCCGCCCCTTGTGCTAAACTCATCATAATCAATCCTCTCGTTAGCCACTCCGCTGGTAAATGATTTTATGGCTGAAAAAATCCTGATTGTTGACGACGATCTTGACACCCTAAAACTGGTTGGGCTGATTTTGCAACGCCACGGCTACCAAATTTTGGCGGCCAATGGGGGCCTGCAAGCATTGAGCAAAGCCGCCAGCGAGCGCCCCGACATCATGCTCCTCGACTTGATGATGCCGGATTTGGACGGGTACGAAGTCACCCGCCGCATCCGCGCGGACACCAATCTCGCCCACATCCCCATCATCATGTTCACCGCCAAGACCCTGCTCGACGACAAGGTGGCCGGGTTCGAGGCGGGCGCCGATGATTACCTGACCAAACCCACTCACCCCTCCGAACTCGTGGCGCATGTCAAAGCTTTGCTCAGCCGGGCCAGCGCGGCGCGCGCCGCCGCGGCGCCAGCCACCGCCGCCGCGGCCACCGCCCAAATCGTGAGTTTCATTTCGGCCAAAGGCGGAGTCGGCACCACCACCGTGGCGCTCAACTTCGCGGCGGTGGCGGCGCAGACCGGCAAAGATGTCCTCCTGGCCGACTTGCACTCCGGGTCGGGGTCGCTCGGGCTAATGCTCGGCCTGGCCTCCAAGCAGAATCTCGGTAGCCTGCTCACCCGGCCCGTGGGCGAAGTGGATCAGCGCGCTGTCACCGAGCAAATTGCCGCGCATGTTTCCGGGGTGCGCGTGCTCACCAGCGCCGCCGAACCCACCGAAATCTCGCTCGGTCACAATGCCACCCAGACCGAAGCGCTCGTCAAAACCGCCGGGCGGCTGTGCAAGCTCCTGGTGCTCGATCTGGGCAGTGGCCTGAGCGAAGCCGCGCGCCGGGTCGCCCCCCTCAGCGATCTGGTCGTCGTCGTTGGCGAACCCACCCGCCTGGCCCTCACCCAAACCAAGGCGCTCATCACCAACCTCACCGCCCAGGGCGTGGCCAACATCCGCCTGGAAATCATCATGGTCAATCGCACGCCGTCCACCCTGCAAATTGGGTGGCCGCAAGCCGAACAAATCCTAGGCTCGAAGATTGCCACCATCATTACCCCGGCCCCCGAACTGGCTTATCAGGCCGTGGAGGCCGGCACCCCCATGGTGCTGTTGCGCGCCGACAGTCTCACCGCCGACCAGCTCCGTAAAATGACGAATCAACTTCTGGAAAAAATGTCTCAATGACCACGCCCGCCGCGCTCGTCGCCCAAGCGGCCGATTTGCTCCGCCGGTCCCGCGCCACGGTGGCCTTCACCGGCGCGGGCCTCTCCACCCCCTCCGGCATCCCAGACTTTCGGAGCGCTGGCTCCGGCCTGTGGGAAAACGCCGACCCGTTCGAAGTCGCTTCCCTCGCGGCCTTCCGTTATCATCCCGAAAAATTTTATGCCTGGGTGCGGCCTCTAGTAGAAACCATGCACCACGCCCAGCCCAACCCCGCCCATCACGCGCTCGCCGCGCTCGAGGCGGCGGGCCGCTTGGCCCTCGTCATCACCCAAAATATTGACACGTTACATCTCCGCGCCGGGAGTCGGCATGTCCTCGAAATTCACGGTCATGTGCGCGAGGTCACCTGCGGCAATTGCCACCGGCATTGGCCCGGCCAGCCCGTCTTTGACCAATTTCTACAGGATGGCCAAGTGCCCCGGTGCGCCGACTGTGGCGGGGTGCTTAAACCCGATGTCATCCTGATGGGCGAGCAACTGCCTGAAGCCCTCCTGCGCCAGGCGCAAACCGCTGTCAAAAACTGCGACGTGCTGTTGGTGGCCGGCTCGTCGCTCGAAGTCTTTCCGGCCGCCGACCTGCCCCTTAAAGCCATCACCTATGGGGCGCGGCTCATCCTCGTCAACATCACCCCAACTTATCTGGACGAACAGGCCGCCGTGGTCATCCACGGCGATGTGGCCGAAATCCTGCCGCAAATGGCCGAAGCCGTACTGGAGCCGGCCCATGCCCACTAACACCACCAGCCCGCTCAAAACCATGGGGGGGGCCGATACCATCCGCCGCAACTATCCGGTGCTTCTCAAACGCATGGAGCGCGTGATGGATATCAGCCGCACGCTGGCCTCCACGCTGGATCTGAACAAACTGCTCCGCACCATCATCCGCGCCGCCGCCGATCTCACCGACACCGAAGCGGCCTCCATCATGCTCTTTGATCCCATCTCTGGCGATTTGCGCTTCGAGGCCACGACCAACGAAGACTCCGCCAACCTCGAGGGCATCATCATCCCAGTGGAAGGCAGTATTGCCGGCTGGATTGTCACCCACACCGAGCCGCTGGTGGTCCCCGATGTCAGCCGCGACGGGCGGTGGAGTAGCGTGGTGGACAACAAAACCGCATTTGTCACCCGCTCTATCCTCGGCGTGCCCTTGCAAGCGCGCGATAAAACCATCGGCGCGTTGGAGGCGATTAATAAACGCGTGGGCGTGTTTAACGACGATGATGCCGAAATTTTGCAGACGCTGGCCGCGCAAGCCGCCATCGCCATTGTCAACGCGCGCCTCTTCCAACAATCCGACCAGATCGCCGAGATGGTGCATGAATTGCGCACCCCGCTCAACTCGCTCATGGCCACCACCTCCCTGCTCCTGCGCCCCGACTTGCCGGAGGCCAAACGGGCCGATATTGTGAAGATGATGCAACGCGAGACCGCGCGCCTCTCGCGGATGACCACCGACTTTCTCGACCTCGCCCGCCTGGAATCGGGCCGGATGCGTTTTGTGCGCGAGGTGTTTGATATGACCGAGTTGGTGAATGAGTGTGTGGACGTGGTGCGCCCGCAAGCCAATAACCGGGGAGTGACCATGCAGGTGGCGCTGGAAGAAACGCTCCCCGCGCTGGAGAGCGACCGGGGCAAGCTCAAACAGGTTTTGCTCAACCTGCTCACCAACGCCATCAAATACAACCGCGAAAACGGAGCCATCACCGTGCGCGCCTTCGTGCAGGGTAACAAGTGCCGGGTGAATGTCAAAGACACCGGGCGCGGCATCCCCAAAGACGCCATGGCGCATATGTTTGAGAAATTCTTCCGGGTGGCGCAAACCGAAGATAGCGCCACCGGCACCGGGCTGGGTCTGCCCATTGCCAAGAAAATCGTCGAGGCCCTCGGCGGCGAGATGGGCGTGGAATCCATTGAGGAAGTGGGCAGTATTTTCCATTTCACCGTACCGCAGAACAAAACCGCATGACCGTTTCCCGTGACAACTCCCTCGCTGTCTATAAAGGCATCAAAGATGCCGGGGTGCGGTATCTCTCCGCGCTCCCCGAAACGTGGCTGGTTTATCTTCTACAACTCGCCGAAGATGACCCGGAGATGACGTTGGTCGAAGTGGCCAAAGAAGAAGAGGCTATCGGCATTGCGGCGGGCGCTTATTTTGCGGGCCAGCCCAACATCCTGCTCATGCAAAACCACGGTTTTCTGGCGGCGATGAACGGCATCGTCTCGCTGGCCATGCTCTACCGGGTGCCGCTGACCATGCTCATCGCTCTACGCGGGCACTGGGGCGAGCCCTATCCGTGGCACACCCAGGGCGGCATCCACACCGAACCGATTCTGCGCTCGTTGGGTCTGCCCTTCGAATACGCCCGCGACCCGGCCAAAGTCGGTGAACAAATTAAGCAAGCCCAAACCTTTGCCACCAGTTCGCTCTCGCCGGTAGCGTTGTTGCTGACGCGAGAATTGATGGAAGATTGAAAGAACAGTAGCCAGATAACAGACAACAGAGTACAGATAGTTGGCTTCTGTTATCTGTTGTCTGATATCTGTTATCTGACCTCTTCTTATGAAACGCGCCGACTGCATCAAAGCCCTCTACCCCGAACTACACGACCGCCTCGTCGTGACGATTATGGGCGCGAGCGCGCAGGAGCTCTACGACCTCGGCCACCGCGAGAATTTCTTTTATCTCGAACACGCCATGGGGCTGGCCTCATCTATTGGGTTGGGGCTGGCCATGAACTTGCCCAATGAAAAAGTCGTGGTGCTCGATGGGGATGGCTCGGTGCTGATGAATCTGGGCACACTGGCGACCCTCGCGCGTTACCGCCCCCCCAATCTCACCCACATCATCTTCGACAATGGCAGTTTGCTCTCCACCGGCGGCTTTGCCTCCCACACCACTTCCGGCATCACCGACCTGGCCGCCATTGCCAAAGGCGCGGGGTGCCCCAACGTGAGTCTAGTCTCGACGGTCTATGATTTCATGGCCGCCGCCGCCGAAGCCTTCGAGGGCAACACCCTGACCACCATTGTCGCCAAAGTGGAAGCCGTTGGCCCCGACCACTATGGTATGGATTTGCTGTTGCCAGAGAATGGTTTTCGGTTCATGCGCCACATTAAGAGCAAGCAGGGGAGCTCGCTTCGCTCGGGAGCAGGGGAGCAAGGGAGCTAAGTTCCCCCCTGCTCCCCCGCCCCCTTGCTCCCCTGCTGTTTCATCTCAAATCCCAGGAGTCTCTAACAATGCCCCCCGCCCCCATCACCGTCCTCTCGCTCCTCGCCGAAGAAATCAACAATGGCCGCGTCAAAGTTGTGGACCTCACGCAACCGCTCGGGCCGGAGACCCCAGTCATTGGCCTACCGCCCATCTTCGCCTCGTCCCCCGGCTTCAGCAGTCAGGTCATCTCACGCTACGACGACAAAGGCCCCGGCTGGTATTGGAATACGATTCAGTTGGGCGAACATACTGGCACGCACTTCGATGCGCCCGTGCACTGGATTACCGGCAAGGACCTCGCCAACAACACCCTCGACACCATTCCCGCCCGTCGGTTGGTTGGCCCGGCGTGCGTAATTGACTGCACCAAAGAAGTGGCCGCCTCCGAGGATTTCATCCTCACCCGCGAGCATGTGCTGGCGTGGGAGGGCGAACATGGCAAAATTCCGGCGGGCGCGTGGGTGCTCATGCGCACCGATTGGTCCAAGCGCCTCGAACCCGCCAAGTTCCTCAACGTCAAAGAAGATGGCCCGCACTCGCCCGGTTTCCACAAGGATTGCTCACATTTCCTGGCCTATGAGCGCGAGGTGCTAGGCGTGGGTGTGGAATGCGTGGGCACCGATGCCGGACAAGCCGGGCGCTTCGACCCGCCCTTCCCCAACCATGCCACCATGCACGGCGCGGGCAAGTTCGGGCTGGCCTCGCTCCGCAACCTCGACCAACTTCCGGCCGTCGGCGCCATTGTGATTGCCGCCCCATTAAAGATTGTGGACGGTTCGGGCAGTCCCCTGCGCGTGCTGGCTTTAACCCCCGGGTAAAAACCAACCCCAACGGTCACGAAGGTTTCACAAAGGCCCCTAAGGTTTTCTTGGTGGCCTTTGTGTTTTCTTCGTGTTAAAGCTTGTCAACCCACTGTTAAAAGTGTGACCTCCGGCGGACAATTCCAGCGGATGCCGGGGATCACCGCGCCAATGCCCCGGCTGACATACATGGTCAACCCGCGAATATGATAGACGCCCATCACATATTTCCAATCTCGAAGCCGGGTCATGATCGGCCCCACCAGCGGCAGGCGCACCTGCCCGCCATGCGAATGCCCCGAGAGTTGTAATAACACACGCGGGTCATGGGCCACTGTGTCGGCATACTCCGGTTCATGCGCGAGCAACAACACCCGGCCATCGTCCGGCACCCCCGCCAGGGCGCGGTTCAAATCCGACTGGCCCATCCACAGGTCATCCACCCCTGCCACATACAATTCATCCGCCCCCCGGCGCAGACACACGTGCTCATTCCACAACACGCGCCCGCCCGCGCGCGTTACCGCTTGGGCCACCGCGGTGGCATCTGTCCGCCAGTCATGGTTGCCCAACACCCCCCACACTCCTGCGGGCGCGGTCAGGCGGGATAGCTCCTCCGTCAGGATTTCCAATTCGCCCCGGGTAATGCGGCTCGCAAAATCCCCCGTCAATACAATCAGGTCGGCGCGCAGAGCCAGCACTTCATCCACCACCGCGTGCAACTCGGCCCGCCCCAAAAACGGGCCCAGATGCAGATCGCTCAGGTGCGCGATGCGCACCCCGCACCAACCGGCCGGCCAGCCCGGCACCGTCAATGTCACCCGTTCCACGCGCAAGGGTTCGGCGGGCATCAAGCGCGCCCACACCCACCGCACCAACCGGAACTCCAAGTGGTCATTCACTAAACGCGAAAACGCCGTCCAAACCGGATTGGGTATCGCGCGAGGTTTGGTTCTCAATTACAATGCGCTCCTGTTACAAAATAACTCAAACTCACCTCCGGCCCCTCTCCTGAACGCAAAGAGCGCGTTCAGGAGAGGGGCCGGGGGTGAGGCCCAAAATCTCATGCAACTTCTCTGCTCACACTGTTCCACCGAAGTCCCCCTCACCACCGTCGGGCTGTGCCCACACTGCGGCGGCCTCCTGCAACCACGCTACGCGCCCGCCGCCTTGGCCCAACTGCCGCACATCATACCCGGCTCTGGCCTCGACCGCTACCGCGCCCTCCTGCCCACCACACACCCGCTTCCATTTCTCGGTGAGGGCGACACCCCCCTCATTCATTCCAAACACCTCGGCCCCGCGCTCGGCCTACAAAATCTCTATTTCAAAAACGAAGGCCGCAACCCCACCGGCGCCTTCAAAGATCGCGCCGCTTCCCTCGCCGTCGCCCTCGCGCTCGAAACGCAGGCGCGCGGCCTCGTCACCGCCTCCTCGGGCAACGCCGCCTCCGCCCTGGCCGCCTATTGCGCCGCCGTTGGCCTGCCCTGCCTCATTCTCCTCGAACCCGGCAACCCGCCCAACAAACTGCGCCAAGCCCTCGCCACCGGCGCGCGCGTCATCCCCGTGCAAGGCGTGTTTCGACACGGCCCCGCCGCCACCCGCGACCTCCTCACCCAAGTCGCGGCCCGCCTCGACTACTACCTCGGCTTCATCTGGGCGCCAGTCAACCCGCTCATCCTCGAAGGCCTCAAAACCATCGCCTACGAAATCGCCGCGCAGTTTATGCCCGAGGTCGTCCTCACCCCCGTCGGCGGCGGCGACCTGCTCGCCGCCCAATGGCGCGGCTATCTGGATTGGAAAACGGCGACCCCCGCGTTAACCTTGCCCCGGCTCATTGGCGTGCAATCCACGTCGGCCCCGCCCCTCGCGGAATCTTTCCGCGCCCACCGCGCCAGCGTGACCCCGCTCGACTACGCCAACTCGAAAGTCTCCGGCATCAACGTCCCCTTCAGTGGCGACCACGCCCTCCACGCCCTCTACGACTCACACGGCCTCGCCGCCCTCGTCCCCGACGACGAAATTTTTGCCATGCAAGCCCGCCTAGCCCGGGAGGAAGGCCTGTGGGTGGAGCCAGCCGCCGCCGCGCCGGTCGCCGCCCTGAGCGGGTTGCTGGCCCAGAGCGAAATCTCCGCGACCCAACGCATCGTTTGCGTCCTCAGCGGCGCTGGCTTCAAAGACTCTCACCTCGCCGAAACTGAAGCCCAAGCCCTCGTCGAACGCGCCCCTCTCCCCTTTGATCCGGAAGCCATCGTCCGCGCCGCTCAATAAAACGTGCGACGCACTTCCAAAAGTGCGTCGCACGCGGGGTGTTCCCAATCCGTTCCAGTCGTTGATCACATCTCGTATAACAATCGCATCGCCACATCCGCCCCCGGTGGCACCTCGGCAATCGGCTCAAACTTGAACCGCGGCATATCCCCCACCGCCTTCTTCACCGACCCCGTCACCAGGATTTCGAGCGCCTTGGCCGTGTCCTCCCCCAACTTGCTCGAGGCATTCACCTCCGACCCAAATACATCCTGGTCGCCAATTCTCAACACGCGCCCGTAGCCCAAACCCACGCACAATAAAATCTGTTCGGTATCCGGTTTGGTGGCATTGTAGTCCTTGAGGATCTTCTGCATCTCCATCGCGCACTCCAGCGCCTTGGCCGCATTGCGGAAAATGACCAACATACTGTCCCCTTCCATCTTTAGCAAAATGCCATCATGGTCATCAATACACGGGACCAGAATCCGTTGGGATTCGTAGATGACCTGTAGGAAGTGGACAATGCCAAAGGCCGCCACATTCCGCGAGAACCCGGCCAGATCCGTGAACATCACTGCCCACGTCTCCCCGAACAAATCCCAAATGCGGGCATCAATCTCATCTTTATCCGCGCCCGCCTTCAGGCGCTCTTCCATCAGTTTTTCCAATCGGTCTTCCGAAGCCGATGTTCCAATCTGGCGAAAATAAGGCATATGCACTTCCTTTCTATTCCGGAACACACCCGGCGTATTCCGGTGCCAACTACACCAATAACTCCTTGTGCTTCGTCAACACGTCCAGCAACCGATCCACATCCGCTTGGTTGTTATAGAAGTGCGGCGACAGCCGCAGGTTATTATCTCTGGATGAGGTAATAACGCCATCCGCCTCCAAACGTTTCACCAACAAATCCACCTTGTGCGACCGCAAGGTGATGAGCGCCCCGTGCTTTTTGGGGTCAACCGGCGAACCAAGATTAAACCCGCGCCGCATCGCGCCTTCTTTAATCGCTCCAGTAATCTGGCCGATCTCCTGTTCGATCTTCTCCAAGCCCACGGCTTGCACCAGTTTCATGCCCGCCACCCCGGCATAAATGCTCGGCACCGGCGGCGTGCCCGATTCAAACCGCCGCGCGGTGGGCGACGGCGTGTTGGCATAAATATCCATCGCGAAGATATTGGCCTGCGAGAACCAGCCCAGCGTGGTCGGGTGCAGGTCGGGCAACAAATCCTTGCGGATATACACAAACGCCAACCCCGCCGAGGCCAGCAAATACTTCAGCACCCCGCCCGCCAAAAAATCCACCTTGAGTTGCTTCACGTCAATCGGCATGGTGCCGGTGGTCTGATAGGTGTCGAGCAGAACCAGCGCGCCTTTGCGATGGGCGATGTCAACAATGGCGGGCACATCCAGTTTGGAGCCATTGCGAAAGCACACATGGGTGATGGACACCAATTTGGTGCGTTCATCAATCGCCGCTTCAAAGCGTTCCAGCGGGATTTGGTTCCCCGCCGCCGGGACGTGCACCACGCGCGCGCCCCGGCGTTCCTGCGCGTGCCAGATTTGCCCGATGGTAGGGAATTCAAAATCACTCATCACCACCCGGTTGCGCTCACCGCTAAAGTCCAGCGCCGAAGCCAGCGCGCTCACTCCCGCCGAGACCGACGTACAGTCGGCGACTTCATTGGGGTCGGCGTTGATCAGCCCGGCAAACGCGTGGCGCGCGGCTTCACTGCGCTCCACCCACAGTTCCCAGGGCGAGCCTTTGGAGTCCCAGTCCTGCAAATATTGGGTATAGGCGTTTTGCACCTCCGTGGAGAGCGCGCCTTGTGAGCAAGAGTTGAAGTAGATTTTCTTGTGGAAGATGGGGAAGTGGTCGCGTAAAGACATGTGACAGGTGACGGGTGACAAGTGACAAGAACCAGTCTCTATGGATCACTTATCTCCAGCCGTTCTCCGCTTTTCGATAGTGTTAATAGGGTTAGTAAGTCCGCCAATGATTTGGCTTAATACAGCCGCACGTTTGGCAATCAACTCAGGTGGGAGTAGGGGTTTACAGCGCTCATACCGTCCCCGACTCTCACGGGCCTCACCGCGCGCGATTTTCAAATGTTGAGGCCATTCTTTACCAAAGCCGCGCCCATAGCCTTCCTCAATATTCGCGCAAATCGAATCGAGACTACGAACCTGCTGTTTGACTAATTCACGCCCCCGATAGTCTTTACCCAAAATTTCCGAATCACCTCAGAAATCATCGAACAACTGGCGGGCAAGTTGATAAATCCCATAAGATTCCAGAGAATCGTTTGAGGTCATTGTCAAATCCCAGATGCGCTCTTTGCCGCAAGGTTTTTCTTGTCACCTGTCACTTGTCACCCGTTAGTGTCCCAAATACGCCTTGCGCATCAACTCATTATTCAACAAATTATCGGCTTTGTCAGAGAGGACGACGCGCCCAGTTTGCAGCACATAACCCCGGTGGGCGATGGACAGGGCCATCACGGCATTCTGCTCAACCATGAAAATAGTGACGCCTTCGCGGTTGAGGCGCTGGATGACTTCAAAATTTTGCTCGACCAGGATGGGCGCCAGGCCCATGGACGGCTCATCCATGAGCAGGAGTTTGGGGCTTGACATGAGGGCGCGCGCCATGGCCAGCATTTGTTGCTCGCCGCCGCTCATGGTGCCACCCGCCTGGGTTAAGCGCTCTTTGAGGCGCGGAAAAATGGTCAGGACGCGCTCAAGATCGTTTTTGATAGCGGCTGAGTCTTTACGCAGATACGCGCCCATCTGCAAATTTTCCATCACCGACATCGGGCCAAAGATACGGCGGTTTTCCGGGACCACCGCCAGGCCGCGCTCGATGCGGTAGGACGTGAGTTGATCCTGCACCGGCTCACCCCGAAATTCCACCACGCCGCTGGTCGGCTTGATGAGGCCGAGGATGGTCTTGATGGTCGTGGTCTTGCCCGCGCCGTTGCTCCCCAGAATACAAACAATTTCGCCCTCGTAGATTTCGAGATTTACATCTTGCAGGATGTGGCTGGGGCCGTAGTGCGTGTTGATGTTGGTGAGGCGGAGGAGAGGAGAAGGCATGGGGCAAGTGACAAGTGACAAGTGACAAATGGCAAGTGACAGGAAGGCTTGAAACCTGTCACCTTCACTTGTCACTTTTTATGTTGTCTTCCTAAATACGCTTCAATCACTCTTTCATTCGTCGCCACTTCGCGGAAAGTGCCTTCGGCGATTTTGGTGCCATAGTCCAGGGCAATGACCCGGTCGGAAATGCCGCCGACGACTTCCATATCGTGTTCGATGAGCAAAATGGTGTAGCCGCCCCGGTCGCGGAGTTCGCCAATGACCTGGGTGATTTCCTGCGTCTCGTTCGGGTTCATGCCCGCCGCCGGTTCGTCGAGCAGGAGAATCTTGGGGTCAGTCGCCATGGCGCGGGCAATTTCCACTTTGCGCCGGTCAGCATAGGGCAGGCTATACACAGGCTGGTCGAAGGCCTGAACGAACTGGTTGCCAAAGAAGCCGAGCTTTTCTTCCGCCATGCGGCGGATGCTGGCTTCTTCCTTTTTGAATTCTCGCGTGCGAAAAATGATGTGGAGCAGATTGGATTTGGTGCGGACAAAGGAAGCCGCCATGACGTTCTCGACCACGCTCATGTTGAGGAACAGCCGCAGAAGCTGAAATGTCCGCGCGATGCCGCGTTGGGTGACCTGGTGCGGCTCCAGCCCCAGCAGGCTGTGACCATCAAAAATAATACGGCCTTCATCCGGCGTGTATAGGCCGGTGATCATATTGAAAACGGTGGTCTTGCCCGCGCCGTTGGGGCCGATGATGCTGACGATCTCGCCCGGGTTGACGTGAAAGGTGAAATCGTTGATGACTTGCAGGCCGCCAAAGCTTTTGGCGACGTTGGTGAATTCGAGAAGTGGCATGGGCTACACAATCTCCACTTTGCGGCGCCCGAGGAGGCCGTGCGGGCGGAAGACCATCATCACCACCAGCAGGCCGCCCACCAGCAGGAGGCGCGTAACCGCCGGTTCGGCGGTGAGCCGCGCTTCCCAGACAAAAGCCAGCAGGTACAGGGCCGGAACCATGGCCACCAGGCGCGGGGTGCCGGGTGGCATGCGGGTGAGGCCAAGCAAGGTGGGGATAAGCGCGAGGAAAGCGAGGTTGCCGGGGGTGACGGGGTTTTTGAGAAGCAAAATCCACTGCTGGGTAAAGTAGGCGAAGGAGCCAGCGGCCGCCGTTGGGGGCGCTAACCAGTCGGGGACCAGCACCCCCGCCAGGCCGCGGATGACCACGCCCAGGACGAAGAGTCCCGCGAGGATGAACGCGCCCGTCCGGCGGGGGCGCATCAAAATCAACAAGCCCACGACCAAGCCCACGTAAAAGATGAGGCGCAGGAGATCGGGGTTACGCAGGACTTCCGGGACGATGGAGAGGACGCTCGCGCCGAGGACCGCGCCCGCGAGGTTACCGATGCCCCCGAGTACCATCATGGCGTAAAGGTTGATGAGGACATCGGCGGCGAAGTTTTGTGGGAAAGCGCCGCCCTGCCAGGCGGCGAACAGCGCGCCGGTGACGCCCGCGATGCACGCGCCGGTGGCGAAGGCAAAGAGTTTGAGCCAGCGCGTGGGCATGCCCATGACTTCGGTGGCGAGGGCGTCCTCGCCCATGGAGCGCCACGCGCGGCCCAACCGTGACTGGTTGAGGTGATGAATGACGATCAGGACAATGGCGAGCCAGGCCAGGAAGACATAGAAATATTGGGTGACGCTGGTGACCCGAAATAAGATGAAGTCCAGGTTATCTATATTGATGAGGCCGTTGGCCCCGCCGGTGAGGTTAAACGGTGTATCGCGGCCAGGGACTTGGATGCGGTCGAGGGTGTTGGTGAGTTGGACAAAGATGAGGCCGAAGCCGAGGGTGACGATGGCGAGGTAATCGCCGGAGAGCCGGAGGGACGGCGACCCCAGCAGGAGACCAAAGCCAATGCTGAGCAAGGCCACGGTGATAAGGCTGAGCCAGGTGGGCCAGTGAACGCCTAATTGGGGCGAGGCGAGCAGGCCATAGGTATACGCGCCGAGGCCAAAGAACGCCACAAAGCCCAGATCGAGCAAACCGGCATAGCCCACCACCACGTTGAGGGCAATCGCCAGCGCCGAGAACATGCACACGTTGCCCAAAATGCGGATGACGTAATTATTGCCCGCAAAAAAGAGGGGCATGACACCGAGAAACGCGAGGACCAGGCCCATGCGCGGCAGAAAGGCGAGGGCATTCCAGCGGGCTGAAAGGGAGGTAAGCGAGGCGCGCAGAGCAGTCATGAGTTAAACCTTCTGCACCGCCGTCGTCCCCAACAACCCGCGCGGGCGGACGAGCAAAAAGAGGATGAGCACAAAGAAGGTGATGGCGTCTTTAAACGTGGGCGAGATGTAACCGACCGTGAACGCCTCCACAATACCCAGCAACATCCCGCCGAGCATGGCCCCGGGGATATTGCCGATGCCCCCCACCACGGCGGAGATAAAGCCTTTTAATCCGGCGGTGAAGCCCATGGTGTGGAAGATCCGCGGGAAAGCCAGACCGCTCAGGACCCCCGCCCCCCCCGCCAGCGCCGAGCCAATGAAGAAGGTCAACACAATGATGTTATCCACATTCACGCCCATGGTCGCGGCGGCCTCGCGGTCAATGGCCACCGCGCGCATGGCGCGGCCCAGTTTGGTGCGTTGCACCAGCCAGGTCAGCACGACCATGAGTAGAATAGCGGCCAGAATGACCAGCGCGCGCACCAGCGACAGGCGGACGTCTCCGAAGGTGAAAGCCGATTCTACGGAGATAAGCTTTTCCACCTGATACACCTGAAACCGCGCGCCCACAACCAGTTGGGCGGTGTTTTGAATGAGGATGGACACGCCGAGCGCGCTGATGAGCGGGACAATGCGCGGGGAATTGCGGAGCGGGCGATAAGCAAACCACTCGATCGCCACCCCCAAAGCGCCACACCCCAGCATGGCCACCAGCAACATCAAGAGAATAATCACCGCCGGGGGGAACCCCGCCGCAATAAACGGCAACAACGCCTCCAACACCCCGAAACCAATAAACGCGCCGACCATATACACATCACCGTGCGCAAAGTTCAATAATTGCAAAATGCCATAGACCATCGAATAGCCCAGCGCGATGAGGGCATACACCCCGCCGAGCGTGAGGCCGTTGATGAGTTGTTGGGGGAGTTGGGCGAAGAAGTCTTCCATTAGAGTAGAGACGACAGATAACAGAAGTCAGAGGTCAGTCGTCAGTAGCCAGACAAGCTTGTCTGACTACTGACGACTGGTTACTAGCTACTGAACTTTACGGATAAACCTGCTTGAACGCGCCGTTGGTCACTTGCGAGATAAAGAAGGACGCGCCTTGCACTTCACCCTTGGCGTCGAACTTGATCGGAATACCGAGAATGGTCGAGGCCATGTTGGTCTTGCTGGTTTCGGTCATCATGGCATCGCGGGTGAGGGTGCCCGCCTGGCTGGCGCGCATCGCGGCTTCGAGGACCACCATGGTCGCCACGTAGGTGGGCGGGCCAAACGAACCCCAACCGGGCGCGGCGGCGTCAGCGGCTTTCACCACCTCCGCGGCGGCGGCAATACCGTGAATGTCGGGGGCGAAGATGGAGGCATAGGAGCCTTCGGTCGCGCCACCGGCATCGGTGATGTAGTCCTTGGTCGAGAAGAAACCATCCCCACCGAAGACGGGGATATCCGCCCCTTGCTCTTTGAGTTGCTTGGCGAGCAGGGAGCCTTGTGAGCCGAGCTGACCGCCGAAGAAGACAAGTTCGGCGCCGTCGCCCTTGATGGTGGTGACGAGAGCTGAGAAGTCGTTATCCTGTTGGGTCACGGAAGCGCGATTGGTCTTCACGCCTTTGCCTTCGAGCGTTTGTTGCACGATGTCGGCGAGAGTCGCACCATAGGAGGATTGATCGTCCATCACGAACACGGTCTTGGAACCAACCTTGTCGGCGATGAAGTTACCAATGGTGGGGCCTTGCGCGTCGTCGTTGGGGACCACGCGGAAGAAGGTCTTGAAGCCGGCGGTGCCGAGCGAGGGGCGCGTGGCCGAGGAGGACACGTGAACGAGTTTGCCGTCCTCGAAAATCTTGGCGCAAGCTTCCACCTGGCCCGAGCCAGCGGGGCCAACCACACCCAACACGGTCGCATCGTCGGCGTTCTTCTGGCAGACTGGCGTGGCCTTATCGGGGGTGATATCGGTGTCTTCTTCAAGCAGGGTGGCTTTGAATTTGCCCTCATTGGCCTTGTTGAAATCGGCCACGGCGATCCGGGCGAAAGCCAGTTGCTCCTGCCCGATGGAGGCGGCGCCGCCCGTGAGCGGGCCGAAGAAAGCAATCTTAAATTCCACCGGGCCAGCGGGGGCTTGGGTGGCCGCCGGGCCGCAGGCGCTCAGCACCAGCGCGGCGCTGATGAGCAGGCTGAACACAGCCATGAGTTTGTTTGTGCGTTTCATTTAAATCTTCTCCTCGTAAAAGTGTGAGCTAACAAATAGCGGGTCTGCGATTAACAAGCAATGGTGTAGCGGATAAACCACCTCCTTTGCCAAGTGTGTCTGTAGGGGCGGGGCTTGTCCCCGCCCATCAAGGATTAACCACCACATGGGCGACCACAAGGGTCGCCCCTACGGGGTTACTCC
>CAYUFY010000092.1:0-15319 GCA_964443795.1 uncultured Anaerolineales bacterium | reverse complement strand
GGCGCTTTCTCTCGCGCACCACCGATGCCAATCTCAAACTGGTGGTGTGTTGCGATGAATTCGAGATGCTCAGCAACAACCCGCGCTTTGGCCCCGATTTCTTCACCTACTTGCGCGGGCTATGCAGTAACTATTCGCTGGCGCTGGTCACTTCATCACAAGCCAGCTTGTATGATTTGTGTCATTTGGGAAACCTGCAAACCTCGCAGTTCTGGAATATCTTTGTCGAGCGACCACTGGGCCTCATGCTCGAGGCCGAGGCCCGCGCGCTCATCCGCGAACCCGCGCAGAAAAGCAACCACACGCTCAGCCCGGCCAGCGAGGATTTTATTTATACGCTGGTCGGCGGGCACCCCATGGCTGTGCAAATCGCCTGCTTCCATGCGGTGGAGACCAGCGAAAACCTGGCCGAGACCGAGAAACGCACGCTGGCCGACCTGGCCGCGCACTTCCAGTATTACTGGAACTACCTCAGCCCGGCTGAACAAACCACGCTTCGCAACTTCGCCGACGCCGCCAAACGCGAGGCCACCGACACCACCCTGCGCGGCCTACTGCGCGCCTTGACTCAAAAATGTGTCCTCGTCGCCGAGGGCAACACCTATCATTACCCCTCGCGCGCGTGGGCGCAGTTCCTCGCCGACCTCGCCCCCGCGCCGGACTCCGCGGTCACGGTCAACGTGTTCACCACCGGCACACACATCGGCCCATACGAAGTGCTTGGCCCCATCGGGCGCGGCGGCATGGCCGAAGTCTTCAAGGGCCGCCACACCCGCCTCGGGCGCACGGTCGCCATCAAAATCCTACCGCGCGACCTCGCCACCGAATCTGATTTTCGTCAGCGCTTCGAGCGCGAGGCGCAGTCCATCGCCGCACTCAAGCATCCCAACATCGTACAAGTCTTTGACTTCGGCGATTATGACGGCACCTACTACATGGTGATGGAATATCTCGCGGGCCAGGACCTCGCGCATCTCCTGCGCGCGACGGGCCCCCTGCCCCTGGCACAAGTCCGCGCCCTGGCGGGGGACGTGGCCAGTGCGCTGGACTACGCCCACGCGCAGGGGTTGGTACATCGCGACATCAAGCCGAGCAATGTGATGTTGGAAAACAAGGAAGCAGGAAGTAGCGTGAAGGAAGAAGAAAGACCTTCTTCCTCCTTCCTCCTTCCTGCTTACCCAAGAGCTGTCCTCACCGACTTCGGCATTGTCAAACTGCTCGCCGGTAGCACCGCCGCCACGCGCACCGCCGTGATGGGGACGATTGACTACATGGCCCCCGAGCAGATTGAATCCTCGCCCAAAGTGGATGCCCGCGCCGACATCTACGCCCTCGGCGTGATGCTGTTCGAGATGCTGACCGGGCGCGTGCCATTCATCGGCGACAGCGCCGGGGTGATCCTGCTGGCGCACTTACAACAAGAAGCCCCCGACCCGCGCGAATTTACCCCCACGCTCTCCAGTGACGTTGCCCACGCCCTGCGCCGCGCCCTCGCTAAAGACCCCGACGACCGCCCCCGCACAGCGGGCGAGTTGGTGAGGGGGCTGACGGATTAGTCATAGTGAATTGATAGACCGACATGGCCCGCCTGCCAGAAACGTCCCGGCGGGCCGTCAGGGAATGGTGTAGCTTTCCAACGCCGCTTCGGCCTGGCCGTCGGCCGACGACCACTCGGTGCGCACGACCCCCACGCCCAGCGCGTAATACACCGTAGTAGTGGCCTCAATGGCATTCGTGAACGGCCCACCCTGGAAGCCGTATCCCGGCGGGCTGCCGATGGATGCCTCGGTGGTTTGGGTGCCAGAGGTGTGAATCACGACGGGGAGGACAGTGAACGTGCCGGCCGCGGTCTCCAGTTGTTGCTCTTCCCCGACGGTGTGCGTCTCCACAATTTCCAGCGTGTCGTTGATAAAAGCCTCCGGTGAGATGGCCGGGCGGGCGGAATATTGAACAGTATAGCCACTGGACCAAGTGGCGCCCGGCACCAGTTCGGCCGCGGGCGGCAACGCCACGCCGGACGGATTGCTGACCACCAGATTAATCGCCGCCACATCAGCCGCCGAATCGAGCGGCTGATTCTGGAACTGGGTGTAGTAAGAATCAAGATTGTTATAGTACGTGAGAATGTGAGATGCCAGGCGCGCGATGTCCTCCAGGCGGAAGTAGACGATACCTGCCGGAGTGCAAGTCCAGGTGTAGGTCAGGCTCGTCTTGTCACTGCGGTCAGACACCCTCACACTTGCGCCGGTCGGGTTGCCCTCCACCGCTTCGACCGTCAGCGTCCAGGTGCTCGCGCCCCGCAATCTCTGCCAGATGGCTCCCTGACGTAGCGGCAAATAAGGATGGTCGCACGCCAACTGGGCGGCGGGGGTGGCCGTTGGGCGCGGCCCGGCGGTGGCGGTGGCGACCGCCGACCGCGCTTCGGGGAACTCTTGCTCCCAGTCCACCAGTTCGGCGGCCTCCATCAGTTGCGCAGGTCCGGGGTCCAGCCCGGCGGCGGCAATCACTGCCTGTTCGCCCGGCCCCAGGTCAGTGGTCGCGCCACTGGCCCCACGGATGAAGCACTGCCCTTCCAAACAGGTCACCGTCATGCGGCCAGTGGCGGGGTCGTACTCAACGCTCATCAGCGAACCACGGACACCAGAGACCCCGACGGGTGTCACCACTTCGAATTTGCCCAAGCCGAGCGCCGTGGTCACCTGCACCCAGACCTTGCCAGCCGCAAGTTCCAATTGCGTCACCGGGTCGGCCAGAGCGGGTGTCAGTTCCACCAGCCGGAAAGTGGTGCTGGCGGCCAGACGAACGATGGTGCCGTCGGAGATGTCTAGGCGCGCCCGCGCCTCGTCCAATGTCCGGGCGGCGCCGCCAATGCGAATTGTGTTGCCGACTGCGGCCGGTAGCCAGTCAATATCAGCTTCGGATTGGGCTTCGACCGCCTTCTGAAGTTCGGTGAGTTGCGCCAGGCGTGGACTGAGGGTGGGCGTGGCCGGCAACGGGGTCGGCGCGCGAGTCGCCGATGCGCCACAGGCCACGGCGATCAGGTTGAATATCAGGATGAGGCTTGTCGCCCAGCGTCTGTTCATCTGCCCTAGCCTCCTACATTAATCATAGGGTGGGATAACGGGATCAGGGGAAACTTGAGATGGTGGCTCTGTCTCTTAACGACTGTAACTGTAGTGTAGTTTCCCGAAGAGTCAAATAATCTGTTTGGCGTCAGCCATTCTCAACCTGAACTGAAATCGAGGCTTCGCGTAACACCCTTTAGGGCTAGCCGATGGTTGCATCTGGCGGTAATCCGCTCCTCCAGTGTGGGCTGGTAACCCGCGCAGTTTGCCGCATCCCGCGCGGGGGGCAAGATAACGCGCGGGGCGCGGATTAGTTTTTAGGTTGGGCCTCATCCTCCCCCAACACCCCATCCAACACCTCCACCAAAAAATCCGCATCGCTTTTATCAAACGGCAAGGGCGGCTTGATTTTGAGCGAGTTGAAATCCGCGCTCAGTAAAATGCCATGCTCCTTCAGGCGGTTGACCACATAGGCCGCTTCGGTCAAGGCGCGCTCGCGCGTCTCGCGGTTCTTCACAAACTCCACGCCTACGAACAACCCCGCCCCGCGCACATCGCCAATCAATTCATGCCGCGCTTGTAATTCGCGCAAGCCGCTTTGCAAATAATCGCCCACCGCCACCGCGTGGGCGCGGAGGCCCTCGTCTTCAATCACCTCCAGCACCGCCAGCCCCACCGCGCACGACACCGGGTTGCCGCCAAACGTGTTGAAGTATTCCATGCCGTTATCAAATGCCGCCGCCAGCGCGGGCGTGGTCACCACCGCCGCCAGCGGATGCCCGTTCCCAAGCGGCTTGCCCAGCGTCACAATATCCGGCACCACGCCCTGCAACTCGAACCCCCACCAGTGCGACCCCACGCGCCCCATGCCCACCTGCACCTCATCGGCGATGCACACGCCCCCGGCGGCCCGCACCAATTCATACGCCTGCGCGAGATACCCCGGCGCCAGCGGGATTTGCCCCGCCGACCCCATGAGCGATTCGGCAATGAAAGCGGACAGCCGCCCCCCGGCGGATTGCACGCGCCCGATGGCTTCGCCCACGCTCGCCGCGTATTGCTCGCCCGCGCGCGGGTCGGCGGCCCGGTGGGGGCCGCGATAAACATCAGGGATGGGCACTTTGTGAACGTGCGGTTGCGGCCCGCGCCCGCCGGGGCGCTCGTACTTGTACGGGCTAATCTCCACCAGCGCATTCGTGTTGCCGTGATATGCCAAATCCAGCACGATAGTTTCTTTACTCTGTGTGTATGTGCGTGCCAGCCGCAACGCCAGTTCGTTGGCCTCGCTCCCCGAACACACAAAGTACACCACACGCAAAGGCTCCGGCAGGGTCGCCAGCAGACGCTCGGCATAGCGCACAATGTTCGGGTGCAGATAGCGCGAGTTGGTGTTGAGCGTCAGCATTTGCGCGTGGGCCGCGCGCACCACGCGCGGGTGACTGTGGCCCACATGGGCGACGTTGTTCACCGCATCCAAATAGCGCCGCCCCTCCGCCGAGTAAAGATACTGCTTGTACCCGCGCACGATATGCAACGGCTGTGAGTACGAGAGACTCAAATTGTGCCCCAAGTGTTCGCGCCGCACCGCCAAAATTTCGGGTGCGCTCATCTCCGGCGGGGGGAAGCACTCGGCGGGGATACCGAGCATCAGGTTCGGGTCGGGGCAGAGGCCCAGCCACACCGCGCGCTCACCGGGCCGCGCCACGCCGGGGAACTCATCGCTCCCCAGCCCCAACAAGTCGGTGATGATTTGGAAGTGGACGTGCGGCGGCCAACCGCCATTTACGGTTGCCGCGCCGATGGCGCCGAGGCGCTGACCTTTGCGAATGACTTGCCCCACTTGCAAGCCGCTGAGTGACTCGCGGCTGAGATGGCCGTAGAGGGTGAAAAAGACGAGGGGCGCATCCTTCGACTGCGCGTCCTTCGACAGGCTCAGGACGCTCCGCTCAGGATGCTCAACAGTGTGTTGCAAAATAACCACCGGGCCATAACCCAGCGGCACAGCGTTATCGGCGAAACTGTGGACAACGCCCTCCAGCGGGGCGAAGACGGGCGCGCCGGGTTCCAGAAATAAATCTATACCCAGATGAACGGTGCGCCACTCGGGGCCGGTGTTGCCCTCCACGCGGAAGTTCGGCGTGGTGTAGATGGGCCGGGCTTCGGCGTAGCGCCCCACCCCCACGCTGGCTTCGGCGGCTTGCATGCGCTCAGACAACTGGCGCGTGAAAGTCGCAGAGTCTTCATAATCGGCGGGACTGCCGAGCGTGAGACTGCCTACGCTTAGATCAAAGACCAGTGAATGGGTGGCGAGGTTGGGTTCAACGATGGGTGCAAACTCCCGCGCGTTGGCTTGCAACCACGCGGTCAGCGCGGGGCCAGCGGGATGCGCGGGCAAGCCGCACGCCGCGCGGAACGCGTACAACGCCAATCGCTCGGGGAGCGCCATCAGCCTTTCGAGTAAGTCCCACGCCGGGCGCGCGCTAATCTGCTGGTAATCATCAGCGGGTTCATGTTGCGCCTGCATCGCGGCGTTGGTCACGGTGATGCACAGTCGCGCCAGGATGAGCGGGAACAGCGCGGCGAGTTCAGCTTCGGTGAGGGGCAAGGCGGCATGATAGCCTTGCACGATGGGCACTGCGGCGGCCAACGGGTCGGGCTGGCCCATGAGGGCGTAGGCGCACGCGATGGCGAGTTCGCAGATGGTCGCGGTATGCACCACGTCGCCGAAATCAATCACGCTCACCGCGCCGTGGTTGACGAGCAGGTTGTAATCGTTGGCATCGTTGTAGATAATGCTATGGCGCAAGTGTGGCAAGGCTTCGGCATCAAACAGCGCGAGGGCTTTTTCGACCAACGCCCGGCGCGCCGGGTCGGCGATGTAATGCAGTTGGTCGCGCACCCACGCCGCGCGGGCCACGTCCCACTTGAGGGCGCGGTGGGCGCTGGGGTGGTCGAAATCGAGCAGGGCCGAATCTATTTGCCCGAGCGTCGCGCCGAGGCTGTGCCAAAGCGCGGGCGTGTGCGGCCTGACCCGCGCCCACACTTGCCCGGGGATGAAGGTGAGCAAGCGCATGAGGTGCGCCGCGCCATCGGGGGCGTGGGCCGTGGGGATAGCCGCACCCGCGCGGGTGAGGACGACGCGCGGGAACGCGAGACCCGAAGCGCGCGCGGTCAAGTGATCGAGCAGTCGGTTTTGTAAATCCAAATGCTCAAGGGCTTCGGCGGTGTTGGCGAACTTGAGAACGAATTGTTCGCCGGACTCAGTGGTGAGTAAAAAATTTTGGTCGCGCTCGCTGGGCAGGGGCCGCGCGGTGACGGCGAGGCCGTAATGCTCAGACGCGAGCCGTGTGGCTTCTTGGAGGGTGAAGGTGGGGAGGCGGTAGTGGAGGGCGAGCATTAAGCCCGGCCCCCTGGCAGGCGCTTCAGCCAATCGGGGATTTGGAGCGAGCGCGCTTTGCCCACCCGGGCGCGGAATACTTCCAAATTGGGGTGGTCCGCGTCAATGCCCTCCCACATCTCAAACCACGAGCGCGCGGCTTCGCGGTTGTTCTCGGCCAGCGAGATTTCGATTTGCGCGATGGCGAGCGAGGCGAATTCAGAAAAGTGCAAGCGCGTGCGCTGGAAAAGCGGGTCGAGTAGTTCTTTGGCTTGAGCCACTTCGCCTTGTTGCGCCAGCATCCGCGCTAAATTGGCGCGGGCAAAAAGATAGTCGGGGTGCTGTTTATAAATCTCACGCACAATGACTTCGGCTTCCGCTCGGCGGCCAGTCGCGGTATACACCGAGGCCAAATTGTTGTTGAGGTCGGGCGTATTGGGTTCAAGCGCCAGCCCTTGTTTGAGCAGTTTTTCGGCCTGTCGGTAATCACCCGCATGGATCGCTTCGATGGCGGTCCGCAACCAGCGCTCCACTTGTGGCTGGTGTTTCACCCCGCGCACCGGCTCCCCATGAATTTCCCAGCCCATTAATAATATCTCGCTCCATTCGCCCCTCATCCACATCCGGGTGCGGCCGTTGGGCAACAAGCCCGCTTGCGCCGCCAATTGTGCGGCTTTCATCCGGCTTTGGTCAGTCCCGTGCTGGCTGAGCGCATAGTCTTTGAGCTGGGCCAGAAATTCCGGGGTTTGAGCCATTCCCACAAACATGATCACAAACTCGCGGCTGGGCGGGTCGCCCCGGTCTAATAAAATATCAATCAGGCCGGGCATTTCCGGGTGTTGGCGCAGAAATTTCATGACCGCATTGTGCACCCCACCCTCGCCTTTATTCTTGGTCTGATTCATCAACCGCAGGAGATCGCTGATGGTTTGACGGGGGAGCCAGTTCCCCAACTGAAATGACCACGGCCCATTGCGCTCCCCGGCCGGGCGGCGGAGGTCGGCGAGGTTGTCCTGAGCCACCGGATAATCGGGGGCCAACTTCAGGGCTTGGTTCCAATGGCGTTTGGCCTCGGCCTCGCGGCCCTGCCGCAAATGCGCCGCCGCCGCGGCGTGCCACAAAAACGGCTCCTCGGCTTCAGCCGCGTCTTGCAAGCGCTGAAACAATTCCAAAATCCGCGCGTCATCACCGAGAGCCGCTAAGGCTTCCATAACCTTATGGGCTCTTTGCGCGGCGGGGGCGGAAGAGGCCAACAAGCGCTCACTCATCGCCCGGGCCTCGTCTAGCCGCCCCAAGAGGCAGAAATAGCGGGTGAGGTTGGACAGGGCGTGGATATTATCTGGCTCAGTGGTCAGCACCCGTTCTTCAACGGTGACCGCTTCAAGCAATTGGCCCTCGGCGAAGTGCGCTTGCGCCAGATTGTTGAGCGCCGGGGTAAAGGTGGGCAAGGTCTTGAGCAGGTCGTGCGCCAACCGCCGCGCCTCGACATACCGCTCGGTGCCGAGCGCCACCTGCACCCGCTCATGCAATTCCAGCAATTGCAACGACGGTTCGCCATAAACCCGCATCTCGGCCAGCAAGCCCTCAAACGCGCGCTCTAAACCGGTCAGGGTCTCCCCCACTTTCTTGATGCGGTGATAATCCGGCGCGCGACGCAGAATCAGTTGCAGGGTGCGCCAGGTCAGCACCACAAACGTATTCTGTAAATACGCCCCGGCCAAGGCATCCCATAATTCCGGCTCGGTGTAATCGGTTTGGAGCAAACGCTCACCGGTTTTGATGATGCCCCAATTATCATCTTGCATGATGCACACATTAACCAGTTCCGCCAGCACTTCGGGGCGATTGGGGTAATGGTCGGCGAGTTCTTCCAGAACAGTGCGAGCCTCATCCACCTGCCCCTGTTGTAGCAGGTCATCGGCTTCGTCTAGGCCCTCGGCCGCGCGGCGCGGGAGGGGGGCTTGCAGTTTGGAGGGTTTTTTAGATGGCATGACGTAGACTCCCAAAAATAGTTGACGTTGAAACAGCGAACAGCACCCCGGCCTAAACGCCGGGTCGCCCTTCTTACTCTACTTCCTCGGCAGGTAGTTGGTCGGCCGGGATGTACGGAATAATGCCTTTCGCATAAGCCAACGCCTGCACTTCACGCGGCATATGGCGAATATCCACAATCAGGCCATTGACCGACACCATCCAAATCAACGGGTTTTTGTCGAGTTTGCTCGGCAACGTCCAATCCGGGTCAAAGTGATGCATCTTGAATAAATTGCGGATTTGTTTGGACTTGGCCGAGACCGTGCTGGAACTGGCCTGGAAAAATTCGCACACCTCGGCGTGCGAAGTATGCGGTGTTTGAGTGCGGTCGTACCAGAAATTGACCAGCGCCAATGCGCTGATAATGCCAGCCGCCCAAATCACTGGCTGGCCCCGGCCGATAGGTGGGGGACGCTTACGAGCCAAAGCGCCAGCCAACTCGCGACACAAGGCGGCGCATTCCTCATTGAGGTGCGCCTGGCAAAATCTATTGGTCTGTTCAACAATTAAAATATAGGCTGGCAAACTGACTTCTGGCACACTTTGGGAACGACGTTTAAGCGACATCCAAAACCTCCAGAGAAAAATAGGGCGCAAGCCGCCCGGTCATTAAGCCTTCACTATCAAATGTCCCTGCTCGTCTTGCGCCAACACGCCGCGCTCCAACAAAGCATCCACTTGGGCAGTGATTTCAATACGCTGATGATTGGGGAAGCGATTGTATAACGGGTGGTCACGATATTCGCTGACGCGCTCCGAGGCGGACCCCACCAACAGCTTAGCCACACCACTGCGGGGGAGCTGGCCGGGCAACGAGCGCACACAGGCGAGGATGGCTTCGCTCACTTCAGTGGACTCAGTTTTCAACAGCGCCACAATGATAGCCCCGTAAGCTTCTAAAGCGTCAGCCGCTAGCAATTGCAACTCGCGCAATTCATCCAAGGTGTGCGGGTGGGCGATGGCAATTTTTCGCAACCGCTCGTTGCTAAGAATAGCCCACTCCGGTTTCTCGGGCGTGACCAGCGTGGCGCGCCAAGTATGCAACGCCGCAAACGGAATATCGGAAAGAAGTGAGGGCTTGGCCTCCGCCAGAGAAGGCGCGCTTACTGCTTGAGATTGTCCCCGCTTCCATGCCTCCACCACACAGCGGATTTCGCTGTAGGTGGTGAAGTCGGGGAGTTTGGCTTTGATGGGCGTGAGGTAGGCCACCGAGCCAACGGCTTCGATGGCGGCGATGATTTTTTGTTGCGTCTCGGCGGGGATGACGGCGTTCACGTCCACCTTGCCCTCGGCGATGAGCGTGGCGAGGTGCGTGTAGATGGTAGATTCGGCGAGGCCGCGCTCGGCGGCGATTTGCGCGGGGGTGAGGCCGCGCCCGAGCAGTTGCGCCGTGACCCCCACGGTGTCGGTGCCCAGTTGGCGCGCGAGCGAAGCACCGGGCCGCGCGGGGCGCAGACTCACCGAGATGGCGGCGCGGTTTTGTAACGCGGCCTCGCCGAAGGGCGTGAGTTGCACCACGGGGTAAATCCCCCCGCCCTGTTGCAAGTGGCCCGAATCGAGCAGTTGGTCAATGAGCGCTTCCACATCCTTCACGCGCAAGTCGGCGAACTTGGCAAAGTAGGGGCGGTCTTTGAGATGGGCCACGCCTTCGGCGTTGGAGCCTTGCAGAAATTGCGCGAGTTTGTTGCGCCCGAGGGCGGGCCGCAATTTGCCCACCGCGTCGAGAACGATGAGGGCGGCGCGCTCGGCGCGAGTGAGTTGGTCGAGGGGCGTGAGGGGGGCGACATTGTCCGGGCCCGACGATTCCCGGTGGGCGGGGGCCGCCGCCCGCGGGGGTGCGGTATCCCGCGCGGAATCACGGGCCACGCGTTGGGCGCAGTTATCACAACACTCTTGCGGAGGGACATCCACCGCCGCGTGGTCGCCAAAATGTTTCAGCAGGGTGCGGCGACGGCAGGTCGTGGTCTGCGCGTAATCCACCATGCGGCCCAGCAAATCGAAGCGGTGCCGCGCGCGGGCTTGCACTTCTTTTTCCAGTTGGCGGAGCGCGGCCTCGGTGAGCGGCGTGGCGGTGAGGCGTAAGCGGCCATAGGCTTCGTCTTCGCGCGTCACCGCGCCAATGGATTCGAGTTGTTCGAGGGCGACGCGGGCTTTGTTGTCTTTGAGATTGAGCGCCTGCTCGATATCGGCGTAGCCCACCGTGTCGGTGAGGGCGCGGATGTATTCGTGCAGTGAGCGCAGTTCGGCGGCGGCGGGCGAGGCGTTCTCGATGAAAAATTTGTGCAGGCCGGAGTCTTTGGGCGAGTAGAGCAGGAGCGCATCGGCGGGGAGGCCATCGCGCCCGGCGCGGCCGGCTTCTTGATAGTAGGCTTCGAGCGTGCCGGGCATGGTGTAGTGGAGGACAAAGCGCACATCGGGGCGGTCTATGCCCATGCCAAAAGCGTTGGTGGCGACGACGAGCGGGAGGTCGCCCGACATGAACTGGTCTTGAATGCGCGCGCGGTCGGGGTGGGCGAGGCCCGCGTGGTAACAGGCCACCGGGCGCTTGTGTTTATCGCGGATGTAGGCCGAGACTTCTTCGGCTTCGCGCCGCGTGCCGACGTAGATGAGGCCCGCGCCCGTGAGTTGCGCGAGCAGTTCGTCGAGGCGCGTGAGCTTGTGGGCTTCGGTGCGCGTTTGGATGACCGCAAAAGATAAGTTGGGCCGATTGAAGCCGGTGATGATGCGCTCGGCGCGCGGGAGGCCGAGGAGCGCGAGGATGTCGTCTTGCACGCGCGGGGTGGCGGTGGCCGTGAGGGCCAGCGTCACCGGCGGTTGCAGTTGTTTCCGCATCTCGCCGAGGAAGAGGTAGTCCGGGCGGAAGTCGTGGCCCCATTGCGAGAGACAGTGCGCTTCATCCACGGCCAGCAGGCTGAGCCGAATCTGCGCGAGCGTGTTGCGGAAGTTCACACTCCGAAATCGCTCGGGGGCGATGAGCATGATTTTATAGTCGCCGTTGACCAGCCCACGCAAGCGGCGGTTTTGTTCGGCCAGTTCGAGCGAGGAATTGACGTAGGTGGCGGGCAGGTTGCGGCGGGTGAGGCTATCGGCCTGGTCTTTCATCAACGCCACCAACGGCGAGATGACCAGGGCCGTGCCTTCGAGACACATGGCCGCGAGTTGGTAGATGATGGATTTGCCCGAGCCGGTGGGCATGACCACCAGCGCATCGCGGCCATTGAGGACGTGAGTGAGGGCTTCCTCCTGTCCGGGCCGAAAAGCCGGATAAGCAAAGTGCGTGCGGAGGGCGGTGAGGAGGTCGGGGGCTGGCATATCGAAAACAATTGTAACCGTTCCAGGGGTTGCCGCAAAAACAACAATCGCCGCTCGAGTCTCCTCCAGCGGCGATTGTTACTCTTTACGTTTTATTTTTCACTCTTTACTTAGCCGGAATCCACGCCTTCCAGGTGTCGCCATGCGCGTCCACCCATGCTTGCGCGGCTTCAGCGGGGGTCTTGCCATCCACGTCCACCATCGCCAACATGCTAATCTGATCTGCGTTGGTATAGCTCATGTTCTTGAGCAACGCATACGCCTCGGGCGCGGCCTCCTTGAGGCCGGGCCAGGCCGCTTTATACAGCACATCTTCGGGATAGTCGCAATCGCGGGTGTTCGGGTCACTGTCGGACTTCGTCCCACACTCAGCCGTATAAGCCGGCAAATCAACCTTCGTCAGGTCATACTTGGCATGAGCCGAATGCGGCGTCCAGAAGTAGAACAGGAATGGATCATTGCGGCTGTAGGCGGCATCCAACGCGGCCAATTCCGCTTGTTCCGAGCCTGAAGACACTACTTGGAAATTCAGGCCCAGGTTCTTGATAATCGCGGCGTCATATTGCACATAGGACGGGTCGCCAGCCAAAAACTGCCCGGCCTCACCCGTCTCGGCGGTCTTGAACATTGCGACAACATCGGGATTCTTAAACCCCTCCCAGGTCGCCAATTCGGGATGATCTTTCAACATATACGTGGGGATGAACCAGCCAATCTTGCCCACCACCCCCAGCTTGCCAATATCATCCACCTTGCCGGAGGTAATGTAATCGGTGTAATCCTGCGCGTGACCGGACGGCCAGATCTCCAACACCGCGCTCAAATCCCCCTGGGTCAGAGCGGAGAATTGTGCATTCTCCTCAATGGTCACGATCTCGACCTTGTAGCCCAGTTCCTTCTCCAACAAAATCTTGGCCACATTCACATTCACGGCCGATCCGGCCCACGGGTTCTCGGCCAACTTAATTGTGACCTTGGGCTTCTCGGTCGCCGCGGCTCCCCCGCACGCCGCCACAAGCAGGGCCATCACGACTAACATGACAAACATCGTCCACCATTTTGCAATCGTCTTCATACGCATGATTATCTCCTCCAGTTGAGATAGGCTTATAATACGGCATTGTAGTTTTTCAACCCACTAGAGTCAAATTCAACGCCATTCATGCTCACGGCGCTGTTTCTGACGAACCATCTCCTTACCCATCATGAACACACCCGACATCCTCATCATCGGCGGCGGCGTCATCGGCGTCTGCTCTGCCCACTATCTCACCGAACGGGGCGCGCATGTCACGCTCATCGAACAAGGCCCCATCGCCAACGGCAGTTCCTATGGCAACGCCGGGCTTATCGTCCCCAGCCACATCACGCCACTCGCCCATCCCGGCGCGCTCTCGTCCGGCCTGCGCTGGATGCTCGACCCGGAAAGCCCCTTCTACATCAAGCCCCGCTTTGATGTGAGTCTCTTCGACTGGCTGATCCGCTTCACCCTCGCGTGTCACCCGGCCCCCATGCATCGCGCCATCCCCACGCTCCGCGACTTGGGCCGCGCGTCCAGTGCGTTATATGAGCAATTGGCCGCCCTCGACGGTTTGGATTTTGGCTACGAGCGCCGCGGGGTGCTCATGGCCTATCGCACCCAACGCGGCTTCGACGACGGCGCGCATGAAGCACACCTGGTCCAGCAATACGGCGGCCCGGCGGATATCCTCGACTCCACGCAAGCCCGCCACCGCGAGCCAGCGCTTAAAGAGGGCGTGGTGGGCGGCATCTACTTCCCCACCGACACGCACATTATCCCGGCGAATCTGGTGCGCGGCCTCGCCACCCGCCTCGAAGGTCGTGGGGTTCAAATTCAAACCAACACCGAGGTCATCGGGTTCGAGACCGCCAACAATGCCATCGCCACCGTCCGCACCACGCGCGGCGATTTCCGACCCAAGCAAGTCATCCTCGCCACCGGCGCGTGGTCGCCCGCGGTGGCCCGCGACCTGCATCTGCGCGTCCCCATTCAAGCCGCCAAAGGCTATAGCCTCACCCTCCCGCGCCCGGCCATCTGCCCCACCACCCCCCTGCTCCTCGGCGAGGCCAAAGTGGCCGTCACCCCTATGGGCGAGACTCTGCGACTGGCGGGCACCCTCGAAATCACCGGCATGGATTTCTCGATCAACCAGCGCCGGGTCAACGCCATCGCGCGCGCGGCCCGCGACTACCTCAATGGCCTCGAGGTGATTGAACCCCGCGAAATCTGGCGCGGCCTGCGCCCCTGCACCCCCGACGGGCTGCCCCTCCTGGGCCGCAGTCAAACCCACACCAACCTCATTCTCGCCGCCGGACACGCCATGCTCGGCATGTCGCTTGGCCCGGGCACCGGCCACATCGTGGCCCAACTGGCCTGTAATGAAAAGCCGGAACTAAATTTGCATCTTATGCGCCCGGAGCGATTTAACTGATCGGTCTGAAACATCACCGCGTGGCCCAACTGCTCCACCGCGCGTTAAATTTTCTCGGCTGGAACCGCGCCAGTTATTATCTCCTCAGCGCCTTCAGCGCGGTGGTGTTGCTCATCATCATCGTCTGGTGGCCGTTGGCGCGCGACTACCTCGCCACCGCCGACCCCGCGCGGCCGCTCTGGGTTCAACTCGATGGGTTGCTCATCGGCATCTTCCTCGCCATGTCGCTCCTCATCATGGCCCGCGCCGACCTGCGCGCCGATGCGCTCATCGTCTTCGTCGGCCTCGCAGGGGGTTTGGTTATCGAAAGTTGGGGAACTCAGACCAGCCTTTGGACTTACTACACCAACGAACGCCCGCCGCTATGGATTATCCCGGCCTGGCCCATCGCCAGCCTCGCCATTGACCGCCTCTACCGGCTGTTGAACCGCGCCCTGCCCGCCGCGCTCCCCGGCTTTTTCCCGGTGCTTTATTGGATTCTGCTCCCGACCTTTTATCTGCTCCTCCTCGCGTTCGTGGCCCACACGTTCGACCAATCCCTCACCCGCGCGGCCTTGCTGTTATGCTCGCTGTTAATCCTCACCCCCACGAATTACCGCGCCGCCACGCTGACCTTCATCGCCGGGACGGGCCTCGGCTACTTTCTTGAACTCTGGGGAACAACGCGCGCCTGCTGGACCTACTTCAACTTTGAAACCCCGCCCCTCTTCGCCGTCCTCGCGCACGGCATGGCCGCGGTGGCTTTCTGGCGGAGCGGGTTATTGATTAAAAATATCTGGCCTAGCCTCGGTTTCAAATTTGAGTAAGCTGTAGAAAAGACGAGGGCAAGCGACTTAATGGCTACCGGTAGCCCACATGATCAGTAGTTCATGAAAGCACTCGGACGGTTCGACTTTCGCTTACCGTGTCGAAGGGGACGGGCTTCGACAGGTTCAGCCCGCGCTTTGCGTGAAGGACTGATTATCAGCGAGGGGGGACATGCCGCCTATATTTGTCTCAATCAATTGGATGACTGTGGCTAGAGCAGCCCTTTCAAGGTGTCTCCTCCCCCGGATGAAGTAGCCGATAAGTCGAAACAT
>CAYUFY010000091.1:0-15730 GCA_964443795.1 uncultured Anaerolineales bacterium | reverse complement strand
GGGGGGGTGGGGGGGGGGCGTCGGGTGGGGCGGCGTTCAGCGGGGGGGTGGCGGTGAGGGCGGCCAGGGTGGGGGGCAGGCCCGCCGTGCCAGCGCCGGGGGGCGGGGTGGGCGTGGGGGTTGAGCCGCCGATGCCAACCGAGACGAGGATTTCGGCGGTGGGCGTGGGGCCGGGCACGGGCGTGGGGTAGCGGGTGACCGCCGGGGCGGAGGCGCACGCGCACAGGAGCACGCTAACGGCGAGGAGCGGGAACAACGCGCGGGGCCAGTCCATCATAAAAAAAGACACCGCCGGACGGCGGTGTGGTGGCGGAGAGGGCGGGATTCGAACCCGCGATGGTGTTACCCATATGCGCTTTCCAGACGCACGCCATAGGCCAGCTAGGCGACCTCTCCGAATGCGCGGATTATACCATGCGCCCCCACCCCAATTCGGAAAACTCCGAACCGGGCGGGAAATCAATCCGGGAATAGAGTCGCCAACAATTCTGGGGCGTACCGCGCCACCATGTCTGGAGAAAGCGAGCGGCTGTGGCAAATCTCGGCGTAGAGGCGCGCCGAGGGGCGTGGGGTGCGGGTCAGGGTCTCGGTATCGAGGGCGTAGAGGCCAAAGCGGTGGGTCCACCCGCGTTCCCATTCGAAGTTGTCCACCAGCGACCAGTGAAAGTAGCCGCGCACATCCACGTTGAGTTGGAGCGCGCGCCACAACTCGCGCAGGTGCGTGAGCAGGTAGCGCGGGCGCAGTTTATCGGAGGCATCGCCGATGCCATTTTCGGTGACGAAGAGGGGCAAACCATAACGGCGCGCGAGCCAGGTGAGCGACCAGTAGAAGCCGGGCGGGTACGAGGCGTACCACTGGGCGTCATCCACTTCGGCGCCCGGCGGGAAGGTGCGCCGCCCGAACAGTTCGCCCGGGTGGGTGAGGTCGAAGCGGGCCACGTCGGCGGTGTAGTATTGCAAGCCGATAAAATCCTGCGTGCCTTTGGCTTCCGGGATTGCCACGGCTGGCCACACGAGTTGCCGCAAGCGGCCTGTGTGCAAAGCCTCCAGAAACAAACTGCTGAAGAGTTCGAACTGCGCGCGGGCCACCCACACATCCAGCGGGAAACCGGGGCGCGCCGGCTCGATGGGGCGAAAATGCACCGGCAGGCCGACCAGCGCGCGGGGTTGCAGTTCATGGATCACCCGGTAAGCGGCGGCGTGCGCGTTGAGAATATTTTGCGCGACGCGCAGGGCCAGGCGCAGGTCTTTTTTGCCGGGCGGGAACAACCCCGCCACCCAGCCGCTATACATGAACACGTTCGGCTCGTTGAGCGTGCACCACAGCTCCACCTGGTCGCCAAGCGCCGCCACCACGCGGCGAACATAGCGCGCAAAGTGCGGGACAATCTCCGCGCTTTCCCACAAACTGCGCTCGGTCACCCAGTGCGGACTAACAAAATGATGCAGGGTGACCATGGGCGTTAGCCCGCGCTCGCGCAAGCCGCGCGCCATTTGGCGATAGTGATCGAGGGCCGCTTCATCCCACTGGCCGGGCGTCGGCTCCAGGCGGCTCCATTCGACGGAGAGCCGCAGGGCGGTGTGCCCATCCCGCGCGGCGTTATCGAAATCCTCACGCCACCGCTGACCCGCCCACCAATCGCACGCCCGCGCGGATTGCTGGCCCCCAACGATATGCCCGGCCCCCGCCTCCCATTGCCACCAGTCGGCGTTGACACTCTGGCCTTCGGTTTGATAGCCGGAGGAAGCCGTGCCCCACAGGAAGGCGGCAGGGAAGGCATATGGGGTGGCAGGCATAAATTAGGTGTTGGTCAGCGGCCACGCGGGGTGGCGGTCATTCATGGCGGATGGCTTGCGCCACATATTCCCGCAGGCCGGTATCCACAAACCCCACGGCCTCAGCGACATTGATGGAGGCTTGATTGGCATCGGAGACGATATACAACGGCGTGCGCCGCGAGCTAAGAATAGCCCCGGCGACATAGGAAACCACCGAGCGCCCCCACCCCAACCCGCGCGCGGGGAAATCGGTCTGCACAAAAATTTCGGCGAAATACGGGGATTGCCAATTCACTCCCGCCACGGCCCCCGGGCCTTCTTTGGAGCGAATCTCGCACCGGGGCGTGCCATCGCTCCCCCGGCTGGTCACGGCCAGCACATTGATGATGGACCGATAATACCGCGCATCCAACCGATAGATGCGGTGCAGTTCCGCCTCGGTGACGGTCAGGTATTTATTGGCCCATTGGGCCAGATCGAGCGGGATGGATAAATAGACCGGGCGGCCCGGGGGCAACGCGGCTTGGAAAAGGGATTGAGCGGTGCCTTCGGTACCCGTGCGGAAGGTGACGAGCGGGCGAAACAAGTCCATGCCCGTTTGGGCCGAGAGCATGAAGCCTTCGGCGTGATCGTGATGCTCACTAATATAGGCGTAAATTTTTACGCGCGGGAGGGGGTGATGAAAGAGATAGTAATGCGCCAGCGCGTCGGCGGGGGAATGGGCATCAATTAGGCCATGCAGACTGGCGCGGATAGTCTCGCGGGACACAAGCGAGGGCATAGGCGGATTATAAAGCCCAATGACCAAATCCCAAATTCCACAATGGCACTGGAATACCCCGCTGGCTCAATGTGGTTTCGGGCTACAGACGAAGCACAGACTATCGGCCAGCACCGAAGCGTGGCAATGGTTGCCTTCGTTATGCACCCAATCGAAGCCGGATTGAAGCGCTAGGCCACACAGCCGGGCTAAGGAGTCGGCGGCGGTGCTGGTCAGGGCGAAGTCAATGGAACGCCCTTCGAAGTGCAGGGAATATTTGCGCGCGGGGTCATTTTCCATGAGGTCGTGCCAGCCTTGGGAGTCATAGGTGGCCGTGACGATGAGTTTAATCTCCCCACCCCATTCGGTCTGCACCAGGTCGGCGAGGCGGGTAAGCGGGCGCAGGAGGTTGGCATGCATGAGCGTCACTTCGTCGGCATACGGTGGATCGGCATGGAGGAAGATAACGCCGGGGAGGTCGGCTTGAACCAGCGCCCCAAACGCGCACGACTTGCGCTCGATGCGGCAAAACATCGGCCCGGCGGTCTGGTCTTCGGTGGCGGTGTAACTGCCCGAGGCGGCGAGGTGCTGGCCGGCCAGGATTTGCGCGGGCAAGACCACTGGGGTTGGCGGCGTGACGGGGGCCCAGGGGGTGATCCACACCGGGGTGGGCGACGCCGATAAAACGGCCACCGCGATGGCCGGCGTCTCGGTGGGGGGCATGACAAACGCGGGGGCCAGGGTGGCGGTGGGGGCGGCGCAGGCCGCGAGGGTCGCCGATAATCCCCAAAACAATATGGCGCTCAGGGGGCGGGAATAAATCCCGCCCCTACTGAACGTCCACATACACAAGATCGTTGGATTTGTTGGCGACGGGCGGTTCGGGGTTGAGGACAACCACTTGATGTTGGCCGAGCGAGGCGTTCACGGTGGTGAAGTTGGCCTGCAACTCGGTCGTGCCAGTGATAATGGTGGCCGTGCCCGTATAGGTTGTGGTGTTGGAGATGAGCAACACTTGCGCGCCGGTGTAGAAGTTCGTGCCGGTGACCACGAGAGAGAATGGCGTGCCGCTGATGATGGGGGTAGCTGAAGCCAAAGTGGCGGATACCGTGGGCTGAGGCGTGACGACGTTGGCTGTCGCACCATTGGAATCGCCACCGCCCAGCCCGGCGGGGAGCGTGGCGGTGACGAAGGCCACGCCAGGCCCAACGCCGGTGACGGTGAATGACACTGTGGCCGAACCCGCGAGAAGCGTGACATTGGCCGGGACGGTGGCGGTCGCGGTATTGGAGGAGGCAAGTGTAATAGTGCGACTGATGGCTTGGGCCTGCCCTAGCGTGACCGTTAGCACTGCCGTCGGGGTAGTAATGAGGGTCGCGGTGATGGGAGTGGCTCCGAGGACAATGGTCGGGGCGGTGGTCGTAATCAGGAGGTTGGTCGGAGACTGACCACCGCCCGGAGTGGGGTTGAAGACCGACAGGCTGTAAACCCCACCCGGCGCGAGGGTGATGCTAATACCGGGAACCGTCACGGTCAGGCGGTTTGTGGCCGGGCTGACGCTGGAGGGGATGAGCGTGACCGGCCCTAAGCCATCATCCCAGCGGACTTCGGAGGTGGACACGAAGTTACTGCCGGTGACCGTAAGGGTGGTGGTGACTCCGGTGGTGGCGGTGGTGAGGCTGGCGCTGGAAACGCCGGGCACCGGGTTGTCCACGGTGACCGTGATGCCACTGGAGTTGCCGCCGCCAAGATTAGCCGGGAGGGTGGCCGTGACGAAGAATATACCGCTGATAGAGGTGCTGGTGATGGTCGCGGTAACCGTCGAATCTCCAGCGGCGAGCGTGCTGGTAACTGGGACGATCAAGTTAGCGCTGGACGAGGTAAACGAAATAACCGTGGCCGTGGTTTGGGTTTGATTGATGGAAGCCGTGACAACGCCCGTCCCACCTCCCAGAGTCACCGTCAGGCCAGCCGTTGGGCTGAGGGTGAGCGTAGGCGCAACTACACTGAAGTTAAACGTGCTCGATGGCCCGGCGTTCGGCACGGGGTTGGTCGCGGTGATGGCTAAGGTACCAACATTCGCAATATCGCTGGCCGGGATAGTGACTGAGATTTGCGTGCTACTGCTGTAGGTCACCGTGCGCGTGACACTGCCTACGTAGACTTGCGTAGTATTGGTGAAGTTCGCGCCGTTCAGCCGTAGAGTGAAGGTCGGGCCGCCGGCAATGGCGAGGGTGGGAGTAGTGGTGGTGATGAGGGGAGTGGGATTGTTGACATTGACCACTAATGTATCGTAATAAAGTGGCGTGCTGGTACAGGAGCTGTTCGTGTAGCTCGTTGTAGTAATGATTGCAGTTCCAGCAAGGCCACTGGTTACAACAAAAGTCCCAACTGCCGGGTTATTATTTGGCCAGCGGATACAAGTTGTATCGGGCGCGACAATGCTGGTGTTCGATGAGACCGATTTAAAGTAATCATTAGTACCCGGTGAGCGTGTAACGGTCACGGTTGCAGTCAAACCACCCGTTGTCATGACCAAAGGCGATGGGTCGAGGGTGACTAACACGGTCTGCACAGTAGCAAAAGCCTGACCACCACCGACGTTGGATGGGAGTGTGGCTGTGATTATTGCCACACCACTTGTAGTTCGATTATAGACGGTGAAAGCAATGGTTGTCTGTCCAGCGGGCAAACTCACTGTCGTAGAGGGGGTGGTACTACCGGACACAAAACTGGCCACGCTAGGATTGCTACTTGTGAGGGTGATAACTCGATTGGCAACCTGTGCCGCGCTGATGGTTGCTGTCAAAGTTGCCGGAGAATTATTACCGCGCGCGATGTTCTGCGGGTCAGGGCTTAGGCTAATCGTCGGCGCGGTCACTGTGAACGACTCAACATTAGATAAGCCGCCACCCGGACCAGGATTCGACACGGCGACCGTGAAGATGCCACTATTGGCCAGATCGCTGGCCGGGATGGTCGCAGTGAGATACGTGCTGGAAATAACTGAGGTGGTTCGTGACAAGTTATTCCAGTAAACCAATGAGGTCGAAATGAAATTCGTGCCGGTCACGGCTAGGGTGAACGTCGGACCACCTTGCGTCAGACTAAACGGATAAGTCGTCGTGAGGGTAGGCGAGGGGTTGGTAATGGTGATCGCGGTCGAGGTGTTATGCCCACCCACGCCAACCGGTAAAGTGGCCGTGATAAACGCATTACCACCACTCGCACCCGCCGTGATGACAAAAGTTTCTGTCGGGTTCCCAGTCAACAGGGTTACGCCAGTCGTAACACTGAGCGCCGTGCCATTCGATGAAGCTAAGGTGATGGAGGTATTAGTGGGTTGAACAGGTGTGACCGTGGCCGTGATGGTAGCTGTTTGATTCGGGCTTAGGCTGAGGGTTGTCGGAGATAGCGCAATCGTCGTGTTCGTGACCATAACTTGATTGGAAACGCCGCCGCCCGCGCCCGCCGGGAGGGTGGCGGTGAGAGTGGCCGTGCCGCCGGTGGCTCCGCCAGTGACAACAAAAGTGGTGGTGAGCGAACCCGCCGCGAGCGTGGGGTTGGCTGGGAGGCTGACCACCGCGCCGTTGGACGAAGCTAACGTGAGGGTGCGGTTGGCCGCTTGGGCCGCGTCAATCGTCGCGGTCAGGGTCGCGGTCACGCCCGGGCCAAGATACAGCGGCGTCGGTGCGAGGGTAAGCGTCGGGTTGGTCAACGTCACGCTATATGCGCCCGCGCCGGAGAGGAAATTGGCATTGCCGCTGTATTGAGTGGTGATGTTGTGCTGGCCTGCGCTCAGGGTAGAAGTCACCAAGACCGCTTGACCACCCACCACATTCGTGACGACATTGAGCGAACCAATCGTAAAGGTGAGGGTCCCGGCGGGAGTGCCAGCCCCGGGCGCCACCGCGCTGACCGTAGCCGTAACGCGCAAGGTTGCGCCAACATACGGGTTAACCGTCGAGGTGAAAGTCGTGGTGACGCTGGCCGGGTTCACCGTGTGCGTGTAGGGCAGGGAAATGTCGGGGCGGAAGGTGGAGTCACCACTATAGGTGGCAGTGATGATATGTTGCCCAGCACTGAGGGAGGACGTGATGAGGGTAGCTTGCCCGCCCGAGAGCGCGCCAGTGCCGAGAGTGGTGGTGCCTTCTTTGAAAGTGATCGTGCCGCCGGGCGTGCCTACCGCCCCCGCGCTGACTGTGGCCGTAAAGGTGACCGACTCGCCGAACACGGAAGGTTCAGGTGTGGAGGTAACGGTAGTGCTGAGAGTGGAAGCCAGCACCGCAATTTGCCCGGCGGAGAGCGCATCGTTATATAGGCGCACATCATCCAACTGGCCGGTGAAGAAGTTGGTGCCAATGCCGTAGTCTGTGCCAAGCCGATAACGGTCGCCGCCCGTCCACAGGGTGCCAACAGTGGTCGAAATGCCTTCCTCAACGCCATTGACATACAGGCGCATATCGCCACCGTTGGTCGCCACAATCGCCACGTGATACCACATACCAGCGGTCAGCGCAGTTGTACCAGTCACCGTGTGACCGGAGGTGTCAAAGGTGTAATGCTCAAATTTGCCGCCGTTAATCCGCAGTTGATGCGAATACCCCAAAACGCCATCCGAGCGCAGGAAGATGCTTTGCGAGCCAAGCGCTTCGGGCTGCACCCACGCGGCAATGGTGTAACCCGTTGGGTCAACCGCATCGGTGATAACCACTTCGTCGTCCGCGCCATCGAAGGTGAGGGCATACGTATTGGTGAAGGTCGTGGCGGGCACGTTGGTGGTATACACCGGGCCGTTCAGCAAAGCGCCGGGGTGATTATTGCCTGAGGCATCCAGCGCAACAGAGCCGGAGCCTTCGTCAAGCTTCCAGTGTCCAAACAGACCAACCACAATATGCGCCACCCCGGACGAAACACTACCCGTGAAATCGCTACTCCCGCCATAGGTGGCGGTGATGGTCTTCGGCCCGGCGATGGTAAACGTGATGGCGCAACTACCCGCCGCCACCGAGGCCGAGCAGGATACGCCGCCATCGGAGGTGGTGACGGTCACCAGACCCGTCGGCGCGCCCGAGCCGGGCGGCGTCACGTTCACCGTGTAACTGACCGTCACACCTTGATTCGTAGTGGAAGGATCAGGGTTGTCGGCGGTGATGGAAACGGTGGTGTTAGCCTTATTGACTGTTTGAGTATAAACACGCGAGCTAAGTGTGAAGTTGGTATCGCCACTATAAGTCGCGGTGATGGCATGGGCTCCGGCTGGAAGCGTATTGGTGATGAGTTGCAGTTGACCACTGGTGAGGCTCCCCGTGATAACCGCGCCGGTATCCACTGTGAAGGTCAGGGTCCCGCTGGGGGTGCCGCTCCCCGGCGGGTTGGCGGTCACCGTAGCAGTCAGGGTTACCGTCTGGCCGTAGGCGGTCGGATTCACCGAGGAGGTAACCGTGGTGGTGGTTGAGGCCTGATTCACCATCTGCGTGAAGAGGGTTGAGGTGCTGAAGGTGTAATGACTGTCGCCCCCATAGGTCGCGGTGATTGTATGACTGCCAACACTCAAGGTCGTATCCGTGAAGGTTGAGACGGCGGTGTAAGCGCCCGACGTTGTTAAAGTCCGGGTGATTTGCGTCAGGCCATCTACCGTGAAAGTCACCGTGCCCGTCGGGGCAACCGCCCCCGGCCCGGGGTTGACCACGCCGACGGTCGCCGTGAAGGTCACGTTCTGGCCGTAGACTGAGGTGCCAGACGAGGTCATCGTGTTGGTGGTCGTAGCCCGGTCAACGAGCTGACTGAATGTCGTTGAAGCGCTCGGATTGAAATTGGTGTCGCCACCATAAGTCACCGTGAGGGTATGCGTCCCCACGCTGAGCGTTGAGGTCGTGAAGGTGGCCTGGCCACCGCCGAGGGCAATCGGCGCGAGCGGGGTGCCATCCACCGTGAAGGTGAGGGTGCCAGTGGGCGTGCCACTGCCCAAGCCGCTCGGGGTGACGACCGCCGTGAAAGTCACCACCTGACCAAACACGGATGGGCTTATGGAGGAAGCCAGGGTGATGGTGGTGAAAGCACGGCCTACAATTTGATTGTAACTACCCGTGGCGCTATTAAAGTTGGCGTCGCCAGCATAGGTGGTCGCAATGGTGTGGGTGGCCTGACTCAGCGTGCTAGTCACCAAAGTCGCTTGCCCACTCCCGTTGAGTGTCCGCGTGATGGGCGCGCCGCCATCCACGGTGAAAGTCAATGTTCCGGTAGGCGTACCCGCACCGGGCGCCGACGCGCTGACATAGGCCGTCAGGGTGATCGTCTGTCCAAATTCAGCCGGGTTCGTTGTTGAAGTGGTGGTGATAACAGTGTTGGCTTTATTCACGTTCTGCGTGAGTGTGCCGGAAGTGCTGGTATAGAAATTCGGGTCGCCGCTGTAAGTGGTAGTAATAAGATGTGATCCACTCACTGCCAAAGCGGAGGTGGTATAAATCGCCTGTCCGCTACTGAGTGTCTGCGTGATGGGCGCGCCGTCCACGGTGAAGGTGACGATGCCAGTGGGGGTGCCAGCGCCAGGAACCGCATGGGTCACATTCGCAGTGAGTGTGATCACTTCACCATAGACCGAGGGGTTATTGGATGAAGTCAGGTTGATGCTGGTCGCCGTGCGGCTCACCACAATGGTGCTGGCGGCCGTGCCATTGCCCAACCCGGCGGGCAGAGTCGCGGTGACCAGGGCCATGCCATCCGGGGTGTTGCTGGTGATAACAAAAGTAGCCGTGGGCGACCCGGCGAATAGCGTAATGTTCGCTGGGACACTAATCACCGGGTTGTCGCTCGTTACGATGATCGTCCGGTTCGCGGCCTGCGCCGCGCTAATCGTCAGCGTCAAGGTCGCGGTGTGTGAGGTGCGGACATTGACCGTGGAAGGTGCAAGGGTAATCGTGGGATTGACGACAGTCAAAGTCCGGCTAATGGCCTCGCCGCCCGCCGGAGTGGTGTTGAACACCGAGACACTGAACACACCGACGGCGTTGAGGTAAGCCGCCGGGAGGGTGGCGGTGAGCACTTGGTCACTTACAAAATAAGTGGCCAAGTTCGCTGAACCCGTGGCGCTATACCACCGCACCACTGAGGCGGTCTGTGAGAGGAACCCGGTGCCGGTGATGGTTAAGGTGAGATCAGGCACGCCCGCGGTAACCGTCATTGGGCTATAGGTGTTAATGCTTGGGAGTGGATTATTGACAATCACATTAACTGCCGTTGGGTTGGGCGCACCGGCTAAGGTAGCAGTCACCACCCCAACATTGCCCGGGGACAGGCTAACAACCGTAAAGGACACACTGGTTGTGTTAGCTGGCAAGGTAATGGTCACCGGCACAACCAGCAACCCCGGCGTGGCGGTCAATGAAATCACCTTCGAGAAGGCCAAAGCCGAGGGCAAGGTGACCGTGAGATAAGCCGTGCTCCCTGTGGGCATGGAAATGCCAATCGTCGGCTCCAAATTAATGTCGGGATTGGTCACGGTAAAGGTGCTTTGCGCCGACACCCCACCGCCCGGTGGGGGCGTGAAGACCTCTAGGTTGAACGAGGTGTTCAGATTGGAGGCTGGAACAACGGCGGTCAGTGTATTGCGATTGACCAACGTGGTCGCAAAAGTCACGCCCAAACTGGTGCGAACAACAGAACTGCTCACAAAGTTGGTGCCGCTGATGTTGAGGGTGAGGGTGGCGCCACCGACACTGGCCGTTAGCGGGAACGTCCCGGTCAGAACCGGAGCCGGGTTGAAAATGGTCACGGTGCGGGTGGCGACCACCGGAATGCCGCCTGGGTTGTTGGCCGTAACGGTAATTGTCTTTTGACCACCCACCAGCCAGGTTTGCGCCAGAGAGGTGAGCAAGCCATTAATCGAACCCTGGGTGGTCGGGCTTTGCTCGCTGGCCGTCCAGACATAGGTAATGGGCAAGGTGGGCGTGAGCGGTGTGGTGCCAACGGTGGCGGTGAAAGTCAATAGCCCATCCACATCGCCCGTAATCGGCCCGGTAATCGTCAGGTTCGTAATGGGGGCCGGCACGGTGGTGATGGTAAAGGCGGCGGTGTTATTGGCCGGCACGCGATCAATGGTGGTGGTGGTCAGGCTGGCCGTATTGGCAATGGTGCCCACAATATTGGGTTTGGCGCTAATGGTGTAAACCTGGGTGGCATTGGGGAAGATTGTCACCGTGCCACTCACGGCGGCGCAGGTAATGGTCGTCGTGCCGCTACACCCCGGTGAGGCTGAGGCAAAGTTTAGCGTGCTGGGCAGGATATCAGTAACGATTACGCTATAGCCAGTGGAGGGGCCAAAGTTAGTGACGGTGAGGGTATAGGTCACATTTTCGCCGGGGTAAAGCACTGTGGGCGTGGCAGTCAGGCCCATCGCCAAATCAGCCACCGGATAATCGGCCGTGTAGAGCGCGCGATTAGAGATAAACGCCACCCGGGTGCCACTGCCCGCCAGCACCGGCTGGAAAAGCGGCGCATTGATCGTGTTGGTGATTTCCACCCCCAATAACCAGTCATACACACTAATTTGATTATTGTTCGCGGTCGAGTAGCCCACGCGCACCCCATCGGCGCTGATGGTGGGTTTGTCCTTGTCATTCTCCGTCAGGCTGGTGGCGACCTGGGCGATGGCGAGGGTGCCCGTCGGGCCCACGGTGACCACAAAAATTTCGCGGAAATTGTTGGGGTTTTGCCCGGTGAAGTCGTTGATGGAGACAAAAGCAATGCGGGTTCCATCCGAGTTGCTGGACGGGGAAGCGCTATCTTCCACGCTATTGGTCAACTGGCTCAGCGTAGCCGTGGCGAGATTATATTGAAAAACCTCCCGACTTAAATCCGGGTTTTGGCCGGGGAGCAGATCGCCATCAGCCACAAAGGTGACCCGGGTCCCATCAGCATTGAGGGTCGGTTCGCCAACAGAGCCACTGCTGGTTTGGGTGACTTGGGTGTAGATCACCCCTCCGGGCCCGCCAAGGTGAGCTATGAAAATTTCGGTGTTGCCATCGGCATTGCCGCGCGCCGGGTCAAGGTCACGGTCGGAGGCAAAGACCACATGCTGGCCGTCGCCGCTAATGGCTGGGGTGATATTGAAACCTTTGGTGCTGACCGTGACTTGTGTGAAGCCCTGGGTCTGGGTGTCGTAGAGGTAGATTTCAAAATTGCCATCGGCGTTTTGACCGATAAGGTTGCGGTCGGAGAAGAAAACGATACGCGTCCCGGCGCTATTCATAGATGGCGATAGATTAAACCCGCCGAGGATGGAACCAGTGGAGCTGGTGACTTGGGTGTAGGTGACCGCGCCCGACGGGTGGAGCTGGGCGAGGAAAATTTCGATGTTCCCATCGGCGTTGATGCCACGCGGATCGAGGTTGCTGGTGGACCAAAAGGCCAGGCGGGTGCCATCGCTGTTGATGGTGGGTTCGCTGTTCGTGCCAATGGTGGTCGTGGTGACTCGGATCGGCAGGATGGTCGAAGGCACGGCAGGGGCGGGCGCGGCAAGTTGGACTGTGGAACCCGACAGCGGGGCAGGCGCAAGCACGGGGGAGGCAGGTTCGCTTGGGGTGGGGAGCCATAACGCGCGGGCCACGACATCCGCCGGGGACTCGGTCGCCGCCGGGGCAAAGGCCCGGCCAGAGGTGGCAATATCCCATTTAACGCCCACGCTGGGCATGGTCGTTGTGAGGGGCGCAGTTCGCATCACTAGCGGCAGGTAAATGGGGAAAGAGGCGACGCCGGTGCCCGCGCGCACGGTGGTTTTGGCAACAACCGTCCGGGCTACCGGGCAGGCTTGCCCAGTGACTGAAAGGGTGACGGTGTAGGTGCCGTTAGCAATATAAGTGTGTTTAGCTAGAAAACTGGAGGTAACCAGGGCCGACCCGTCACCGAAATCCCAGGTGTATGACACGGTTCCACTGGCGTTGAGGGCGAGGCCAGCAAAACTAACTGGAGAATTAAGCGCCGGGTTGGCCGGTGAGTAGTTGATGGAAGGGCTTTCGGGCCAGAGACAGGAGAGCGCCCGCACCCGGAAGGGCGGGCTGACCGCTAGCGCGGCGGCGTTTTGCACTGGCCCGGTCTCATTAAAAACGACCGCTCGAATGCGGAAGCGCGCATCATCGCTAACCGCCTGGTCGCGTTTAGCATCCCAGACAAAAGTGCCGGTTTCGCCCAAACGACTAGTGGTCGTGATGATGTTGGAAGCGCCCGGCACGGCCGAGGCGGTTTTCCAGGTGCCCCCCCCATCAAGCGAGTATTCAAAGAAGGAGGCCCTGACCCGGTCGCCTACGGTGTTAGTGGCCGTGAGGGCACGGGTGCCATCGGGGTCATAGAGTTTATAAGTGATGGTGACCGCCTGACTGACTAACAGCGGGTTGGCCACCAGTTCTCCCGAGGAAAAGCCATAACCATTGGCGGTGGTGCCGGGGCGTTGAATGGCGAGGTAGGTTGGGTTATTGGGCAGGGGCATGGCCGCCGGATAATTGGCAACTTGATGCGCGGCCGGGAGGGTGGTGTTGTGATAGACCCCATTGGCGGTGGTTCCGTTTTGGCTGAGGCCGAGGTCGAGATAACCATCACCATCATAATCGCCCCACGCGACTCCAGAGGCCTTGTGAATATCGGTGGATTGCCAGAGCCAAAAGAGCCGGGGCGCGCCGGGGGTGCTCCCTAAATTGGCGTAGACTTGCGCGGGTTCGCCATCATTGCCCAGCGCCAAATCGGGGTAGCCATCGTTATTCCAATCACCCCAGGCCAGACTGGTGGTTTTGCTGAAAGTCGGTGAAACCCAGACAGGCTGAGCCGCTAATGTGCCAAAGCGATTTTCATAAATAACAGTGCCTTGCCCATAAGTACTGAAAGCCAGATCAGTGTAACCATCGGCGTTGTAATCGGCCAAAGCCAGACCAGTGGTCGGCGAGAAAGTGCCGGAGTTCCAGGCCGGGCTGAAGGTGGCATTCTTATTATTGAGATAAAGTTGAACGGGTTGATTGTAAAAAGCAACGGCAAAATCGAGGTGATAGTCTTTATTGAAGTCAGCCCAAACCAGCGCGCGAGTTTCGCCAGTTTCAGTGGTGCTGAAAGAGGGGGAGGAAGCGATCAGACCGTTTTGATTAAGATATAAGGCGACATTGCTACCTTTGGCCCCTACGAGTAAGTCAAGTTTGCCATCACCATCAGCATCGCCCCAGGCCACAACATGGTTAGGCCCAGAGGGAGCAAGGGTGCTTTTGGCCGGGCTGAAGTTGTTAGCGAGATAAATCTGATTTTGAAAAGCGGTGCCAATCGCAACATCAAGTTTTCCGTCGCTGTTCACATCGCCGAAGGCGACGGCGTGCGGGCCAAGGCCGCTCGGAAAATCGGCTTTGGATGGAAATGTGCCATTCTGGTTGAAGTAGAGCCGCACAGTGCCTGTACCCAGAAGCAAGTCTAACTGACCATCACTATCGGCGTCCCCCCAAGCCAAACTATTGGCGGGAGAGGCGTCAATGGCTTGCAAAGTAGGGGCCAAATGGGCGATGTAGCTGGAAAACAGAACGCTGGATCGGTCGCGGTTGCTCAGGGAAAGTTGCTTGTCGCTGGCGGCAGTTAACTGCACGCTCCGTAAACTCCAGACCTGGCCGTTAACGGGTTCGGCAATGACGTAATAGTTTTGGTTGAATCCATTTCCAGTGTTTAGAAAAATCCGCGGGGCTGCATCGGCCACAGCGAGGTCCAGCAACCCATCACCATCGAAATCCACCCAATCAATTGCCAACGGAGTCAAGAAAGACGAGGTCCGGAGCCGAATGGTGGCGCTGAAAGTGCCACCGCCTGCATTGGGATAGATGCGAACTTCTTTTTGCAGGGGATACGCGGCGGCTAGATCAAGATTGCCATCACCATTGAAATCGCCCCAACTAAAGTCGTAGGGCAGGAACGAGGCCGTCAGGTCAATAGTAATGGGCGTGGTGGCGGTGAAGTAGCCGTTGTCGTCATGCGAGAACAAGCGCACAGCGTTGGGGAATTCGCCGAGGGCCAAATCGGCATGGCCATCGTTATAAAAATCGCCGGGGCCAATGGCGGCGGTGGCGGCGGTGCTAATACAATCCCCCGGAGTGGCAAAAACGCCCGCGCCATTATTGCGATAGAGGCGCACCGGACAATCGGCATTAATGGTGTTGGTGCTGGCGATGATGTCAATATCGCCATCGGTGTCCATATCGGCGGTGGCCACCCGCACCATTTGATACGTGGTCAGGAACGAACCCACTTGGGTCAATTGGCCGTTGACCACGTTGTAGATATAGGTCGTGCCCGAAGTCACCGCCGTGCCATCCACGCTGGCCCCGACGGTCACAAGTTCCAGAGTGCCGTTGTTATTTACGTCAGCCCAGCGCAATCCGTAGGTGAGGCGGTTATTGCCCGTGAGCCGCGCCAGCCGCCCATTGGTGTTGCGATAAATGGTAGTCCCGACCGATGACCCCAGTGCCAAATCCAGATTACCATCTCCGTTGAAGTCAGCCCAGTCCTGAGCCAGCGTGCCACCCAAGTCGGACGAAAACCAAGTGGGGGCTTCGGATAAACTGGCCCAACCATCCTGAGCAATAGGGACGCGCGCCACGGTTTGGGTCTCATTACTGCTTGCCACATTCGGGCTGCCAACATCGTAAAAGACAACCGCACTGCTTTTGAAAATGGTCCCGTCGGCTTGACCGGTGATCCGACCCCAAAATTTTAGGACCACCGAGGCGTTCGGCGAAAGGGAGGCAATGGTCCAGCTTAGCTGGCGCGTGACCGTCACAAGGATGGTTCCACCCAAGGGTTCGGGAATTAAACTGGAATCGAAAATATAACCACAGTTGTTCGAACAACGAATATCTTCAAGCGTATCCAACGGGAGAATATCTTGGATATTGATATTGGTCGCCGCCGAGAATGCGTTCGTGTTGGTAAGGTATAAAGTATAGGTAATCACATCGCCATTAAACGCCGTGGGCGGGGCTGACAAAAAAACGCTGAGGTCGGTGGAAGCCCCACGAGGCGCTGGGGTTACCCCGGCCTCAGCCTGGCCTGCCATAACCAACCATCCGACAACAACGCCCAAGATCAAGCCGCTGGCAATCAGCGCCCCTAGAATGCGACTAAAGCGGGTATGGTACAAGCGATTCAATTTCAAATACCTCTGGCAAATGAAAA
>CAYUFY010000090.1:0-15817 GCA_964443795.1 uncultured Anaerolineales bacterium | reverse complement strand
TGACATTGATTGTGGGCCATTTTCTCCGCGTTTTCTGCGGCGAGTTTACCACGCGTGTTTGTAATTGCTCCGAACTTGAGTCACGAAAGCGCCACCGCGGTGGCCTCCCCGGCCTCGGGTTGCAAATGCCGGATCATCGGCATGAGGCTCAGCGCGTATGCCACAAGAATGCCACCCCCCAAACTGATGGTCACGGGCACGGTGAGCAGGGTGGCGATCAGCCCCACCACATAGCCGCCCACCGAAGTAAATCCAAACGTCAGCACATAGAGGCTCAGCACTCGTCCGCGCACGGCGTCGGGGGTGAGCAATTGCACCAGGGTTTGCATCATCGCGTCGTACGCCGACAGGGTGGCGCCGCTGAGGGCGGCCAGGATTAACGAGACCCAATACCAGGGTGAGAAAGCAAAGAGAATAATGCCTAACCCCGAAAAGATGACGGCGCTCAATAAGAGCCGGCCTTTATGCCGATAATCGCCCAGCCCGGCCAGCAGGAAGGTGCCCACCGAGGCCCCGACCCCGGAGGCCGAACTGAGATAACCGTAGCCCTCAGCGCCCACATGCAACACATCCCGCGCAATGACCGAAGTCATGGTGTAGTGCGAGAAACCGAACATTTCTACCACCACGCTCAGCCCCAAGACTCGCAATAGCGCCTGGTCGTTCCAGGCATAGCGCAGGCCAGCCCGCAAAGTGTGCCCGAACGGTTCGTGGGTCATGGTGGACCGGAAATCGCCGCGCACCCGCAGGATCGGCAACAGGCCCAGGCAGGCCGCCCCGCCCGCCACCCAGTAACACACGCCCGTGTCCCACCGATCAATCACAATCCCGGCCAGGGCCGCGCCCACCGTGCGGGCCAGGTTGAAGCCCAGCATGTTAATGGCGGAGGCATTCATCACGCGCTCGCGCCCCACGACCTGATAGGCCATGGCGTTGTTGGCGGGCGCGGTGATGGCGTCCGTGGCGCCCATGAGGAAGGCCACGATCAAAACATTCCACACGGCCACGTGCTGGGTCACAATCAAAGTGCCTAAAGTGATCCCTAACAACCCAAAGATTGCCTGACTGCCGATTAGCACCCGGCGCTTGTCAAAGCGATCCACCAGCACCCCGGCGAAAAAGCCGCAGAGAATCTTGCCCACCCCATCCACGCCGATGGATAGACCCACCCAATAGGGCGAATCCGTGAGGTCCAACATCAGCCAGCCTAAAGCCAGGCGGCTCATAACCAGGCTTAATACATACAACCCATGGCCGCCCCATAACCAGCGAAAATCCCTGATGGTCAGGGCCGTTAATATCCGTCGCATAAGTTTGCTATTTCCGAATTCTGTTTTAGCTAAACGCAAAAGCGATAACTTGGTTTGAGAGTTTAGGTGGCCGACTTCCGGCCAAATTTGATGAACAGATAAATACCGCACCCCACCGCCAGCGCCCCCAAAATGAACCCGCTGAAGTCAGCGATGAAATCGCTGATTAATTCCCACTGACTGCCAAAGGCATACCCCAGCCCGCCATATATCCCAAACCAGGTTAACTCACCCAACACGGCCAATACCAAAAACTTTCTGAAGCGATAGCCACTGCTGCCCGCAATCAGGGTGACGGGCAGGGCGATGGCCGTTAACAGCCAGCGGGTGAGAAAGATGGCAATGCCCCCCCGCCGCTCGAAGAGCGTGAGGGCACTTTTCCAGGCGGCTGTTTGGCCGAGGCGCGCCTCGATCCAGCCGCTGGCAAAAAATCCAATCGCGTACAGTGATGCGTCGCCGGCGATGGTTCCCGCATAACCGAGCAGGGGGGTGGCATACGCATCCAACAAATTTTGGCGGATAAAGGCGCCGGAGGCGATGACCACCAATGTGCCCGGCAGGGGCAAACCCAGGCCGCCCAAATACAACAATGCCGCCACCATCGGCGCGCCATACGCCGCAATCCAAGTCAACGCCAGCGAGGTCAGGTCCAGGTTATTCATGGGATGACCGGTTTCACGCCGCGGGCGTCAACAATTGTCTGGAGGGCGGCCACCAACGCGCCTGGCCCGCCGGGATAATTGGCCTCATCACTCAAGAATCCGAGCGGCTTATAGGCATTCCCATCTAAGGGGAGGCCAACTTCCTGCAAGAGGCCCTCGGCTGAGAGACCGGTGCTGTTGGCGATGTAAGCCACGGTCATCCAGTCCTCGACCTGTTGCTCAATCAGGCCAGTGGCGACCGGATGGGCGCGATAGGCCAAAATTGCGGCGCGGAGGGTTTGCATCAAGGCCGGCTGACCGTTGACCTGACCCAAGCGCAGTTGTTGGTTGAGCCGATTAAGCGCAATCATGCTGGTTTCTTTTTGGGGTTGGATGTGGGCGGTGTCGAACAAATATTGCTGGGGCACAGCGTAGGCCACCGAAATGTAGCGCAGGCTCATCCAGGGGCGCAACAGGTCCGGGGAGACGTTTCCGGCGGCGAAATCATGTTCGGTGGCATATCGCACTTCTTTGTAAAAATCCAGCAAGCCAAGGCCCCTGGGGATCATGATGGCCACGCCAATCACAATCAACGCGACCGCCAGCCATTGGATGGGGGTCAGTTGGGAGTAGAGTTTTTTTATGAAGGCCTTGCCGGGCGAGGCTGACTGAGGGCTGGTCACGGTTTGTTTTTCAATTGTTCGGTAATCGTCTCGGCCAGTTTCGTAATCGCCTTATCTTCCGGTGTGCGGCGGGCGGCTTCTTCGAGCAAGTTCAACGCCTCGGGGTAGCGGCCTACCTGGGCCAGCGCCACCGCCGCGTCTTTATAGAAAATGACTTCAGATGGTTTGAGAGCGATGGCTTTGAGAAAATATAACGCGGCCAGCGCCCACTGCCCACGGTGCCGACTCTCTTTGCCATTTTGATACATGCCGCGCGCGCCATGCGCGTCTTTGCTGATTTTGACTTTGAGCCGCACCCGTGCGCGGCGGCGACTGATGAGCGCCAGCCCGCCCACGCTGATTAAGATCAGGGCAAAGATGGCGTTGATCAGGGCGGCGACTGAGCCGATGTTGCCCGTCCAGCCACCCAACCCCGCCCACAGCAGGTCGGCGACCCCGAGGCCGATGGCCACGTAAAACGCGGTGTCCATGTCGGAATACACCATCATATACAACAGGCCCAGCATAAGATTGCGGGTCATCGCCGCGCCAAACGGCAACCCGGCGCCCTGTTCTGACCACTGCGGATAATTGCCGAAGAACCCGATGAGGATTTTCTCGAATTCGCCAAACCGAAAATTGAAGGGCTGAGCGTAACCCTGCTCGGCGGCGATCTGCGCCCCCATGGCTACCAACGCCCCCAACGTTTGCACGATGGCGATTTGCAAGTCCACGCCGGTGACGATGGTCAGGCTGTTGCGGAAGCCGCGCGTTTCCTGCCAATCGCCTGGCACCATCAAGTCGTGTTGACAATGCGGGCAGGTCTCATCGGTTTCTGCCGTGGGCTTGCCGCAATAGGCGCATTGGAACGGGTTTTCGTTGGGGTCGGCCAGGGTTGGGTTGGCAATCACCGGCGCGGGCGGCGCGGCGGGCGGGGGCGGTTCGGGCGTGTGGCCCAGTTGTTGTTGCAGGGCTTGCCACTGCGCGCGGGCCGCGGCATTCTGCGGGTTGAGGGCCAGGGCGTTTTCGAGGGCCACCAGTTTATCGTTCGGGTCATCTACGGCGGTGGCGAGCCACAGCCAGGCCGGCTCCATGCGCTCATCGGCTTCGACCACCCGCAACAACAACTCCCGCCCGCGCGGTTTGTCGCCCGCCCGCAGGGCCGCGATGCCTTCTTTGAGGAGTTGCTGAATTTCCGTCGGAGACATGCCGCCGATTATACCCTCCGTCAAACCCGCATGGTATAATCATTTCACCTCATATTTTAAGCCTAGTTCAGCAAGAATTTACGCTTCCTAGCAAGGAGTTCTTAGTCATGTCTGGTCATAGTAAGTGGAAGACAATCAAACACCAAAAAGGTGTGGCCGATGCCCGGCGCGGCCAGTTGTTCACGCGGTTGGCGCGCGAAATTGCGCTGGCGGCCCGCGATGGCGGCGGCAACCCCGACACGAACATCCGTTTGCGGGTGACGATGGAAAAAGCCCGGTCTAACGCCATGCCCAAAGACAACATCGAGCGCGCCATTAAACGCGGCACGGGCGAAGACAAAGAAGGCGTGGTCTTCGAGAGCATCTTATATGAAGGCTATGGCCCGCACGGTGCGGGCTTGCTCTTCCAGGTGGTCACCGATAACAAGAACCGCTCGGTTTCCGACTTGCGTCGCATTGTCACGCGCGGGGGCGGCACCATGGCCGAGGCGGGCGCGGTCTCGTGGCAATTCACTCGCAAAGCCTATATCACCATCCCCGCCGAGGGCGCCGATCCAGACAAAGTGTTCGAAATCGCAGTCGAGGCGGGGGCGGATGATGTGCTCCCCGGCGACGATGAAATTGAAATCCTGGCTCCCGCCGAAAGCTTTCATACTGTGGTGACCGCGCTGGACAAGGCGGGTTTCAAGCCCAATGAGTCGGAACTTCGCATGGAGCCGAATCAGAAGCTCGAACTGGAGCCCTCCGACACGGTGCAGGTGATGAAGCTCATCGAGCAAATTGAAGAGCTGGACGACGTGCAGAGCGTGTACACCAATGTGGAATTTACCGACGCGGCGCTGGCGGTGCTGGCGGCGGAGTAATTACCAATTACTAATGTCAGAGCGTAATTGGTAATTCGTAATTGGCCCAATGCTCGTCCTCGGCATTGACCCCGGCACGGCGACGACGGGCTATGGCCTGGTGCGGGAAGCTGAAACCGGGCCAGAGATGGTAGCCTACGGGACCATCCTCACCCCGGCGGGGCAACCCATGCCCGAACGCTTGCTCACGCTCTACGGCGAACTCAAACAACTCATCGCTCTCCATCGTCCCGATACGGGGGCGGTGGAGAAGTTGTTTTTTCAGAGAAACGTCTCAACAGCCATGACCGTGGGGCAGGCACGCGGGATTGCCTTGCTGGCGCTGGCCGAGGCGCACATTAGCATTGGCGAATACAACCCACGGGATGTGAAACAAGCTGTGGCCGGCTACGGCGGCGCGGACAAACCCCAAGTCCAACAAATGGTGCGCGCCATCCTGAACCTAACTGAAATTCCCCGGCCCGACGATGCCGCCGATGCGTTAGCGGTGGCGATTTGCCATTTGCATTCGATGAAAATGAAAGCCTTGACGGGGTGACAGGGTGAACGGGTGACAGGGTGATTTATACCCTTTGTCACCTTGTCACCTTGTCACCTTGTCATCTTGTCACCTGCTCATGATTGCCTCCCTCCGTGGCACCATCCTCCAAATCAACCTCGACGCGCTCATTCTTGAAGTGAGCGGCGTGGGCTATCGCGTCTTTGCGCCTTCTGCGGTCTTGGATGAATTGGAAGGGGTGGGGCGCGTCGCCTTTTTACACATCCATCACATCTTCCGCGAGGACGGGCAGTTGCTGTTTGGCTTTGCCACCGAGGAGCAACGCGCGCTGTTTGAGTTATTGCTCACCGTGCAAGGCGTGGGGCCCAAACTGGCGCTGGCGGTGCTGTCGTCGCTCTCGATTGATATTTTGCGGAACGCGGTCGCCCACGAGCAACCGGAAGTGTTGAGCCGGGTCAAAGGCGTGGGCAAGAAGACCGCTGAGAAGATTGTCTTCACGCTCAAAGATAAACTCGGCCCGGCGTTTGGGCTGGAGACCATCGCGCACGCCAGCGATGTGGACACCGAAGTGATTGGCGCGCTGACGACCCTGGGCTATAGCGTGGTCGAGGCGCAGGCCGCTGTGCAAGCTATTCCCAAAGGCGAGGGCAAGTCGGTGGAAGACCGCGTGCGGCTAGCGTTGCAGTATTTCACAACCCCGTAATTGACCGGATGAAGGGGTGACAGGGTGACAAGGTGATGGCTCACCCTGTCACCCCTTCACCTTGTCATCTGGTCAGGTTTTCCATGCTTCAAGATTCCAAAATTACTTTCATCGGTTCCGGCGCCATGGCCGAGGCCATGATTCAAGGTCTGCTCTCGAAGGGGATTGCGCGGAAGGAGAATATCGTCGCCGCCGGGCCACGCGAGGAGCGGGGCGCGGCCTTGCAGGAAAGGTTCGGGGTGGCCACCACCACCGAGAACACGCACGCGGCCTCGGGCGCGGAGGTGGTGGTGCTCGCCGTTAAACCGCAAGTCCTCCCGCACGTCCTCCCCGCGCTCAAGGGCAAGGTCAAGCCCGAGGCGTTGGTTTTGTCCATCGTGGCGGGCGCGCGGATTGATAACATCATCACCGGCTTGAGCCACAGCAGTGTGGTGCGCTCGATGCCGAACACGCCCGCGCAGATTGGCGAGGGGATTACGGTGTGGATTGCCGCGCCCGGTTGCACTGACGCGCAACGGGAACAGGCGCGGATGTTGCTGGCCGCGCTCGGTGAGGATGTGCAAGCCGACGACGAAGATCAATTGGATATGGCAACCGCGCTCTCGGGGAGCGGCCCGGCCTATGTGTTTTTATTTATGGAGGCGCTGGTGGATGCGGGCGTGCACTTGGGCTTCTCGCGCCGCGTGGCCGAGCAGTTGGTGACGCACACGGTGAAAGGCTCGGTGGATTACTATATGCACTCGCCCAGCCATATGGCGCGCTTGCGTAATCAGGTGACCTCGCCCGGCGGCACAAGCGCGGAGGCGTTGTATTATTTAGAGAAAGCCGGTTTCCGCACGGCCATCTCACGCGCGGTGTGGGCGGCGTATCAGCGCAGTGCCGCGCTGGGGAGCGGGCGCAAGCGGGGGCATAAAGCTGAAGGTGAAAAGTGATTTTATTTGTGAACCACTGGACAATTCGCCCTGCTTAAAGTATATTTCTCTGGGCATTCGGTGTATTTGCTTCATCCGTCACCCGCATTTATACTCGTATTTTATCCGGCTTGGCCTATCCAGGCCGGGTTTTATGAATATCCAAATTTCCTCTCGGAGGCCTGATGTCGGACTTTGTCAAAGACCTTACCCTTTCGCTCCACAAACAAATTGAAGCCTATGCTCCTAAAATAGAGACGCAAGATGTCGGCGCTGTGCTCGAAGCCGGCGACGGCATCGCGCGCGCTTCGGGCTTGAGCGCGGTCAAAGCGCAAGAGCTGGTCCGGTTTGAGAACGGCGTGATGGGCGTCGCGTTCAATCTCGAACGCGATTCGGTGGGTATTATCATCATGGGGGATTACAGCGGGATTGCGGAAGGGATGCTGGTGCGCGGCACCGGCTTCATTGCTTCTGTCCCGGTGGGGGACGCGCTCATCGGGCGCGTGGTCAACGCCCTGGGGCAACCCATTGATGGCAAAGGCCCCATCGCCACCGACAAGACGCGCCCCATCGAGCGCATTGCGCCGGGCGTGATCGAGCGCAAAGATGTTAAGCGCCCCGTCCAAACTGGCATCAAGCCTATCGACTCCATGATCCCGGTCGGGCGCGGTCAGCGCGAGTTGATCATCGGCGACCGACAAACCGGCAAAACGGCCATTGCCATTGACGCGATCATCAATCAAAAAGGCCAGAACCTCAACTGCATCTACGTCGCCATCGGCCAGAAGAAGGCGCAGATTGCGCGCGTATTGGGAGTTCTCGAAAAAGCCGGCGCGATGGAATACACCACGATTGTGGTGGCCTCGGCGGACGACCCGGCGGCCATGCAGTATTTCGCCCCCTATTCGGGGTGCGCGATGGGCGAGGAGTTTATGGAGACCGGGCGCGACGCGCTCATCATTTACGACGACCTCTCCAAGCACGCCTGGGCCTATCGGCAGGTGTCCTTGCTCCTCCGCCGCCCGCCGGGCCGCGAGGCTTACCCCGGCGATGTGTTCTACCTCCACTCGCGCCTGCTGGAACGCGCCGCGCAACTTTCGGATGACCGGGGCGGCGGTTCGCTCACCTCGCTCCCTATCATTGAAACCCTCCTCGGCGATGTATCGGCCTATGTGCCGACCAACGTGATTTCCATTACTGACGGCCAGATTTACCTTGAAAGCGATTTGTTCTACTCGGGCATTCGCCCGGCGGTGAATGTGGGTATCTCGGTCTCTCGCGTAGGTGGCGATGCCCAGACCAAAGCCATGAAGCAAGTGGCCGGCCAACTCAAAGGTGACATGGCGGCCTTCCGCGAACTGGCCGCGTTTGCCACGTTTGGATCAGACCTCGATAAGGCGACTCAGCGCCAGCTCGACCGTGGTTATCGGCTCACCGAAATTCTCAAACAGGCGCAGTATGAACCGCAATCGCTGGAAAACCAGGTGATGGTCATGTACGCCGGGACACGCGGGTATTGCGACACCGTGCCGGTGGAAAAGATGAAAGCCTGGGAAACCGCCTTCGTCCGCTACATGGAAACCGCCTCGCCCGAGGTCGGCAAGGATATTGCTGAAAAGAAGCTCATCACGCCCGAGACCGAAGAGAAGTTGAAGGGCGCGGCCAAGACGTTCAATCAGGGCTGGCAAGTCTAGGCAGATTTCAGTAGCCAGTAGTTAGTCGCCAAATTGTCTGACGACTGACTACTGGTGACTGGCTACTGAAAAAACTATGCCATCACTTCGCAATATGCGGCTCCGGATGCGGAGCGTCAAAAATATTTCGCAAGTCACCAAGGCGCTGGAAGCGGTGAGCGCCTCGAAGGTGCGCAAGGCTCAGCAAGCCGTGCTGAACACGCGTGCCTATGCGGGTAAGGCTTACCAGGTTCTGCAACATTTGGGCACCCAACCTGGCACGGCCGCCAGCCTACATCCATTGTTGGCCAAGCATGAGGTTGTCAAGAATATCACCGTGGTGCTGATCACGAGTGACCGGGGTTTGTGCGGCGCCTATAACACCAACATGGTGCGCGCGGCCATGGCGTTTGTACGGGAACACAAAGATGTGCCCGTGAAATTTATCGCCGTCGGCAAAAAGGGGCGCGATTTGCTCCTCCGCCGCAAACAAACCATCATCGGCGAGTTTGTCAATTTGCCCGGCAACCCCTCGTTTGCGAACATCTCGCCCATCGGGCGGATGGCGGTGGAAGATTTTCTCGCCAATCGCACGGATGAGGTGTACCTGGGCTATACCGATTACGTGAACACGCTCCGGCAGGAGCCGCGCTTTAAGCTGTTGTTGCCACTCAAGCCGGAAGGTGAAGGAGCGCAGGAGGCCACGGGCCGCACCGCCGCGCAACTCGCGCCCAAAGGCCCGGCGGCGGCTTACATCTACGAACCCTCGCAAGAGGGCTTGCTGGATGTCATCGTGCCCCGCTTCACCGAACTGCAAGTTTATCAAGCCGTTCTCGAAGCGCAGGCCAGCGAACACTCGGCCCGGATGGTGGCCATGCGCAATGCCACCGATTCGGCCAAAGATTTACTCGGCTCGCTTCAAATTCAATACAACAAAGCGCGCCAACTTTCCATCACCAGCGACCTGCTGGATATTGTGGGCGGGGTGGAAGCATTGGCGAAGGCTACTTAATAATCAATTACTAATTACCAATTACACTGATTTGTAAATAGTAATTGGTAATTGAGGAGATTCTTTATGGCAAAATCAACTGGCAAAGTTGTCCAAGTTCTCGGCGGCGTGGTGGACTGTGAGTTCCCCGAAGGTAGCCTACCCGCGCTGTTTGACGCGATTGAAATTAAACGCCCCGGTCAAGAATCTTTGATTCTCGAAGTGCAAAAACACCTCGGCCACAACTGGGTACGATGCGTGGGCATGGATACGACTGACGGGTTAGCGCGGGGGGTTGAAGCCGTCGGGACGGGTGCCGCGATCCGGGTCCCCGTTGGCCCGGCGACCCTGGGGCGCATTTTCAATGTGCTCGGGCGTCCGGTGGATAACGCCGGGCCAGTCGCGGCCACTCAGTTTTCGCCCATCCATCGCCTTGCGCCCAAGTTTGAAGAACAAGCCACCAGTGTGCAGGTCTTCGAGACTGGCATCAAAGTCATTGACCTCATTGCCCCATTCACCAAAGGCGGCAAGACGGGCATCTTCGGCGGCGCGGGCACGGGCAAAACCGTGATCATCACCGAACTGATTTCGTCGGTGGCGCGCGTCCACAAGGGCAACTCGGTGTTTGTCGGCATCGGCGAGCGCACCCGTGAAGGCACCGCGCTCCGGCGCGAGATGACCGAATCGGGCGTGATGAAAGACACCGTGATGGTCTTCGGCCAGATGAATGAACCGGCCGGCGTGCGCCTACGGGTGGGCCTCACCGGCCTGACCATGGCGGAATATTTCCGCGATCAGGGCCGGGATGTGTTGCTGTTCATTGACAACATCTTCCGCTTCGTCATGAGCGGCTCGGAAGTGTCGGCGTTGCTCGGGCGGATGCCGTCGGCGGTGGGTTACCAACCGACCCTAGCGACCGAGATGGGCGAATTGCAAGAGCGCATCACCTCGACCAAGACCGGCTCCATCACCTCGATGCAAGCGGTGTACGTGCCCGCCGATGACTATTCGGACCCGGCTCCGGTGGCGACCTTTACCCACCTCGACGCGACGCTGGCCCTCGAGCGTGGCATCGCCGAAAAAGGGATTTACCCGGCCATTGACCCGCTGTCTTCGACCAGCCGCATCCTCGACCCGAACATTGTGGGCGGCGAACATTATGCCACCGCCCGCGAAGTCCAGCGCGTTCTGCAACGCTATAAAAACCTGCAGGACATCATCGCCATCCTCGGCGTGGACGAACTGAGCGAAGATGACAAACTGCTCGTGGCCCGCGCTCGTAAGATTGAAAAGTTCTTCAGCCAGCCCTTCGTCACCGCCGAGCAATTCACCGGCACCAAGGGCGTGTATGTGCCCATGAAAGACACCGTGCGCTCGTTCCGCGAAATTCTCGACGGCAAGCACGACGACCTGCCCGAAGATGCTTTCCGCTATGTGGGCAACATTGACGAGGCCGTGGAAAAAGCGAAGAAGATGTCTGCATAAAAACCAAATCTCAAATCCCAAACTTCAAACCCCAAAGTGGGCGGCGAAGTTGGGATTTGGAACTTGGGATTTGGGAGTTGCTTTATGCCTATCCGTTGTGAAATTGTCAGTCAGGATCGCACCGTGTTCGAGGGCGAGGTGGATATTGTTGTGGCCCCCGGCACGGATGGTGAAATGGGTATTCTGCCCCACCACTCGCCACTCCTCACCACCCTCCAGCATGGCGTGTTGAAAGTTCGGCAAGGCGCCAATGAGCAGATGTTTGCCATTTCGGGCGGATTTATGGAAGTGCGCCCGGATATTGTGACCATCCTGGCTGATGCCGCCGAAAACGCCGCCGAAATTGATGTGACCCGCGCCGAGGAAGCCCGGCGCCGCGCCGAAGAAACCATGCGCGCCGGGCCGCCACCCGGTTCCGATGCATTTGTGGCCGCCGAAACGGCCTTGCGCCGTTCGAATTTGCGGCTCCAGGTGGCGCGTCGCCGCCGCGCGCCCGGCAGTGAGATGCCCGGTAGCTCCAATTAAACCACCCCGCCGCGCTTTTTATGTCATACGCACTACGGATATTTCCAACGTAGTGCGTATTGCGTGATGCGTCACGTTCATTCAAGATAGTTTCTCATGGGCCTTTTTTCCAAAGAACTCGGCATTGACCTAGGCACGGTGAATATCCTTGTGTGCGAGGGCGGCGACATCGTCCTCCACGAGCCGAGTATGGTGGCCATCTCGGTGCCCGAACAAAAAATCGTGGCGGTAGGGCAGGAGGCCAAGGATATGTACGGGCGCGCCCCCGAGAGCATCGAAGTCATGCGCCCCCTGCGCGATGGCGTCATCGCCGATTATGAAGTCACCGAGAAACTCCTCGAGTACGTCATCACCAAAGTCTGCGGCCCGTTCCGTCTCTTCCGGCCCCAAATCATCATCACGGTGCCTTATGGGGTGACTAGTGTCGAGAGTCGGGCAGTGCATGAGGCTACCGTGCAGGCCGGGGCGGGGGATGCGTTTCTGATCCCCGAACCGCTGGCGGCCGCGTTTGGCGCCGATTTGCCGGTGGCCACCCCGACCGGTAATTTGGTGGTTGACCTGGGCGGCGGGGCCACCCAAGCGGCGGTGGTCTCCATGAGTGGCATTGTGTCCGCGCATGCCTCGCGCAACGGCGGCATGCGGCTGGATGAAGCCATCATCACCTACGTGCGCCGCAAATACGGTCTGGTGATTGGGGATATGATGGCCGAGGATGTGAAAACCCGCATTGGCGCGGCGGTGCCACTGGATGAAGATTTGACCATGGAAGTGCAGGGCCGGGATCAAGTGAATGGTTTGCCCCGCACCATCACGCTCACCACGGGGGAGGTGGTGGAGGCCTTGCAGGAGCCATTGGGCATTATCACCGGCGTGGTGAAGACCGTGCTGGAAAAGACGCCCCCCGAATTGTCATCGGATATTATTGATCGCGGCATGCTCTTGTGCGGCGGGGTGAGTCAATTGCGCGGGATTGATAAACTGATGACTAAGGAAACCGGGATCCCCGCGTTTGTGGCCGAAAAACCGCTGGCCTGTGTGGCCCTGGGCGCTGGCAAAGCCTTCAAGCACTTGGAAACTCTGCGGCGCGTGTTGCCCCGAAACTAAACCGCGCATCGCAGTCAATCGCTAAATTTCAAAGCGCCCACGCCGGAATTTCTCCAGCGCGGGCGCTTTTTGTGGGCTGGCTACGCGGTAAAAATCACACTGCAACAAGTGACCGCGCCTTCGGCTTTGATTAGCTCTGCCACATCCACTGTTTTGACGGTTAAGCCATGTTGCTCCAGGCGGGCTTGGGTGCGCGGATAACTGGTGGGGTAAAGCACCGCATCGTTCACCCACACCCCATTGGCCGCGTATGGCTCGGTTGGGTCAATTTCCACAATCTGCAGCTCACCAAAAGTTTCGGCGTCCACCCATTGCGGGTTGACAAGTAAGGTGTTGGCCGCTACTTGGGTGACGGCGGATTTGAGATGAAGACAGCCAGTGATGGGCACGCCCGTGACCCGATAGCCATACGGCCTGAGGGTGGCTTGCATTTGTTCAATGGCCGCCGGATTGCTCCGCGTGGATAGGCCGACATAGATGGCTTTCCCGACGCGCAAAACGTCCCCACCATCCACGGTGGCTGGCGCTTGAAGATGAAGCAAAGTGCGGTAAGGGGTTAGCGCGCGGGCCACCGATTCGGTCTCGGGTTTGCGCGAGTCCGCGCCGGGCCGGGTGATCAGCGCCACTTCGTCGAGCGCAATCACTGTGTCTTCGACAAACACCGAGTCGGGCAGGGTCGGCTCGGCGGGCAGGCGCAAGATCACGCACCCCAACTCGCTCAGTAGATTTTCATAATGGTGATGTTGGGCACAAGCCAGCGCGTAATCAATCGGTTGGCGCGCCAGGTGGGTGAGTTCGCACTGCTCGATGGCTGGGCTGACTTCGCGGGTAAGGGCAATGAACATGAGGGGCTCCTATAAGGCCTCGCCCACACGGGCCAGGCGGGGTTGAGGCGGGTAGTATGCTACAATCTTCTCTGGCAAGCGAACCGCAGGGTTCGCTTTTTGTTTAGACACCTATGTCACCCCTGATCCCGCTGGGTTTGTTACTCCTGGGAACGCTGGCCCTCATATTGGGGGTGTTGCCCCGCTTCCGATTCACCGGGCTGATTGCGGTCGGCGCCGCGGTGGCGCCTTTGATCGCGATTTTGATGAGTGTGGGCGGCTTACCGGCGGTGGCCACCCTTTCGGCGTGGGGGCCGGTTTCATTGTTGCCGCATGGGCTATTACTGGAAATGGATGCGGTCGCGTGGTTGTTTGCGGTGGCGGCGCTCGGCCTCACGCTGGCCACGCTCCTCACGGGGGTGGCGCGTCCCGGTGGTCGGCGGGTGAGTGTGCGAAGTGCCATCTTGCTGGTCACGTTTGCGGGGCTGGCGGCCCTCTTGACGAGGAATGTGATCACCCGCGTCATGGCCTGGGCGGGGCTTGATCTCATTTATTTTCTCACGCTCATCCTGCTGACCCGCAGTGAGGGGTTGGAACCCCAAGCGGTCCTCAATCTCTCGTTCAATTCCATCGGCACCCTGCTGGCCTTGGGCGCCGCAGTGATGATTAGCCGCGAGAGCGCCACCCTCTCGTTACGGGATGCCGCGCTCACCTCGCAATCCACCTTGTTGATCACGTTGGCCGCTGTTTTTCGGCTGGGGTTGTTTCCGCTTCATTTGGGTTTGCCCGCCGAAGCGAATCTCCGGCAAGGGCTAGGCACTATTTTACGCCTGATCCCGGCGGCGGTGGCGCTGGAAACTTTGGGGCGCCTCGCCAGTTTTGGGTTCGCGCCCCCCGCCCGGGCGTGGTTGACTCTGTTCGGGATCGGGGCCGCGTGGGTGGGCGCGTTGCAACTCTGGGCCGTCGCCGACGCCCGGCAGGGCCTCACTTATCTCATCATCGCCCATTCGGGTTTGGCGCTGTTGGCTGGGTTGTTTGGCGCGCCGCCGGGAGTCGCCTTGACCGGTCAGGCGCTGGCTTTGGTTTTGGGCGGTGCGCTGGTGTTTTTAGCCAACGGGCACAACCCGGCCCGGGCGCGCCTCACGCTGTGGCCATTGTTGGGCGTGGGCGCGTTACTCGGTTTGCCGCTCACGCCGGGCTGGGTGGGCTGGAGCGCTTTATACAGCGGGTTGTTGGCCAGCCGCAATTGGCTGGTCTTGCTGAGCGTGTTGGGGGCGCAGGTGATTTTGGCGGCGGGTTTATTGCGGGCCACGTTTTGGCCGGCTGAAGCTTTGGATGAAGAACCGCTGGCGCGCACGGCGTATTTTTCGGGATTGCTGACCCTAGCGGTGTTGCTGATCCTCACTGGGATTCTGCTGACCACCGACTGGCTGGGCTTGCGCCCCAGCGATTGGTCGGTGGCACTGGCCGAGGCGTGGCCCGCGCTAATCATCGGCGGCTTCGCGGTGGGTGCGGGCTGGGTGGGCTGGCGTTATGAACCGCTGGCGCGCGCGCGTCTGGAAGCGCTGGCCTCGCCGCTCCTCCCGGTCTTGCGCCTGGATTGGTTATATCGCGCGGTCTGGGCGGTCATTTATGGCGCGGGCTGGGTTGTTCGCAATCTGGCTGAAGTGCTGGAAGGCGAAGGCGCGATGCTCTGGGCGCTGGTAGTGGCTTTATTGGTCTGGTTATTGCTCAAGCCGTGACGATGTTCTCCACCCTGCTAACCCCCCTGATTTTCCCGATTCTCCTGGGCCTCATTTTGACCGCGTCTGTTCTGGTGCTCACCCACGATTGGCGGCTGAGTTTCGTCGCGCTGGGGGTGCAATATGGGCTGGCCGCCTTGCTCCTCGCGCAAATTGTGGTTTGGCAAGTGGTGGTCGTCAAACTCATTGTGGGCGCGCTGGTCTGCAGCATTTTTATGCTCACTGGCCGGCAGGTAAATTTTGGCCGCCCGGCCGATAGTCGCACACCGTGGTTGCCATACACCGCTCTAGCGCGCTCCTTCACTCGCCTCGAATTCCCCACCGGTTTCCCGTTTCGCTTTCTGGCGACGATCATGATTGGGGCGACGGCCTGGTATCTGGCCAGTCAGCCCGAGTTTACGTTTCCCGGTTTGCCGGTCAGTCTGAACATTGCCGGCTTTATTCTAATCGCGCTGAGTTTGCTCAACCTCGGCCTCACCGAAGAACCGATCAACGCCGGGCTGGGCTTGCTCACCGGTCTGATGGGTTTCGAATTGCTCTATGCCTCGGTGGAGCCAGCGCTCGCCATCATTGCCCTGCTGGCCGCCGTTCATTTTGGGGTGGCACTGGCCGTCAGTTATCTGGCCCTGCTAAATTATCCGGCCCCGCTGACGCCGGAGACCCCCGTGTCGGAAAC
>CAYUFY010000089.1:0-15860 GCA_964443795.1 uncultured Anaerolineales bacterium | reverse complement strand
CCTATCGTCATGGTGAGAGGCGGCCGGGGGGTGAGGCTCATCCCAATATCCACCAAAACCCCGCCGCCAGCGCCGCGCCCACCACCGAACTGAGGAAGTTCACCCAATCGTTATCAAGCCAGCGCCAGCCGCGCACCTGGCGCGTGGGGTGGCCGCAGGAGTGCGTGGGATGCCGCTCGGTTTCTTTTTTGCAGTGGTCGCAAAAATAAATGGCTTGCACACTTGCGCCGAGAACCGAGTCGAACAACGCGCCGAGGAAACCGCCGACCGTGCCCCAGAGCAAGACCGCAAACAGCGCCGAGCGAAAAATTCCGCCGGGGTCGGGGATGCCGACCGGGTCGCCCACAGCCAGGGCGCGCAGATACTGATTGAGCGCGCTATCCACCGCCTGAGAACCATAAAATAATCCACCGAGAAAGCCGATGAAAATCGCGCCCCACGCGGCGGCCATGGACCCGAACAGGGTGACACCGCCCGCTGTGCCGCGCTCGACTTCTTGATTGGTGAAAATAAGTTTTGGCCGGGCGCGGCTGAGCACGCCGAGTTCGGTGGCCCAGGTGTCAGCGTTCACGGTGGCCATCGCGCCCACAAAGGCAAACCACCACGCCGTATGGGGATAAACCGCGTAGCCCAGCACACACAACGCCCCCGCTCCGCCATTGGCCAGGGTCTGCGCCAAGTCGCGCCGGTGGCCTTTGCTAAATTTCTCGGCGAGGGATTCTTTGAGCGACTCTTTGAAATGTGAAAGCGCCGAGGATGAAATGAAAAAAGCCACGAGCAACACGCTCCACTCCCAGCCCCCCAAGCCAAAGACCGTGGTGCCGATGAGCACCGCGCCCAGCACGCCCGAGCGCGAGAGCGACTTGCGCCAATAGGCTACGCCGCCGATAGCGAGGGCGAGGAGGAAGCCGAGGAGGAGTTGGGAGAGGCGGGGCATGGGGAAGGAAAAGTGAAAAGTAAGCAGTGAACAGTAAGCAGTAAGTGGTAAGTGGGGATTGGCGATTAGGGCGCGCGGGCAATTAGGGCGAAGATGCGATGGTGAACGCCGAGGGGGTCTTGGGGAAATTTTTCGGCGAGGAGGCGTTGGAGGGCGGAGTCGAAGCGGGCCACTTGGGCGGGAGGGAGGCTGGCGGCGACTCCGGCGCTGGCGCGGATGCGGCCCCGCCAGGCTTCGTGTGAATACGGCGTGAACTCATCGAACGTGAAGGATTCTAAGTCGGTGAAACCGGCAGTGGCGAGTTCGGTGAACTCGTTGGGGTGCAGGCCATCGCCGCCGCCCATGTGCCACGCCGGGTTGTGTTCTTCGATGAGGCGCTCGGTGGCTTCGACGACGTTGCCGGGCAAGGGTAACCAATCGAAGTGGCCGAGGACCAGATAACCGCCGGGGACAAGCAACCGTTGGGCTTCGCGGGCGGCGCGCGGGGCATCGAACCAATGCCAGCATTGCCCCGCCGTGACCACATCAAAAATGTGCGCGGCGAGGCCGGTGGCTTCGGCGGTGGCGCGCAGGTGTGGGACGAACACGCCCGCTTCGGCATCGAGGCGCGCGGCTTCTTGCATCAGCGCGGGGGCCGGGTCGAGGCCCGTCACGCGGCATCCCCGGCGGGCGAAGCCGCGTGCCACCGTGCCCGCGCCTGTGCCGAGGTCAAGCATCCGCTGGGGCGCGCGCCCCACGCCCCGGGCCGCGAGTTCATCAAAAAAGCGGGGCGGGAAGCCCGCACGGTAGCGGCCATAATCGCGCGCGGTTTGGTTGAAGTCAATTACCATCAGGTCAAATGCTCAAAGGTGTCGCGCAACCCGTCTTCAAGACTGCGCGGGCGCCAACCCAGTTCGGTCTGCGCTTTATCGGCGCGGGCCAGGTGCGTGACCCCCGCCGCGCTTTGGAGCAGTTCGGCGGTGGCGGGCCGCAGACGACGCAAGGGCCGCGCGAGAAAAGCGGCCAGCGCCGCGGGTAACCACAGAAACGGTTGAGGGAGATTGGTGAGGTGCCCGCACATTTTGAAAAAATCCCGCAAAGTGGACGGTGGCCCGGCGAGGAAATAAGTCCCGCCGGGAGTGCCGCTTTCCGCCGCGAGCCGGTGGCCCGCCGCGATGTCGGCGACGTGCGCCCAGGTGAAGGCGTTGTTGGGGCCGAGCATGACGGGCAGACGACGACGGGCATAGGCGCGGAGGAGTTGGGCCAAGCGCGAATTATCACCGGGGCCATAAACAAGGCCGGGGCAAACGAGGGTGAGCGGCAGGCCACGTTGTTGCAATGGCACAGCGACTGCAAAGTGCGCGGCATATTTGGTGCGCTCGTATTCGGAGGCGAAGTTCAAGGCCAGGCGGGTGTAGGTTTCATCAATGGTCTGCCCGCGCGTGTCGCCGTAGACTGCCAAGCTGGAGGTGTGAATGATTTTCGGGATGCCCAGTTCGGCGGCGAGGTCAAAAACTGCCCGCGCGCCTTCGATGTTGATGCGGGTGATGCGCTCGCGGTCTTTGGGTTTTACGCCAATGGCATACCAAGCCGCGACGTGAAAAACTGCGTCGGCCCCACGCATGGCGGCGCGCATGGTTGAGGGTTGGAGGATGTTGCCGGGGATGGCGCGCACCGTCGGGGGGAGTGACCGCGCGCGGTCAAGAGTCCGCGCGAGCGCGGTCACTGCCCAACCGTGGGCCAGTAAATCGGCGATGAGGTGTCGGCCAATAAAGCCCGTGCCGCCGGTGACGAAGGCTCTCATACGCTGAGGCTATCCAGAAAGGCGCGCAGGTGTTCCCGTTGAGCATCGGGGACGTAGTCCATGTTGATGCGGCGCTCGTTGATTTCCCAGTATTTTTCGCGCTTGATGTGGAGCAGGTCGTCGGTGAGGACGTTGAGGAAAGCCGGGTCCAGCCCGGCGAAGCTCTGGCGGATGAGGTGGGCCGGAGCGGTATGCCCGGCGAGGAGAAAGTAACTCCCGATGAGCGCGTGCGCTTTTTTGACCCCGGCGAGGGGCGTCTTGGCCAGCGGGTCGTAATGCAAAAAGCGTTCGAGCAGTTTGGGCGCGTTGGGGGCGTGCGCCTCCCAGGCGCGTTGAACCAGCGTGCCGAGGTCGTGGGCAATGGCTTCGACCACGAACGGGAGTTGACTATCGCGCGCCACCTGGCCGTAATACTCAAAGTAGTAAGCGATTTCCAGAGTCACATCGGGCGCGTCAGCATTGAGGGCTTCGGCATACGTGCGGTACTGGTCGAAGATGATGAAGACCGAGCGCGGGTCTTTGCGCTGAATGGACAAGCGCACAAAGGTGTTGAAGTATTCGACCACGAGTTCCCGCAGGGGCGAGTCGAAGCGGGGGTGCGCTTCAAGGCCCATCTTGCGGAGAGTCTTGGCGGCCGTGCTGACCACGTCGTGCGTTTTGGGGATGGCGGCGCTCATGATTTGCCGAAATTGGTAGAAGAGCTTCATCTCCAGCCAATTGTGGCTGGCGGTGAGTTCTTCGACCGCCGCCGACGAAAAGCCGAGGAACAGATTGGGATCGGCGACAAACCAGGTTTCGGGGAGTTTGGCTTTGAATTGCCAATAGGCTTTGCCCACGCGCTCAAGACTGAAAATGCTTTCGATGGCGGTGTTGCGGTCGAGGCGGTCAATGGAACGGATGGCGACATTGGCGAGATGTTCAATGCCTTCGGCCACCTCGCGCCGCAACCGCCGGGCGCGCGCCGGATGACGCGCGCCGGTCTCCATATCCGAGATGATTTCGGTTTCGAGGCGTTGCAGGAGGGTATTGGGGTGCAAAAATTGGAAGACGTAATACAGGTAGGGAAAAATCAACACCAAACAAATGAGCAACAAACTGAAAGCCACATGCAAGCCAAACACCGGCAGGGCGGTCTCTTTGATGGAATAAATCATCCAGAAGCTGGTCACATCGGCGCAGACGACCAGCGTGAGCATGAAGGCGTTGACGCGATCTTTGATGAAGAATTCGAGGAACTTGAGGGAATACAAGTTGGCGGTCAGCGGGACGGCGATGGCGACCACGGTGAAGGTGGTGGCCAACACCTGATTAAGCCCCCGATTGGTCATGTCGGTGAGGAAACGGGTGGTGGTGTAATTCCAACTGGCGAGGTTGGCCAGCGAATAGCCCGCTTGCACATCCAAAATAATGCCGCTCAGCGCGATGAACAGGGCCAGGCTGGCAATGACCAGCACACCCCGCACCAAAACAAATAGGTTTTGCATACCGGCACAAACGCTTGAGCGGCTTCCAGTCCTAGTCGGGCCGACTGGCGGCTTGAAAGCCAAGCCCAAGCGCAATAAACATCGGTAGCTCTACCGTTTTTGGCGGGATTGGCGTAGGTCGCGCTTGTAGCGCGACGGTTTTTGCCGCATCTGGTGTCGGGCTACAAGCCCGACCTACATCGGTTTCCCGTTAAATCCGGTAGAGCCACATTGGTGACAGGCGGGATTTTACACCCAATACATGAACGCGAGGCTTGATTTACGCCCCCAGCCCCGGTCGTGGGTTACAGCTTAAACCACCGCAATCTGCGAGCCATCCGGCCCTTTGGTGATTTCGATCCGCGCGGGGAAAGCATCTTTGAGTTCGTCAATGTGGGTGACGACGATGATGCGCTGAAAATCCTGTTGCGCGGCGTTGATGGCCTCGACCAGCCGCTCGCGACCCAACGAGTCCAACACGCCAAAGCCTTCGTCAATGATGAGCGTTTGGAGTTGCGTGCCAGCGCGGCGGGCCAGCAATTGGCTGAGGGCAATGCGCACCGCAAAGTTAACGCGAAAACTCTCGCCCCCGCTAAACATTTCATAAGCGCGCGTCCCCAACTCATCGGAGATTTGAATGTCGAGGGTCTCGCGCACTTCACCCGCCTGGTTTTCTTTTTGTGTCTGGAAGCGCACGTGCATCCGCCCGTTGGTCATGCGGTTGAGGAGCGTGTTGGCGGCGGCTTCGATTTCTGGCACGGCGGCTTCGATGAGCATGGCCGGCACGCCTTTTTTGCCAAAGGCTTCGCGCAGTTCATCGTAGAGGCCGCGTTCGTCGGCGAGGCGGTGGTGGTCGGCGCGTTTGGCCTCGCGCTGTTTGGTGAGGCCATCGAGCGAGGCCAGCCGTTGTTGCGCCGCGCCTAGTTTGGCTTTCGTGAGCGTGTCTTCGTTACGGAGGGTGTCGAGCGCGCGTTGCTTGCTGGCCGAGTCGCGCAGGATGCGGTTGTATTGCTCCGCTTCGGCATCGAGCGTATGGAGTTGGGCGCGGTCGGTATCAAGTGAGGCGGCCCAGCGGTTGCGGCGCTCGGTGAGACCCGCGATTTTTTCTTTGGCTTCCACGGCTTGCGTGAGGGCGGCTTGCAAGTCGGCGAGACGCTTGAGGAGCGCGGGCTTTTCGCGCAGGTCGTCGGCGCTGAGTTTGAGAGCGCGGTCAAGCGCCGTTTGCTCATCGGTGAGGGTTTTGAGTTGCGCTTGATTGAGGCGATAACGCTCGCGGCGCGATTCAACTTCGGCGTTGAGGTCGGCGACTAATTGGGCGCGTTCAACTTCCGAGAGCGGTTGGCCGCAGGTGGGGCAACGTGGCTCGGTAGCGGTTTGCAACATCTCGACGCGCTTCTTGAGATTATCGGCTTCGAGGCGAGCGGCTTCGTTTTCACCACGGCGTTGCGCGGCCAGCTCGCCGTGCGCTTGCCGCGCCTGGGTCGCGGTATCACGCTCGGTCTCGCGCGCTTCCAATTGGGCGAGGCGGGTTTGCACGAGGTCAAGGTCACGGCTTATCGTGACCGAGTCCGCGCGGGCGTGGGCCTCGCGCAGGTCGCGGTCGAGGGCGGTCAGCTCTTTTTCGGCATCGCGCAGACGCTTATCCAAATCATCCACTTGCTTTTGCAGGGCCACCATCGCCTGCCGCGCCGATTCAATCTGCGCCCAACCGGACTCGGCTTCGCGCAGGCGGTGGCTGACTTCAATCACTTGCGCCTGGGCGAGGGTGAGGTCGCGCTCGTAATCGGCTTTGCGAGCGAGTTCGGTCTCGATGTCGCGGAGTTGTTCGTCGAGCCGCGCGAGTTCGCCATCGAGGTCTTTCACTTTTTGTTTGGCGCGGTCTTCGTGGCGCTCCCAGTCTTGCAGGCCGAGGATGTCGGCCAGCACTTGCTTGCGCTCGGTGGGGCGTTTGGCGGTGAACTCGTCGGCTTTGCCCTGCATGAGGTAGGCCGAGTTGACGAAGGTCTCGTAGTTGAGGCGCAGGGTCTTGGTGATTTTGTCTTGCGTTTTGGGGATGGTGGCTTCGCCGATGGAGAGCCACTTGCCCTCGGCGGTTTGGATTTGGAAATCGAGAACGCCGCCACTGCCCTTGGCGCGTTTGGCGCGGACCACGCGGTAGAGCTGGTCCCCGAGCGCAAACGTGAACTCAACGCGCATTTCGGATTGGCCGGTGTAGACGAGTTCGCCATCGGTGCGCGCCCGCCCCCGCCCCCACAGCGCCCAAGTGATGGCATCAAGAAGGGATGATTTGCCCGCGCCGTTTTCACCGGTGAGGACGGCCACATGAATCCCGGTGAAATCAAGTGGCGCGGGATTTTTATAGGCGAGGAAGTTGGTGAGTTCGAGGCGGATGGGAATCATGAAGGGATAAATGCAAAATGAGCAAATGTAAAATGAAAAAGAGAAGAAAAAAAGGCTATGACCGGGAGGCAGGTGGTTTGGCCAGGCGGGATTGGCTGGCTTTGCTTTTGATTGCGCCAAGGATAAGTGACAGTTCATGAGCTTCTTGAAGGAGACTCTTAATTTCCTCATTCCTCAGGAGAGGCACTGCGTCAATAATTCTTAACCAATAATGCGTTTCCTTAGCCTCTTTCAAAGCGATGCCAGTTTTGTGAATAAAATCGGCCTTGCTCTCGGCGGCATCGGCTTCTTGCATATTGGCCCCAATGGCGGTGCCAGAGCGCACCAATTGTTGCCCAACGGCATTACCCGCAATGGTTCGAGGTAATCTACCCACGACGCGCACCACCCGCACGCCAAACTCAAAACTTCTTTCCTGAATGTCGCGCGGTTCTTTGGTCATTTTTCATTTCCCCATTTTTCATTCTGCATTGAACAGCGCCTCTGCCGCTTGCAACAACTTCTCAATCCGTTCCGGCGATTTTTTCTTAGCGAGGAAGTAGCGTTCGGTCCATTGCCGAGGCGTCAACGATTCAGGCGAAGTGCCCACGCCAACGGTGCGCGTTTCGTTTTCGACCTCGGTGGTGATGGAGGCAATGTTGGAGGCCGAGGCGAGGGCGTGTTCGATTTCGCGGCGGCGGAAGGCAGCTTGTTGGTCTTCGCGCAAATGGATTTTCACTTTGACCACCGCGCCTTCAATGTCGCGCTTTTCAATTTTGGCGATGACCGCGGCGGTGGGGTCGGCGGCTTCACGCACATCCACTTCGATGGCGATGAACGGGCGGGCGTGGACTTTGACAAACTCCCAGGTGGTCGCGCCACGCTCTAGGTTGAGCCAGCAAAAACCTTTGGGGTCGGCGGCCTCGCCGAAGTCTATGCGCTCGAGGGAGCCGGGGTAAACCACCGGAGGAAGCGCGTTGCTCGCCCTCACCCCCGGCCCCGCTCCCTTACTCCCAAGCGAAGCGAGCTCCCCTGCTGTAAGATTCTGATGTTTATGGATGTGACCCAAAGCCACGTAATCCCAGGCCGGGTCGGCGAGGGCCGATTTTTGGATGGCGATGTCGCGCCCGAGCATGACACTGCGCTCGGAGCCGAAGACCGCGCCCCCTACGGTGAAGTGACCGACGAGGACGCGCGGCATCGCGTGTTGCGCTGCTTCTTGGGCGTAGTCACCCAGCAGGCTGTTGACGATGCGCTCCACCGAGCGGTCGAGCTCTTCGATGGAGGCCCCTTTGAGTTCATCCTGCATTTGCGCGACGAGGCGATTCCGCACGGGGAACGGCATCCACGCGAGGAACAGTGGCCCGCCGGGGGTCTGGAATACCTGCGAGCCGGGGCCGCGCCCGATGGTGATGTTGGGCACTTCCAGCGTGCTGAAAATATCTACTGAGGTCGCGCGGCCCGACATATTGGGCATATCGTGGTTGCCGGTGAGCATGAAGACCGGCACCTGGTCGGCGAGATGCTTGATGCGCCGCGCGAATTCGCGTTGTTGCGTGGGGTCGGGGTCGCGCGTCTTGAAAGCGTCGCCCGCGAAGATGACGAGATCGGCCTGGTGGTCGAGGGCATAGGCGCTGACTTCATCCAACCGGTCGAGGAAGTCGCGGATGCGGGTGGAAACACCGGTCTGCGGATCGAGCTTGCCGTAGTTTTCCATGCCGACGTGGAGGTCGGCGAAGTGGAGGATTTTGAGAGGGGGCATGAGGGAGAGGTAAATGGTAATCAGTAATTGGTAATTACCATTTACCAATTACGGTTTTCCTATAAAGCACGTTTCCACATACTCGGCACACGCTGACGATTGTAGTTGATTTTTGTAGCGCCGAGAAATGTGGCGAGGTAAGCGATGGCTTGGGCGAGAGCCGGGCCAGCGTCTTTGGGCGCGGATTTTTCGGGGTAGACGGCGTTGATGGTGAGGGTGTCCGTCTCGCGGTCCATGGTGGGGTCAACGCGGCCAATGAGTGAGTCATTGTGCAGGAGGGGGAGGACGTAGTAGCCATATTGACGCTTGGCGGCGGGGACGTAGATTTCGATGCGGTAATGAAAGTCGAAGAGCAGTTCGGTGCGGGCGCGATCGCAGATGAGATTGTCGAAAGGCGATAACAAGGTGGTGCGTGGCGCGTGGCGCGTGGGGCGGGTAGCGAGGGCGACATCTTCGGAGTGGATATACCACTTGCCGGGCCACACATGGGTTCCATCTCTAATTTCCAATTTCTGGATTGTGCCTTCGCGTTCGAGGGCGGCGAGGGTGCGCGGGAGGTTGGGGTAACGGCCCCGCAGGAAGTGGAAATTAATCTGCCGGGGGGTGGCCACGCCGAGGGAACGCAAGGCCCGCTGGGCGGCGACTCGCTCGCGAGCCGAGTCAGTGAGTCGGGTGCGGGGAGTCCAATCGGGGAGAACCCGCTCGGCGAGGTCCCACTTCTTTTGAATCCCATCGCGCCCGGCGACCATGATTTTTCCGCCAATCCACAGAAAGTCGAGCATGCGGCTGACGTTGCGGCCCGAAGTCCAACCGGTGCTGACCCAATCTTTGGGGTGGATACCGTTTTCTTCGAGGTCGCGCGAGAGGAGCGGGCCATCGCGGCGGAGGCGGTGAAGGACGTAGCGTTTGAGTTTATCGTTGTCTTTAACCCACGCGCGGGTGCGCCCGCTCCACGGGTAGGCGCGCATCATGGGCGCGTGGAGGGGATAATCTTCGGTGAGGACGAGCGAGGCACAGTGCGCCCAATACTCGAACAATTTTTTGTCACGCCAGACGAGCGCGTCGAGTTGGGCGGGATCGTACGGCCCGAGGCGGCTGAAGGGGATGAGGTATTGCGGGCGCTCGACCGCGCGGATGGGGTCAATTTGCAAACAGCCGAGGGAGCGGACGAGCGCGAGGAGATCGGTGGGGCGTGGGCCACTGAGGTGTTGCTGATGGACGGCGAGGTGGCGGGCTTGGGAGGGGGTGAGGGTGAGCATTAGTTTGGAACCACAGATTACACAGATTTTGATTGAGGCTATACTAGCGCCTTACTTTTATAAACAGGAGACTACATCATGTGCTACGACAATAATGCGCGACCACCAGAATTACCGCATGGGTTTGGCGGAGGCGGCACAGCCATTGGCGAGGATATTACTTTGACCGCCGCCGACGGAACCAAGTTTATGGCGTATGTGGCGCGGGCCGCGCAAGCCACGGGCGCCCAGATTGTGATTTATCCCGACATTCGCGGCCTGCATCCGTTTTATAAAGAACTGGCCTTGCGCTTCGCTGAGGCTGGCTTAACGGCGGTGGCGATGGATTATTTTGGCCGTTCGGCGGGTTTAGCCCCGCGCACCGATGATTTTGATTGGCAAACCCACGTGGGCGCGATGACCTGGCCGACATTTGTGCAGGATGTGCGCGCTTCGGTGGCGCATTTGCGTACCCTTGCGCCCAACCCGCGCCCGATTTTCACGGTAGGCTTTTGCATGGGCGGCGGGCTGTGTCTCTATTCCAGCATGGCCGATTTAGGCTTGACCGGCGTGATTGGCTTTTACGCTGGGATGCGCCGCGCGTGGGGCGAAGAGTACGGCTCCCTGCCCGACGCGGGCCGCCATGCCAAGATTCCGGTGTTGGGTTTGTTTGGCGGCAATGACCCGGGCATTCCCCCCGAGCAAGTTCAGGCTTTAGATGAGCGTCTCGATGAAAGCGGCGTAGCCCATGCCATTCATAGTTATGCGGGCGCGCCGCACAGTTTCTTTGACCGCAAGTTCGATGAGTATAAGAGCGAGTGTGAGGATGCGTGGAAGCGGGTGTTTGAGTTTGTGAGCAAGCATACGGGTGGGTAAAACGTGTGGGAGTGTGGGTGAAGCAAACGCTTCTAATGCCACACCAGATTTTTAACCACGGATTACACCGATTTCCACAGAGAAAATCTGTGCAATCCGTGTAATCCGTGGTTTTTTAAATCGGCTTCATCCAAACAACGCCTTCTCCTCCTGCTTCCGTTTGGCTTTCGTCGTCTCATCTTCCAGTCCGCCCACCGCCGCATATAATTTCTCATCATAGTCGCGCGTCTTGATGACAACGGGCATCGGCACAGCGTGGCCGAGGATGAGCGCCTGTTGCTGGGTGTCGAGGCGGGCGAGGACTTCGCGGAGTTGCCCGGCCCCGCTCACGCCGGAGAACACGGCTTTGATGTCGGCTTCGTTGTCGAGCAGGCAGGTCACGCGCGTGCCAATTTGGCTCATCACTTCTTCCTCGATACCGCTGGGGCGCTGGTCAATGAGCAATAGGGTGACGTTGTATTTCCGCATCTCGCGGGCGATGGTGCCAAAGATAGTGTGCTGGGCAATGGCGGGGTCAAGAAATTTGTGGGCTTCTTCAATCACCACCATCAGCGGGTGCATCTTCTCACCGGCCCGGCCAATGGACTCGTTTTTCTTGTCCACATAGCGTTTATGCACGCGGCGGGTGAGGTAATTGGCGACCAGCACATAGGCGGCCAGTGTATTGCCGTAAGTTCCAAATTCCAAAATCACGTGTTGCTGGCGGTTGAGCATGAGGAAAATATCCTCGACCAAATCACGCGGGGGCGTGGTCGGCGTGAGGAAATCGAACCGCCGGAACAACTCGAACTTGCGTTGGATAGCGCGCAACGTGCCTTTCTGCACCTTCTCGCTTTCTTCTAACTCGTCAATCGCTTCGGTGTCATCTTCATCCAGCAGTTTGGCAATCCAGTCCTTGCCCAAGTTGCGATACAGATAAAAGAGCGAGCCGACCTGCACTTCGCTCAAGCCTAAAATCCCCGACAGCATTTCCACATCTTCTGGCTCAATCTGGTCGAGGCCAATTTGCAACACGGCATCGTACTTACTCCCGCGTTTGCGCGAGGTCTCAGGGTCGAGCGTAATCACGTTGACATTGTTGCGGTGCGAAAAGAGTTGCTTCAACCCCTTGTATTTCTGGCGGTTCTCGTTTTCCACTTCCCAGCCATAATCATTGTGCATATCGAAAATGAGGGTGGAAGCGACATTGGCCTTGATGACCCCGGCCAAGATGGTGCGCGTGATAAACGACTTACCCGTGCCGCTCTTGCCAAACACGCCCGACGAGCGTTGCACAAACCGCTCCAGGTCAAGGTTGACCTTGACGCTTTCCATATCCAACGGCGAGCCGATATAAAAGTGCGTGTCATCCTCCTTGCCAAAGACCGTGTTTACATCTTCTTCGGTGGCCTCGAACACGGGCGAGAAATGAGAAGGGATGGTCTTGACCGGCTTGGGTTCGCCGTCATCGAGGGCGAGCATGGGGCTGACGTGAATCACCCCAAAGGCCACCGCGCTCCCGTAGATGTTCTGGCTCACGCGGTCACTCACATCCGGCGGGGATTTGGCGATATCGGGGTTGGTGGCATCCAACGCGATGTCGGTGATGAGACCGAAGAACTTGCGCCCGGTCTGTTTGCCGTGGATCACCACGTAGCGCCCAACGGCCAAACCTTCCAAAAGCATGGCCGGGTCGAGCTTCACATCCAGCCCGGCCGAGAGCGAGCCGCCCACCACCTGCCCCATCGCGGTGAGGGGAGCCAAACCAAAGTTATCCAACGGGTTGTCAGTCATGGCGTTATCCCTTTAGGCGGCGCACTAAGTTATCGAGGTGCAACAAGTCGCGGGCCAGCAAGCGGGCGCACTCGCGCCCGGCGGCAATGAGGAAATCTTCACGGTCGGCCACCGGTCGGGCCGCCGCCGCCGCTTGGAGCGCGGCCACCAGCAGTTCATCGCTGGGCACTTCCATCGTCATCAGCACTAACCGCACAAAATCAAAAGTCCGGGTGAAGGCCACAATCTCATCGGGCGCGCATTTATAAATGGGGTCGAGCGTCATGGGCGGTTGCGGCGGGAGCGCCTGGCTGTAACTGCTGGAGGTTTTGCTCCCAATAGACAGCACGCTAAATTCCACCGGCACTTGGCGGTTGCGTTGTTGGTCGGCGATTTTGGTTTCGTCGAGGCCATCGGCCACGGCCACTTGCCGCGCGAACAAGTCATCGTCAATGTTGACGTTGTAGACGAGGCCGATGACTTCGGCGGTTTTTTGTTGGATGTGCGCCTTGACGAACATTCCGAAGGTCGGTACGTTGGGTTCGGGCAAACGCAACGCGCCCGCAAAGCCTAAAGTGGAGGAGCGCAGGACGCGCCCGATGATTTGAGTCATAGAAATATCCTTAAGTGACAGTCACCTTAAAGGTGACTGTCACTTGTAGTTACAGTTTGTGTCGCCGTCGGCCCGCGGTCCATTGTTTGGTTTGCGCTTTTTGCGAAATGCGCGCGAACAGGCCGTGTTGGATGAGCGAGGTCTGCACCATTTGGTCGAAAGCATCTTTTTCTTTGTGGGTGACGACGGCGAGTTCGTGCGCGCGGACGAGGACGTAGGGAAAGCCCTCGGGGGCGCGGCACTGCTCGACGATGGCCGCGTGGGCCAAGTCGAGGGCCATCGGGTCAGCCGCGACCCACTGGGGCACCTCCACCCGCGCGATTTCCGGCACCTCCGCGCGGCCCACATTCACATAGAAGAAATGAATCAAATGCCGCTGAAAGTCGCGCTGATTGACGGGCGAGTTATTGATGAATAGGGCGCTTCGTTCACCGGGTTGCAAGTGGCGCTCGAAGACCATCAGGTCGGTGAGGCCGCGATAGGGGTTGAGGCGCAAGTTCTCATCGGTGATTTGGTCGAGGGGCAGTTTGTTGAGATACAAGAGCGCGAGGATGTTGGCGTTGCGGGGCCGCCCGACGAAACCGGCGACCACGGCTTCCGCATCGCGCAAGGTGTCGAGGTGCGCGAGATATTCTTTCAGCACCTCATCCACTTGGCGTTTGTGTTTGTCTTGGAGTTGCAAAGCCAACCACAGGATGAGGCCGTTATCCACAAGAGCCACGGTGGGCTGGCCGTGCCGCTCCAGCGCCAGCCGCGCCAGCTCGCCCAACTCGGCCACATCGCGGCGGCCATCAATCAGTGCGCTGGGGATTTGGCCCTCGCCTTCATCGCCGTAGAGTTCGTTGTCTTCGTAGAAGACGTGCGGCTCGCTGTGAATGAGCGGGGCCTCGGGCTGGTTGTGGGGGTAGGCGATGCTCCCGACGTTGATGAGGTAATAGAGTGTGCTTCCGTGGCGGTCGGGGTAAATCTGCGAGCCGTCTGCGCCGAGCACGTTGAGGTCCATCGGGTGTGCGGGACACGCGCGGGCCAGGTTAATCGGTTCGGAAGCGGGAATCGCGCCGGGCCAGCGCTCGCCGGCTTTATCCACTTTTTGGCGCAACAAATCATCGGCTACGCCTAGCTTAGCCAGTTCGGCGCTGACTTTGGGGAGGAGGTTGCTCAAGTCATTGGCGCGTTGCGCGGCAGTCGCGCCCAGCGCTTCGACCTCGGTGAGGAGTTTGTTGAGTTCCAGAGCCATGTGCGGATTGTAGCACGGGTGTTCGATAGGGCAAAATGGAAATACGAGCGGCACGAATACTGCACAAAAGAGAGCGTGAATTAGGGTTAGTTTTCCATTTGCCTTTGTGCGCCCACAGTGCTAAACTTTTTCTAACAAGTTTCATACGAGGTTAAATCTATGCCGCAAAAAATCCTGGTCATTGACGACGACGACAATACGTTGTGGCTCGTGAGCACACTGTTGCAACATGAGGGCTTTGATGTCTATAAATCGCCCTCGCCCAATGAAGGCTTGCGCCTGGCACAAGACAAGAAGCCCGATTTGGTGTTGCTGGATGTGATGATGCCGGAGATGGATGGGTGGGAGGTCTGCCGCCGTCTGCGCGAAACCACCGACGTTCCCATTTTGTTCATCACCGCCAAGAACACCATCAAGGACGTGGTGAAAGGGCTGGAGATTGGCGGCGACGATTACATCGTGAAGCCGTTTGACAACCGCGAGTTGGTGGCGCGCATCAAGATTCACCTGCGCCGCGCGACCGACCACCGCACGACCGACGAGCTGGTGTTCAGCAACGGCGATTTGAAGATTAACTTCATGACCCGCGAGGTGACGGTGCGCGGCAAGGTGGTGGAACTGACCCCCAAGGAGTTCTCCCTGCTCTCGCTGTTGGCGCGTAACGCGGGCCGCGTGCTGACCCGGAGCGAATTGATTGCCCAAGCGTGGGGGCCGGAGTATGGCGAAGCCAACGAGAGTCTTAAGTTATACGTCCACTATCTGCGGAAGAAAATAGAGCGCAACCCCGAGAAGCCGGAGTTTATTTTGACTTCGCGCGGGGTGGGGTATCGGTTTGCGACCAAATAACTGAAAAGATTCAGATTTCAAGATTCAAGTTCCAAAGGAGCGTCGGTGAGGCGCTCTTTTGTTTTTAATTCAGGCGACAAGCTTTAACACGAAGAACGCGAAGAGTTGTCAGCGGATGGAACGGATTTTAGGGGATGGTCGCAATCCACGCCTGCTCGCCATATTGGACAAGCAAGTGCTGGTCATCCGGCGACCATGAGTAGTGAACATCTTTCGGCCAACCCTCGGTGGGGAGGCCGGAGGCGAGTGGTTGGGTTGTGCCGTCCACGTTGAGCAGGGTCAAGTTGCCTTGCGAATCGCCAAAGACCACGCGGGTGCTGTCGTTGGACCATGCCGCCGGGACCAAATCACCCTCGCCCGGGTTGGCGTAGAGCAAATGGTCGGAGATAAATTCGCGCCCCATGAGCGTTCCAGCCTGTGGGTCAAAAATGCCGCCGACCAATCCGCGTGTGCCATCGGTTTGTTTGGCGGGAAAGACGACAAACCACTTTTGCTTATCAGGACTCCACTGTGCGTCCATCGCTTGGTCGAAGAGTTGAGTGAATTGGCGCGTGAGCGGGTCGAGGGCGAGGAGGCCGAAGGGGGTTTGGGGCAAAGGCTTGGCGGTTTCGCTGACCGGGCGGCTGATGAGGTAAAAGCTGGCGCTGTCGGGGGACCAATTGAAGTACCTCAAATAAATTGTTGGGCTGTCGCTCAGAACATAACCTTCTTTAGTTTGTAAATCATAGAGCATATATCTGGTCGCTTGTGTTGTTTCATCCAAAATATGCCAACGTTTATCAGGGGACAACATTGGTCTTTGTGTCACAAAATCAAATTGCGAATCAAAGAAGAAGCCCAAATTTTTACCAGTTGCAGAATCGTAGTATTCATAAACGGTGAGGTCAAAGCCATATCTTAGGGGATCAATAACGATGTCATTATTAACTCGATAGTTGTATTCTTAGTAAATGAGGGCAAAACGTCATGGACTG